>JAIDCC010000121.1 GCA_029056055.1 Duncaniella sp.
CGTTAGTTCCATGCGCAAAGATACAAATTTTATGGATAAAATTTATATTGAGACCAACCGAAAATATCTACTGACCCTTGATTTGCAGGTAGGAACCGGACGAGGGTGTGGGGAGGGTATAAAAAAAGAATGAGTAAATGCATAGTCCGAAGACTAATCTTTACTCATTCTCCTCTCTCCTCAGCGGTATGGACGGGACTCGAACCCGCGACCCCCTGCGTGACAGGCAGGTATTCTAACCAGCTGAACTACCACACCAAGGTTTATTTGAGAGGCTCGACGAAAGCGGGTTGCTTTCGTTTTGCAGTGCAAAGTTAGCAACTATTTCCAAATCGTGCAAGTGTTTGGATAAAAAATTTCGCTATAAGAATTAAAAAGAGTGTTATTGACTAAATTTTAGTTATAATAGAAACCTTTCGAAATAAAGAGTGCCGCCTCGGAGCGGAGTCTGAGGCGGCACTTTAGAGGGGTTCAGGAGGTGGCGGGATTGCTACGCAGCAAAATTGCTGCCGGAGAATCAGGCCACCCGAGGGAGAATCTGATTAGAGAACGACTTTCTCAACCTTGTTGCCCTGACGACGGATGTAGAGACCGTTGGCGGGGTTGTCGACGCGGCGGCCTTCGATGGTGAAGTATTCGACGGGAGCGTTGTCGTCGCCGGCGATTACGTCTTCAATAGCGGAGACGTCGCTGAGTTCGATTTCTTCGGCCTTGATGACACGGGCGTTTTCGATTACACCGGTCTGAGAGTTGACGATGTAGACAACGACGTCGCAGTGCTTGCCATCGCGGTTGCGGATGTTGGCAGAAGAGGTGTCGATGGTGTGGGTGTATTCGTAGACGGTGCCTTTCTCAACCTTTGCGGGGAGCGAACCTTCGAGGCCGGGGAAGCCGTCAAGGTAGCGGGCTACGTCGTTGTAGATGGTCTTGACCGAAGAACCGAGTTTTTCCCAACCACCCATCTCGCCAAGCTGGCCACCGGCATAATTGTTGGTCTGGTTGTAGGGACCTACTTCGTTTTCGGTGACGGCAAATGCGAGCTGATAGGGAGAGTTGGCGAGGTTGATGGCAAATTCGGCAGAGACGTTCACGTCGAGAACCTTGTAGGAGAGTGCGCCGGTAGAAGAGACATCGGGAGCAGCCCACTTGGCTGTGATGGCGTTGACGTTGGCGAGAGCAGCGATTGCGCTGACGTAGTTGTAGGCCGAACGGAGATAGTCGTAGACGGGGAACACGCTGTAGGTGCGGTTGACAACACTTGCAGGAGCCGAGCCGTCGCTGTAAACATCGACCATATCAGTCCATGACTTGGCGCGCATGGGGTCGCTGTTGATGTGGATAGCAACAGGGATAAACGTGCCGGCAGGCACTTCTTCCATCATGGTTTCGATACCTACGATACCCTGAGGGCAATAGCCGCACCAGGTGCCGGTGAACTCTTCGCACACAACGTTCTTGGTGAAGCCGTTTTCGAGGAAGGTAATGTCGACTTTACCGGCGGGCGATGCGGAAGTGTTGACTTCGCCATTGACCTTGTCGAGCGAAACAACGAGCGAAACCGTTCCTTCGTTAGCGTAGGTGAGACCTTCGATGGTCACGTAGCCTTCCTTATTCGATTTGAGAGGAGTGGCGAGGGTGAAGGTTTCGGTGACGGGGGCGTTGGTGCCGAGGGTGTAGGTAAGCTCAACGGTTTCCACGTCGTTAGCGGCACGGTTAGCGAAATAGACTTCAGCCGTGTAGGGTGTGTTGGTCTTGGCAGTAGGAACGATGTCGATGCCTTCGATAGAGATGCTGTTCTTGGGAAGTGTCTCGCCTTCGATGATGGCGGCGATACAGTTGGTGCCATAGCCGGAACCTACAAGGTCAAAAAAGTCCCATGCACCATTCACCACCGTACCGACAATACCACCAAGTTGGTTCTCAGCTGCACCGTCAGTGACGATTGTCATGTCGCTGGGGCTGCGGAGCACACCATAGCATCCTACGAGGTAATCCTTACCGGCTTCGATAGTAAAAGGTGCGTCAAGGGTAATGGTATTGAGAGCGAAAGGCTGAGTGCCGGTGTCAACAGTGTAAGCCTGTTCGTAGAGCACGGTCTTCCCGTCGGCACCATCGATGATGAGGAAGCTGTACTGATTTACGTAGTTCATCTGGGTGCCGTTGCGAAGACCGGTGTAGAACTGGAACTTCGCAATCTGATTTCCGGCAAGTTCTGTAGTGTTGGTAGGAGTCATCTCCATAAACTGACCCACCTTGTCGCCTATAGCCGTACCATTCAGGCCGAGGGCATAATAAGGTCCTTCGGCATAGGTGAGGGTGTAGGAGTCGGGAGCGGCAGCGTCCTCTTTCTGAGGAGCTTTGAAGACGACGGTGCCACGGTTAGGGTTGGTGACGGCAGAGAACTGCGCAACCCCGGCTTCGGTTGCACGCAGGCCGGAGTTGAGACGGCCAATCGGGGCAGCCTGAGCAGAGAGGGCCAATCCGGCCAGCACTGCAAGCGAGAGTAAAGATTTTTTCATCTTTCTGTGTTTATTTTAAGTAAGTTCTAAAAATAAAACGAGATCTGTAAGAAAAATTCTTGAACAATAAAACTCGTTCTTTTTGGATGCTTCGCGCTTGTCACTCGGTCGTGTAGCGCGGCTACACTCCCTTATTCCGCGCTCGAATCATCTCAAAAATAACCTCCTTTTATCTGTTCATTTATTTTTCTCACTTACTTAAGTTTTTTCAATCAAGGGAAGAGGTTACTTCACATAGATTTTGCCGGTGAGCTTGGCAGCGCCGCGAAGCGAATAGATGTAGAGACCGGGGCGGAGTGAATGTGTGGAAATCGTGCCCTGACCGTCAACGCGGGTAGAAAGCACCTGAGCACCGGTGATTGAGTAGAGCGAGAGCTGCGAGGGAGCGCTGGCGAAGTAGGAAATGCCCTCGGGACCATAGGAAACGGCGTCGCCGGTCTCGATGAGCGTGAGCGACGAGGTAGCGGGGTCCATCACGAGCTTAAACGAGCCGGAGGCAGAGCCGTCGGTGGCTGTAAAGTCGGTAGTTATGACGGGGAGAGCCGACAGGTCGTCGAAATACTCAATCCAATCGAAGTCAAGATTGAGCTTCTGGTTGGCGGCAACAGAAATGTTGTCTTTCACCACGGTGGTGCCCGACTTGCACTGGCCGCCGCAGCACATATTGACAAACTGGCCGGAAGTGCAGACAGCCGTGATGGTCAACGTATTGGCAGTGCTTGATGAAACATATACAGAGGGGGCCATCTTTACTTCGTAGGTGCCACCCAAATCGTCGGTTTCAACCTTATTATAGGTCACGGTCTGCCCGGGGGTGATTTCGGTAGAGCCAATCCAGAACTTCAGATCGGCAGCCTGCGATGCGAGAGCGAGCATCGAGAGAGCGAGAAAAGAGTAGAGTTTCTTCATATAGTTGAGTTTTGAGGATTATCTATGTATGCCCGGCACGAATCGTGAGGGAGAATTCATGCCGGGAGTGGGAGACGTTGACCGCGGCGGCCGTCGGGGCATCACTTACCTGTAGCGAGCGAGCAACGGGCAGCGTTGACGTAGCCGTCGGGGGTGGCGAGAATGGCCACAAACGAGAGGTTTTCGGCCACCCAACGCTCTTTTTCCATGTTGCGGAGCTCGATAGAGTGGGAGAACGAGGCTTCGCTGCCGTCGGTGAGGGTGACTGCTTCGCCTTCGAGGGGCGTCACCGTGGCGCGCCATACATTGTCGTGGCGGTAGTCGGGCACGAGACCTTCGGCATTGCGCTGGCGGGCGATAATCGAACTTTCGAGCACCCAGATTTTGAGCGTAGCGTCGAGGTCGGCATACGGAGTTACAACGGTTTTGATGACGGCTTTGTTTGCGGCCTCGTCATAGGAAGCCGAGATTTTCACCGCGGCCTCGGAGGTACGCTCGAGCTCTACGCGGACAAGCTGCGCCCAAGTGTCGTGAGAGACAAAGCCGCCGCGACCGTCGATAACACCGATGGGCCACGAATTGACCTCGCCGTAGACGTTCTGCAATTGGTTTCCTTCGGGCTGCATGAGACACACCAGACCACGGTCATAGTTGGTCATAGAGGTAGACATGCCGAACGAACCGGCGTGGATGCTGACGGGAATGACATGCTCGGCGCCATACTGCTCGACGAGAGCTTCGAGCACGGCGTGGGCGTCGGGACAGTTGATGCAGTTCTGCCCGGTGAAGTCTTCGATTACTACGTTGCGCACCGCAGTGGCGGCCTCGACTTCGATGAGACGGTTGTCGGAATCAATGTCGGAGCAAGCCGGGGTGACGGCGAGAAAGCTGAAGAGGCCAAGGAGGCCGAGAAGTTTCTTTATCATAGCGGATGGAGAGAGAAAGTGGAGATTGAGATTAAGAGAAGAGAGTAGTGAGAAGTGAGTGGAGAGTAGCAGCCTGTGTCTGCGACTTAGAAATTGTAGACGTAGGTGAGGTTGACACCGCGCGAAGCCGGGACGTAGCGGCAGACACCGCCGGAGCAGTCGAAGCCGGCGCGTGTGCGGCCGTAGGAAAGCATCAGACGGTTGGCGCGATAGGTGCCGGCCACACCACCCATATAATAATGTGTGCCCGTGTCGCCGCAATTCCACATATCCGAAATCGAAATCATCAGATAGGGGGCGATGGAAAGCTCAAGCAATCCATAGGCCCAGTCTTTCTGGTCCTGACGGGTGTGGAGATATTGCAGCTCGTTGCGCAGGGTGAGACGGCGGTTCATGCGCCACTTCGTGTCGACCACGAAGATATTGGCGTGGATTAATCCGCCCTTACCTTCAACGACGGTCTTGTTGTAGTTCTGATTCATATACATGAACAGCTGCGAGACAGAGGCGCTCCATTTCTTGTCAATTTGGATATTGAAGTCATGATAGAACTCCTTGCCCATTCCGAAGAAGGAAGTCGAGCCCCAGTCGGTGCCGTAGAGCACGTTTGAGCCCTCGAGGAGAGGAGCGTCGAGCTTGCGGTCGAGACCGCGGATGTAAGAGGCGTTGATTTTCACCTTGGTGCCATACTTTCCGCCCAACGGAGTGCGGCGCTTGAAAGTGTAGGCAAACGACCCTTGGAAAGCCCATTCGCCGGGAGCGGCCTGTGTGGCATAGGGGTAAAGCGCGGGGAGCGAATAGGTGTGGAGGTAGGCGAAAGCGGGCATATTGTTGAGAAACGCCGCCGTACCCGACGCCATGCGCTGCGAACGGTATGCCATGTTTTCGCTTCGCTTGGCCTGAATGAGCGCACTCATGCCCGAGCGCGAGTAGGAAGCCGAAAGCATGTAGGCCGAGCCGTGGCCGTAGGTGTAATTGTTGTCAAACGATGGGTCCTGCCCCTTCCACGCAGCTTCGGCCATCACGCCCCACGCACCTTTGCGGAGTTCGGAACGCACATCGAAAGCCGAGACATTGGTAGGAAGATTGAGACGCATGTCAGACCCGGGGATGAAGACATCCTGTTCGTCTTCATGCTTGAGCACGTAGCTGACTCCGGCAGTCCAACTGATGCCGCGCTTAGAGAGCGAAGGGGCAAGCGTGGAGATTTCTACCGTAGCGTCGGCGCCATAGACCTGCGACTTCTTTTTCCAGTCCCAGTAGCAGCGTTGCAGACCTCCGAGGGCGGTGATGGTGATGCCCTGCACGCCGTTCCACTTGACGCGGCCGCCAAGGATGGAGTTATCGATGCCGAGCGAACGCTCCTCATAGGTGCGCAGGATGAAGCCTGAGCCGAATTGTTCGTAGAAAGTTCCACCCGTAAGCTCGAAACCCTTGACGCGGCCTTTGACATAGACGTGAGGCACACCCCAGCCTTTGAAATCGGGGTCGAAACCGGGGAGGGGCCACTTCATGAATTCAAGGCGGATGCCGGCGTCGACATACTTCGAAATCATATTGAGGTCGGCATACGAATTGAAGAGCAAGGGATGCGTGGAGTGTTCGGTGCCTATAGCCTCGTCGTCTTCGGGAAAGAGGCCGGTGAACTGCACCGAGCCGTGGAGAGCCACGCCGCCGTCGTTGCCACCGATGGTGATGGCCGATGCCGAAAGTGCCGCGCCGGCTATGACCGCACCGGCCGCGAAGCAGCGTGCAGATATGAGCGGAAGTTTTCTAACGAACTTCATTCTAAGAGCGTTGGATAAAGATGGTATGGTTTACTCCTGCGAGAGCGAACGGATTTTCTTGATGACTTCGTCTTCGGCACCATCGGTGTAGCCCGAGTGGCTTTCGACGATGTTGCCCTTGCCGTCGAGCACGAGCATGTGGGGCACGCTCTGAATACCGAGCGCGCGGAAGAAGTCGCTGTTTGAGTCGAGGAGGGTTTCATACTCCCAGCCTTCGGCATCGACGAGAGGCTTCACCTTCGAGGCGTTTTGCGACGTGTCGATAGAGACGATATACATTTTCATACCGGTCTCGTCCTGCCAGTCGGGATAGACTTCGGCGATGGCCTTGAGCTCTCGCAGACAAGGCTTGCACCATGTGGCGAAAAAGCTGATGGTGAAAGGTTTTCCGTCGTTCGAAAGGGTCGCGGTATCGACCGAACGGCCTTCGAGGTCCTTGACAGTCACCGAGGGGAGCTGAGCAGCCGCACCGAGGGCTACGGCAAGCATCACGAGAAGTGTATAAAGTTTGCGCATGTTTTAGAAGGTATACATTAATAATAATAGGACGCAGACGGGAGTCCGTCGTCGCCGTGCATAATTAACGCGCAAATTTAGTAAATTCGTGGCATTTATGCAAGCTATTTCGTAGCAATATGACAAATTTAACACTAAAAAATAGTCATCAGTCACGGTGGAAAGGAAAATTTGCACACATCGGAAAACTTTACTATTTTTGCATTTCGAAAAAATCACATCCATACCACTCAACATCACACACCCAAAACGCAATGGCAAATTGGTTTGAAACAAAGGTGCGCTACGACAAGACCCTCGAAAACGGTCAGCAGAAAAAAGTCACCGAAGCCTACATGGTAGACGCACTGTCGTTCACCGAAGCGGAAGCACGCATATCTGAAGAAATAGCCCACTTCACCTCCGACTACTCGATTTCGGCCGTTAAGCGCACGAAAATAGCCGAAATTTTCCGTCAGCACACCGGCGACAAATGGTATCTCGTCAAGGTGGCCTTCATCACGCTCGACGAAAAGACCGCTGTCGAGAAGAAATCAATCTCGCAGATTCTGGTGAGCGCCGACTCGTTCAAGGAAGCCTACGACAACTTTATGGACGGCATGAAAGGCACCATGGCCGACTTTGAGATAAACACCATTCAGGAGACCCTCATCATGGATGTCTACGACGCCGCCCTCGGCTCTAAAACATCTGACACCCCCGCCGAATGATAAAAACCGAACTTGAGGCACTCCGCCACGAGCTCCCCGAAGGGGTGACGCTCGTGGCTGTGTCGAAATTTCATCCCGTGGAGGCGCTGCGCGAAGCCTACGACGCCGGGCAGCGGGTGTTTGGCGAGAGCCGCGCACAGGAACTCCAGGCCAAGGCGCCGCTCATGCCCGCCGACACACAATGGCACTTCATAGGCCATCTTCAGACCAACAAGGTGCGCCCCGTCGTGAGCCACGCCGCGCTAATCCACTCGGTAGACTCCCCGCGGCTGCTTCGCGCCATAGCCGCCGAGGCACGCCGTCAGCAGCGTCGTACCGACGTGTTGCTCCAGCTCCACGTGGCGCAAGAGGAAACGAAATTCGGCTTCACCCCCGACGAGCTGCGCGACTTCCTCGCCTCGGGCGAGATTGAAGAGCTGGCCGACGCCGTCAGGGTGAGAGGCGTGATGGGCATGGCCTCGAACGTCGACGACACCGACCGCATCCGCGCCGATTTCCGCGCCATCCGCGCCGCCCTCCCCGAAGGGTGCGACATCGTCAGCATGGGCATGAGCGACGACTGGCAGATTGCCGTCGAGGAAGGCGCCAACATGGTGAGAATCGGGTCGCGCATCTTCGGAGCAAGAGAGTATTGACCCGCGACGCCCGCACAACCTTTTAACGAAAACCACGAGACAATGAGAAAAATAGCCATAGCCACAGGCACACGCGCCGACTGGGGACTACTGAGCGGCCCGTCACGCGCACTCCGTGAGCGTGACGACTGCCAAGTGACAGTGCTCGCCACCAACATGCACCTCTCGCCCCGCTATGGCAACACCATCGACGAAATCCGCGCCGACGGGTTTACAGACATTGTCACCGTGCCCATGCCGGCCGAGACCGACACCCCGCTCGACGCAGTGAAGGCCATGGCCGCGTGTCAGACCGCGATGGCCGAAGCCCTCGACACACTGCGCCCCGACCTCATCGTAATCTTGGGAGACCGCTTCGAAATGCTCGCCACCGCCACAGCCGCCCTGATGCTCCGCATCCCGATAGTCCACATAGCAGGCGGCGAAATCTCAGAAGGCGCCGTAGACGACTCAATCCGACACGCCATCACCAAAATGGCCTCGCTCCACCTCACGGCTGCCGAGCCCTACCGCCGCCGCGTCATAGCCATGGGCGAAGAGCCGCAGAGGGTGATAAACACCGGAGCAATAGGAGTCTACAACATACTCCACGAACCGCTGCTCACACGCAACGAGCTCGAAGAAAGCATCGGCATGGAGCTGGGCGACAGGGCCATCCTCGTCACATACCACCCCGTGACGCTCGACACACCCGGAGCCACACCCACGATGCGCGCCACAGCCCTGCTTGATGCCCTTTCGGAATTTCCCGACAGCCGCGTCATCATCACGTATCCCAACAACGACCCCGCCGGGCGTGAAATCATCCCCCTCATCGAGGAATACGGGCGCCGTCACCCCGAGAGAGTGCGCGTCATCCCCTCGCTCGGCAAGCGGCGCTATCTCTCGGCGCTGCGCTACGTGAAAGTCGTGGCCGGCAACTCGTCGAGCGGCATCGTGGAAGTGCCCTCGATGGGCATACCCACGGTAGACGTCGGCATCCGTCAGCGCGGCCGCCTCGCCTCCGACTCTGTCATCCACTGCGCCGACTCCAAGGAAGCCATTGCCGAGGCGCTCCGCTACGCCCTCTCGCCCGAAGGCCAACAGCGCGCGCGACAAGCCACAAACCCCTACTCTCAGCCCGACACCCTCGACCTCATGGTCAAGGCCATCGCCGAGACACCCCTCGAAACCCTCTCATCAAAGAAATTCCATGACATCGTCTGACGCCGACACCGCCCTCTACATCATCCCGGCCCGCGGAGGCAGCAAGGGCATTCCCCGCAAAAACATCAAGGAGTTTTGCGGACGCCCCCTCATAGCCTACACCATCGACGCAGCTCTGGCCGTAGCGCCCGCGGAGCGTGTGATACTCTCGACCGACGACGACGAAATCCTCGCGGTGGCCCGACAGTGCGGCCTCCCCGTGGCCTACCTCCGCCCCGATTGTCTCGGCGGCGACAAAGTAGGGTCGCGCGAGGTGATGCTCGACGTGATGCGTTGGGCCGACGCACAAGGCCTCAGCTATGACAAAGTGGTGCTCCTCCAACCTACGTCGCCCCTTCGCACCCCCGATGACATCCGCGGCGCGCTGGCCCTCTTCCGCCCCGGGGTAGACATGGTGGTCAGCGTCAGCGAAGCCGCTTGCAACCCCTATTACGACTGCTTCGAGACAGATGCCGACGGCGTGCTCCACGTGTCGAAAGGCTCAGGCCGCCTCACACGTCGGCAGGACGCTCCGAAGGCGTGGCAATACAACGGCGCCGTCTACGTCATCTCGCCCGACGCTCTCCGCGCGAAAGGGCTCGGCGAATTTGACGTGCGCATACCCTTCGAAATGCCCCGCGAACGCTCGGTAGACCTCGACACACCTCTTGACTGGACCATAGCCGAACACATAGCCAATGCACTCACATCTCATAACATCTGACTCGACCCTCTTTGACGCGCTCCGACGCCTCAACGACCTGTCGGGCAAAGTGATGACCCTCATCGTGACCGATGCCGACGGCCGCGTGACGGGCACGCTCACCGACGGCGACATCCGTCGCGCCCTGCTGCGCGAGGTGAGCCTATCGGACAGCGTCACCGACGCGATGTTCAGACGCTTCAGCTTTCTGCGCGCCGACGATACCGATGTGCGTGCGTTGCGCGCGCTGCGCCGCCGCGGCTTGCGCCTCATCCCCGTGCTTGATGCCGACGGCCGCCTCGTGCGCCTCATCAACACCGACGAGACCTCTACCCTCCTGCCGGTCAGCGCCATCCTCATGGCCGGAGGCAAAGGCGAACGGCTGCGCCCCCTGACTCTCTCGACCCCGAAACCGCTCCTCCGCGTGGGCGAAAAGGCCATCATCGACTACAACATCGAAGCCCTGCGCCGCGCCGGAGTGGAAAACATCTATGTGACGGTCAACTACCTTGCCGACCAGCTCATCGCCCACTTCGCCGACACGGGTGTCAACTGCATCCGCGAACCCCGCTTTCTCGGCACCATCGGCGCCGCACGCCTCGCGCCGCTCCCCGTCGAAGGCCACACCATCGTGATGAACTCCGACCTGCTCACCTCCGTCTCGTTTGAAGACCTCTATCTGCGCCACGTCGACCAAGACAACGACATCACCATAGCCACGACACCCTACAACCTCTCGGTGCCCTACGCAGTGCTCGCCACCGACGGCTCGCGCGTCACCGCCATCGAGGAAAAACCCTCGCTCAGTTTCCAGGCCAACGCCGGCATCTACATTTTCCGCAACTCGCTGCTGCTCTCGCTCCCCGCCGACACCCGCACCGACGCCCCCGACCTCATCGAGCAAGTGATTTCAGCCGGAGGCCGCGTGGGATTCATGCCCATCGCCGGGACATGGATTGACATCGGCTCGCACGACGATTTCCGCCACGCCTGCCGCCTGATGGAACACGTAAGCTCCCTGCGCTAACTTTTTGGCCTCACGAAGCGTTATAGTTTCGGAGGCTCGTCCAGACCCTCTTCCCTTCTCACCTATTCACACTAATAATCATCAATTCAGATAAGTAAGTGAGAAAAATAAATGAACATATAAAAGGAAGTTATTTTTGAGATGATTCAAGCGCGGAACGAAGGAGTGTAGCCGCGCTACACATCATCGCGTAGCGCTTTCGAGCTTGTCGAGAAAGACCGAGTGACAAGCACGAAGCATCCAAAAAGAACGAGTTTTATTGTTCAAGAATTTTTCTTCACATTATCGTTTTATTTTTAGAACTTACTTATGGCCGATTCAAATTTCATTGACTACGTCAAAGTGTTATGCCGCTCAGGCAAAGGAGGCGCCGGCTCGCGCCACTTCCACCGCGCAAAGTATGTGCCCAAAGGAGGCCCTGACGGCGGCGACGGGGGTCGCGGCGGCCACATCATTCTCCGCGGCAATTCCCACATGTGGACGCTCCTGCCTCTGCGCTACCGCCGACACATTTTTGCCGGCAACGGGGAGAGCGGCGGTGCAGGTCGTTCGTTCGGTAAGGATGGCGAGGACGTCATTGTCGACGTGCCCTGCGGCACCGTGGTGTTTGACGCCGAAACCGGCGAATTCCTCTGCGAAGTGACCGACGACGGCCAGGAAGTTAAACTCCTCAAAGGAGGGCGCGGCGGTCTCGGCAACTGGCACTTCAAAAGCGCCACCAACCGCACTCCGCGCTACGCCCAGCCCGGCGAGCCGGCCATCGAGAAATCGGTGATTCTCGAGCTCAAGCTCCTCGCCGACGTAGGTCTCGTAGGCTTCCCCAACGCGGGCAAATCCACACTGCTCAGCGCCATCTCGGCCGCCCGTCCCAAGATTGCCGACTATCCCTTCACCACCATGGAGCCCCAGCTCGGCATCGTCGACTACCGCGGCAACCGCTCGTTTGTCATGGCCGACATCCCCGGCATCATCGAAGGCGCATCCGAAGGCAAAGGCCTCGGTCTGCGCTTCCTCCGCCACATCGAGCGCAACGCCGTGCTGCTCTTCATGGTGCCCGCCGACGCCGACGACATCAAGGAGCAATACGAAATCCTCTCCAACGAACTCGAACAGTTCAACCCCCAGCTCTCCGACAAGCCCCGAGTGCTCGCCATCTCGAAAAGCGACATGCTCGACGACGAGCTGCGCGACGAAATCGCCAAGACCCTTCCCGAAGGCATCCCGCACGTTTTCATCTCGGCCGTGACAGGCTTCGGTCTCACCGAACTCAAAGACATGCTCTGGGCCGAAATCACCGACGAACGAAACCGCATCGAAGTGGCGCCCATCACCCACCGCCCCCTCGACGGTCACCACCGCGTGCGCGAAGAAGACGAATTCATCTTCGAAAACGCCGGACTCCCCGACGATGACGAAACTCCCGAAGATTTCGACGAAGAAGAATGGGACGACTCGCTCGACGACGCCGGAGGGCGTATGCTCGACGAAGACGACCCCTTCATGTATGGCGACGACGTCTACACCGAAGACGACGAAGACATCCCCGACGAAAAGTAACCCCCGTCC
>JAIDCC010000122.1 GCA_029056055.1 Duncaniella sp.
GGCGGAGGCCGCTGGGACGCGGCGGGGCGAGAACCACCCGAAGACAAACCGCGGACGCGCGGGGGGCGGCGTTTGCCGCCTGTGGGGGGAAGAGGCGGGGAAACGGGGATTATCGCAGTGCGGAGGCGATTTTTTGAGTTAACTTTGCAGTGTGGATGGTTTTCGCTAATTTTGCAGTCAAGACAGGGAGTGGCACGTGCGTGGCTGCTGTCTGACAAAGAAAAACAACGATAAAATGAAACTTAACAATATAAGTCTGAAGAGAGTGCTCCCGGTGGTGTTTCGCGGGAGCGAGGGAGAGGAGCCTGTGGCTTCGTCGGAGGTGTGGCTTCGCGAGGAGGTGAGGTTTGAGCGCCCCGAGGCTTACATCATCGAGGCAGAGAGCGGGACGGGAAAGTCGTCGCTCTGCGCCTACATCTACGGGGCGCGCACCGACTACGACGGGACTATCGAGATGGACGGGCGCGACATCCGGACACTCGGCATCGACGACTGGTGTGAGCTGCGGCGCACGCAGTTGGCCTACCTGCCGCAAGAGATGCGTCTGTTCGGGGAACTGACGGTGATGGAAAACATTGAGGTGAAGAACGCGCTGACGGGGTTTCTGACCCACGACGAAATCATGGAGCGTCTGCGCGAGCTCGAACTCGACGGAAAGGCCTCACGGAAGGCGGCGCAGCTCTCTGTGGGGCAACAGCAGAGGGTGGCGATAGTGAGGGCACTGTGTCAGCCGTTCAGTTTTCTGCTGATAGACGAGCCAGTGAGTCATCTCGACGCGCGCAACAACGCTGCCGTGGGCGCCATGATAGCACGCGAGGCCGCCAGGCAGGAGGCGTCGGTGATAGCGACATCGGTTGGCAACAAGATTTCACTCCCTTCGTTCAGGCTTCTGAATCTCTGAACTGAAGTTGTTTAAACTTTTTTACGGTGAAAAAATTCATTAAGGTAGAAGTTGAAAAAACTACCTCTTTTCGGGTCTTTCATCATCTTTTTGGCTGATTTTTCACCTCTCATCGGTCGTGTAGCTCGCTACACTCCCTCTTCGATGTGGAAAATCATCTCAAAAATCTGATAAAATCTCCGAAAAGAAAAAAGTTTAAACAACTTCGGCGGATAACGAACTATTTTCAAAAAGCAAGACTTCAATGAAAAGCATACAGACAAAAGCGGTGGGGCGTCTGCTCCGCGCCAACATTTCGGCGGCGCAATTAGCGGGCTACGGGCTGGCCAACCTGGTGGGGATGGCGATAATCCTCGTGGCGATACAGTTTTACTGCGACATCAGCAGCATCTACGGCGGGAAAGACTCGCAGCTGGAGGCCGACTACGTGGTGATTTCGAAACCGGTGAGCGGGCTGGTGGGGTTGACGGGGGGCACGGAGAGCGGACTTGATTTCTCGGCTGCCGAAATAGAGGAAATCAAGGCTCAGCCATGGGCCGAGGAAGTGGGCGCGTTCACAGCCGCCCGCTTCAACGTGGCAGCTGCGCTCAACATGGGGGGCCGCGGGTTTTCGACGCAACTGTTTCTGGAGTCGCTGCCCGACGAGTTCATCGACGCGCGCCCGGCGGCCTGGGGCTACACGCCCGGGGAGTCGAAGGAGATACCGATAATCATTTCGAAAGACTATCTGACGCTCTACAATTTCGGTTTCGCGGCCACACGGGGACTGCCGCAGATTTCGGAGGAGCTTGTCGGGATGGTGCCCCTCAGGCTTTCGGTGAGCGGCGGGGGGAGACAGCAATGGTTTGACGCGCGCATCGTGGGTTTTTCGAAGCGGCTCAATACGATAGCCGTGCCTGAGGAATTCATGACGTGGGCCAACGGAGAGTTTGGCGACATGCCCGCGAAGGGCGTAGACAACCCCTCGAGGCTCATCATCAGGCTTGACCGCCCGGGGGCGGCCGAGCCTGAAAGGTTTATCGCCGGAAAGGGGTATGAGACGGCGGGCGACAATGGCGCCACGGGGCGCGTGGCGCTCTTTCTGACCATCCTGACGGGCATCATCATAGCCATCGGGGCTGTGATTTCGGCGCTTGCGTTCGCGATACTTGTGCTGAGCATCTATCTGCTCTTGCAGAAAAACCGCACGCGGCTCACCGACCTCATGGGGCTCGGCTACCGTCCCGCCGACCTCTCGGCACGCTACCGGCGTCTGATAGCCACCATCAACGTCGCGACGGCGGCGGGGGCATTCATCATCGCGGCCTGCGCCACTGCACTCTGGCGCGGGAAACTGGCCGAGCTTGGCGTAGAGGGAGGCACTGTGGTGCCGGCGCTCGCGACGGGCGTGGTGCTGACGGCGGCACTGACTGCCTTTGCCTCGGCCATCATCTCGCGCAACGTGAAGCGGGCCTTCCGCGCATGAGGCAAGTAAGTTTGAAAATCAGTTCATATCAAATCTCTGCTTTGATATAACCTAATTTGCAAGACGTAATTATGTTAAAAAAGCGTGGTGATTTGAGATAGTCAAATATTCGGCGTAACTTTGCAAAACAAAATTTATCTGCAACCAATCATTTAGATGACAAAGCAATTCTTCCCGATACTACTGGCGACGCTCGCGCTGGGCGCGTGCTCGTCAGACGACAATACCTCCGGACTCATAGACGACAAAAACCTTCCCGACCTCACGGACGGGAGCCTCGACCTGGCCAACGGCCGCAGTGTGGTGATTGTGGATGCCGACGACATCGAGTCGTACAGACTCCTTCTCGGCACGAAGCGCAACGTGACGGCCGGTGTGCCCGACGGATTTCCTCTGAAGGTGGAAGTGGTGACGGCCGCCGACACCACGCGCTATCTCTCGTTTTCGCATAAGGGCGACCTGGCAGCGATGGACGTGCCGGCGGTGTATGACCTGACGCTCGAACTGGTGTCTGACCCGACCGTAAAGAAAGAGCTCAAACTCGTGGTGCGCCCCCACGGGAGCAGCCCGACGGATGTCAACGAATATGCCTACAACATCGGCAAGGGCACCAAAGTGTGGAGCGAGCTTGGCAACGTGACCTATCCCGTGATGGATTTCAGCCAGATTGAGAGCCACCTGTCGGACAACGTGAACAACGTGCAGACGGGAGTGGAGTTTGAGATAGGAGGCGAGCGCTATGAGGAAACGATGGAGCGCGTGTGTCAGAAAGTGGGTCTTGGCGCGCTCGGACGCGGCGGAGGCTACGCCCTGACGGGGAGCACGACGTTCAGCCAGGAAGCGAGCACCAAGAACATACAGAACACGGAGTTCTATCTGGGCTACTACTCGAAAGTGATGGCCGAAGTGAAACTCAATCCCGACTGGATAGAAAACATCAAGGCGAAGGGCGAACTCTTCTCACTGCTCGACGAGACCACCAACGACGCCATGAACAATCCGGGGTCGGGCGCCTACAAGCAGTATGCCAACGACAAGGAAGGCGTGAAGAAATTTCTCGACCATTACGGGACGCACGTCATAACGCAGGGAGCGTTTGGCGGCAACTACATCTATATCTACGCCCGACGCGAGAATGCCTACGAAAATTCGGTGGGCCACGACGCGAGCGCCAACATCACGCTGCGCTACAACGGCACCGACAAGGCCACGACGTGGCTCCAGCAGTATCAGCGCAAGCACAGCAGTCCGTATATCAACCCGTCGGTCGACGCGAGCGACTACACGGCGGAGTATCAGGACGTGTCGCACTACTACGAGATGGTGAAGGCCACGGGCGGCGACGCCGATACCGACATCGCCTCGTGGGAAGAGAAATTTTCGAGCGAGAGTCCGTCGAAGTGGGTGGTGGTGAGCTATGCCACTCTCGACAGCGAGGGCAAGGGCAATCTCCTGCCGATACTCGACTTCATAGTCGACCCCGAGCGCCGTGCCGCCGTCGACAAGTATTTCGAGGATTACCTGCGCGAGAAAGTGCAACCCCTGGTAGAGGAGAAAATCGTGCTGGCCGACTTCATGATGAAAGCTGGGAGCGACGGCCACAAGAACGGCGACCCGAAATCGTTTATCTCGACAGGCCCCGACGGCAAGAAGTATCTCTACATGCCCGTGATGGCGTCGCCGGCTCACGAGTATCCCACTCAGGCGGGGTATGCCCTCGAGACAAATCAGGACAAATATGTGGTGGGCACGACGACGAAAGGCCATTACTGGTATTATGCGCTGGGCTACGACAGCGAGTGTGCAGGTTTCTCGAAGATGCGTTTCGACAACAAGAGCCACGACGGCTGGGTGAAGCGCGGCGACAACGCCAACCACGGCGTGACGGGCGCACTCGACGACAATTACGTGCAACTCTACGTGAAAGATTCGGGCCGACTGAAGTATGAGGAGAAAATCAAGGCGGCCATCATCACTTATGTAAACAGTCACGATATTCATTGGTATGGTTCGTATCTGGGCACTTCGGGTGGCGCCGAGATGCAGATGCCGTTTGACTCGCAGGTGTCGAAGGACAATTTCGAGAGCTACTGGTCGAAGAGCGTCAACTTTCCGAGCGAGCATAACTACGACTATCCTTTCTATGACGGATGGCTGCAAACGCCAAATCAATTCTGTCTGGGCTACTCGTTCAAGGAGCTGCCCGTGAAGAAACTTTCGTTTGGCGAGGGGAACACGAAGAGCCCCATACAGCACCCCCACAAGTGGGGCGAACAGCTCTGACGCATCATCAGGGGCCGGGAGCGACCGAGGAGTCGTTTCCGGCCCCTGAAGCAGCCGGGCGCGCGGTGATTTCGGCCCGATTTTTGGTTAAAAATCCTCTTTTTCTTGGCAAATTGCGCGAGTATTCACGATTTTTTTGTATATTTGCCACGATTTTACCCTTTTATCGGGACCATATCAAAAAAATCCGACTATCAACACATGGAGAAAATAGACAATCTTGACCGCAAAATCCTCGACATCGTGATGCGCAACGCGCGCATAGCCTCGAAGGATGTTGCCCAGGAATGTGGCGTGTCGCGAGCCGCCATTCACCAGCGCATACAGCGCATGATAGACCTCAATGTCATCACCGGCTCGGGCTACAACGTCGACCCCAAAGTGCTCGGCTACCGCACCTGCACCTACATCGGTGTCAATCTCGAACGCGGCGCGATGTATCGCGAGGTGGTGCCGCAGCTCGAAAAAATCCCCGAAGTGGTGGAATGCCACTTCACCACAGGGCCTTACACTATGCTCATCAAGCTCTTCGCCCGCGACAACGAGCACCTGATGTCGCTACTCAACAACCGCATCCAGATGATACCGGGCGTGACCGGCACGGAGACCCTCATCTCGCTCGACAACGCCATCACGCGCGTGCTCCCCGTGACCTACGAGGAATAGCCGCCCGCCGACCCTCGACGCCGTGAAGCGCCCCCGCTTCCGCAGCAACATCCCTCCCCCGCCCCACCACCCGGAAGGGATGCAGGGTGACGGGGTTGGGGGGCAGGCTCTGGTCGGACGGGAGGACGGCGGGGGGCCGCGGGCGCGGGGAGCGGCGTGAA
>JAIDCC010000123.1 GCA_029056055.1 Duncaniella sp.
TTATAAGACTTATCAGAATTATAAGACTTATCAGAATTATAAGACTTATTAGAATTATAAGAATTAGATAATCCCTCCCTCGCGATAATTCCTCCCTCTCAATAACCCCTCCCCAGCAAAAATCCCCCATGCAAGAAATCAAAAACGCCGAATTCGGCGGCGAACGCCCCCTCTTCGCCTCCCACCACCTCACCCTCGATAACGTCACAATCCACGCCGGCGAATCAGCCCTCAAATGCTGCTCCGACATCACAGCACGCCACTGCCGCTTCGAAGGCAAATACCCCTTCTGGCACGTCGACAAATTCTCAATCTCCGACTGCCTATTCACACCCGGAGCACGAGCAGCACTATGGTACTCACGCGACCTCACCATGCGCGACACCCGCGTCGAAGCCCCCAAAATGTTCCGCGAAATGGACGGCATCGACCTCACTAACGTCGTAATACCCGACGCCGCCGAAACACTCTGGCACTGCCGCAACATTCGCCTCCGCGACTGCGACATCCGCCAAGCCGACTACCTCTTCATGCACTGCGAGAACATCGACATCGACCGCTACCACCAGGAAGGAAACTACTCATTCCAATACACACGCAACGTCGTCATCCGCAACGCACAAATCCACTCCAAAGACGCCTTCTGGGGCACAGAAGACGTCACCGTCTACGACTCCACACTCAACGGCGAATACCTCGGATGGCACTCCCGCCGGCTCCACCTCATCCGCTGCCACATCGACGGGACGCAACCTCTCTGCTACTGCCACGACCTCATCCTCGAAGACTGCACATTCGGCCCCGAAGCCGACCTCGCATTCGAAGACTCCACACTTCAGGCCCGACTCACCTCCACACCCGTCTCAATCAAAAACCCCCGCTCAGGCTCAATCTCACTCCCCGAGCCCTGCCAAATCATCACCGACGCCCACATCCTCGCCCCCGCCGACTGCAAAATCACCATCCGATGACACTCCACACACCCTCACGCCTCAACACCGGCTCCTACAAATGGGACTCCCGCCCCGGAGTCCTACCCCTCTGGGTAGCCGACATGGACTTCGCCACAGCACCCTGCATCATCGAAGCCCTCCGACGCCGCGTCGACCACGGCGTCTTCGGCTACACACTCGTCACACCCGACTACTACGACGCCCTCACACATTGGTTCGCCACACGCCACGACTACCACTTCCAACTCCACCAAGTCATCTACACCTCAGGCGTAGTCCCCGCCATCTCAGCCATCATCAAAGCCCTCGCCGCCCCCGGACAAGGCATCGTCGTACAGACACCCGTCTACAACTGCTTCTTCTCATCCATCCGAAACAACGGATGCCGCATCGTCGAAAACCCACTCCGTCGCATCGACCTCCCCGACAACCGATTCACCTACGAAATCGACTTCGACCACCTCGACAAAGTCACCGCCGACCCCGACGTAACACTCCTCCTGCTCTGCAACCCCCACAACCCCGCAGGCCGACTCTGGCGCCCCGACGAACTCACACGCCTCTCCCAAATCTGCAAACGCAACAACGTCCAAGTCATCTCCGACGAAATCCACTGCGAACTCACCGCACCCGGAACATCCTACACCCCATACGCCACAATCGACCCCCAAGCCATCGTCTGCCTCTCACCCTCGAAAGCATTCAACACCGCCGGACTACAGATAGCCAACATCATCTGCCCCACACCCGAAACACGCACCCTCATCGACCGCGCCATCAACATCAACGAAGTCTGCGACGTCAACCCCTTCGGCGTCGAAGCCCTCAAAGCAGCCTACACCCTCCAAGGCGAAGAATGGCTCGCCCAAATCCGCCACGTCATCTGGCAAAACTACAACACCCTCACAACCTTCTTCGCCCGACACCTCCCGCAATGCCCCGTCGCACTCCTCGAAGCCACCTACCTCGTATGGGTCGACATCCGCGCCCTCCACAAAAGCGCCGACACCCTCGAACATGAACTCCTCGACCGAGCCGACCTCTGGCTCAACCCCGGCACAATGTACGGCACCGACGGCTACATGCGCATCAACATCGCCTGCGCCACAGCCCTACTCGACGAAGCCCTCCGCCGCCTCGCCGCCGCCCTCTCCCACTGACCGGTAGCTCCCGGCATCCGCGCTCTCCGATACCCTGCCTAATTCCCAGGTAGGGACGCGCCATGGCGCGTCCGCAGCGATGGTGGGCCCTCAGCTCCCTCAGAGTCCTCTGATTCCCCCGAGCCATCAGATAGCTCTGATAACTCTGATAACTCTGATTCACTCCTCCCCAAGGGTTTGTCTTCGGGTGGCGGCCTCCCCCACGCGCGTCAGCACCCCGCGTCGCGTCAGCCATTTTGGTGGTGGGGCAAGCTTTAGCGCCGCCCGCGACCTCCCTCCCTCACTTCCCACTCCACAAAATTACAACATCCCCACCCAAAAAACATGCGATAATGGCCGACATCTCAATAATACGCTCAGGCCGCCCACTCACCACCACACAACTCCTACGCCTCACAGCCTCACTATCCTGGCCCGCAATGCTCGCCCAACTCTCAAGCATCCTCATGCAATACATCGACGCAGCAATGGTAGGCCGCCTCGGAGCCGACGACTCAGCAGCCGTCGGCCTCGTCTCAACATCCCTATGGCTATTCTGGGGAATATGCTCAGCCGTCACAGTCGGATTCTCAGTCCAGGTAGCCCACTCCATCGGAGCCGCCGACTACACACGCGCACGCGACATCCTACGGCAATCCATCACAGCCTGCCTCATCTTCTCCATCATCATAGCAGCCATCGGAGCAGCCATCTCACCCTCACTACCCCACTGGCTCGGAGGCACACCCACCGTCGCCCCAAAAGCCTCCACCTACTTCCTCGTATTCGTCGCCGCACTCCCCATGCTCACCCTCAACTACCTCGGCGCAGCAATGCTCCGATGCGTAGGCAACATGAAAATAGCAGGCACCCTCAACATCCTCATGTGCATCCTCGACGTCATCTTCAACGCCCTCCTCATCTTCCCCTCCCACCACCTCACAATCCTCAACACCCACCTCACAATCCCAGGAGCCAACCTCGGCATCCTCGGAGCAGCACTCGGCACCGTAGCCGCCGAAACCATCACAGCCCTCACCATGATGGGCTACCTCACACTCCGACAGCCACACATGACAATCCTGCGCATCCCCGGCTCCTACCGCCCCCGCCCCACAGTCCTACGCAACGCACTCCGCATCTCCGCACCCATGACCCTCGAACACGCCGTCATCTGCGGCGCACAGATAGCCATCACCATCATCGTCGCACCCCTCGGAGTCATAGCCATCGCAGCAAACGCATTCGCCATAACAGCCGAAAGCCTATGCTACATGCCCGGCTACGGCATCGGCGACGCCGCCACAACACTCGTCGGACAAAGCCACGGAGCACGACGCCCCGACCTCGCACGACGATTCGGCCACATCACCGTCCTGCTCGGCATCGCCGTAATGACCCTCATGGGCATCCTCATGTACCTCGCCGCCCCCGCCGTAATGGCCCTCATGACACCCATCCACGACATCGCCACACTCGGAGCACACGTCCTCCGCATCGAAGCATTCGCCGAACCAATGTTCGCAGCAGCCATCGTATCCTACGGCGTAATGATAGGCGTCGGCGACACACTCATCCCCGCCTGCCTCAACTTCGGAAGCATCTGGCTCATCCGCCTACCCCTCGCAGCATGGCTCGCCCCCACGATGGGCCTCCCCGGCGTATGGACAGCAATGGCCATCGAACTCACCATCCGCGGCATCCTCTTCCTCTGGCGCCTCCTCTCCGC
>JAIDCC010000124.1 GCA_029056055.1 Duncaniella sp.
GCACGGGGGTTCCGGGGGCCACTTTGCCTTCGGCCTTGAGCTGCTTGAGTTCGGCCTTGGCCTTTTCGAGCTGCGCCATGAAAGCGGGGTCGGCGTGTAGACGGGCCACCGTGACAGCGCCCGTGATGCGGCCGGCATCGACGTCGCTCTGGAAGTGGTAGCCGCAGATGACGCGGCTTTCGCCCATTTCATATCCGCGCTTGAGGATTTCGTTCTGGCGTTCGGGATAGAGCTCGGCCAGGACGAGAGCCGTGGCCCAGCCGATAGATGTATGGCCGGAGGGATACGACCCGTTGGTGGAGAGTTCTTCCTGCTGCTCGGGGTTGCAGGTCATTTCGCCGTAATAGCTGAACGGACGGGTGCGGTTGTAGTAGTTTTTCGCCTCGCGGGTGCCGAGGTCGCCGACATCTTCGCGCATACCTACGATGAGGCGGTAGATTTCGGGCGTTCCGTCCTCGGTGATAGCCACGCCGAAGGCCTCGGAGAAAGCGCGGGGCACGCCGTCGCCACCAACGCGGGCATCTTCTACGGCCTGGTCGCCGCGCGGGGTGTCACGCATACTCTTGCCCCACTGATAGCGGGCCTGGTCGTTGAGGAATGTGATTGAAGTCGTGTCAGGAGGCGCGGGGAGCAGGAGAAAACTGTTGGCCACGTCGCCCTCCTGAAGGAAGAATACGTCAGGGTTAGTGCGGTGGTCTTTGATGGGTGTAGTGGCGGTGGAGTCAGCCTGTGCGGAAGCCGTAAACGAAGCGGCGGTCAGAGCCATTGCGCCGAAAGCCATGCGGAGCGAGCGGTGTAGAAGTTTTTTCATAACGTCGGATTTTGGAAAGGTAAGTAAGTTCTAAAAATAAAACGATGTATGTGAAGAAAATTTCTTGAACAATAAAACTCGTTCTTTTTGAATGCTTGAAGTTTGTCATTCAGTTGCATAGCACGCTATGCGCCTTCATTCCGCACTCCAATCATCTCAAAAATAACTTCGTTTTATCTGTTCATTTATTTTTCTCACTTACTTTAGAAGATGTTGAGAGAGAGCGTGAGGTCGCCTCTGGGGGGCGGTCTGTTTGAAGAGGTAGATGTCAAAGATGGAGGAGGAGGAGCCGGACGCCTTCTTCATGGCTGACGCAAGCGGGGCGACGACGGTCTGAAGTGCCTCGCTTATGTATTTAAAACACTCTCCCGGGCCGTTGGTTGCGGAAATCCGTATGTTATAAAACATATCGCGAATCTTTTTTTAAGTCAGTTCAAAAAATAAAACTAAATATGTGGAGGGGGAGATGCTCGCCCGTGCCTCCGGTTGCTGCCGTGCCACCCGCATGGCGCTCAATCGCAATTTCTTGGGGTGTTTTCTTGTTTAATCCAAAGAATTTTTGTAATTTTGTATCGGCCGAGGTTCCTACCCAGTATGAGGTAGGTCTAAGACCCTAACTCCGGAAGGCTGACTCATTGAGGAAGTCTTCCGGTTTGATTTTATATCGGGGACTACAAATCTGGTCGCGAGTGAATACTGCTTCATAATTGCCAATCTTGTTCCGAATCTCCTTTAAGCACTCGCATCGAGGAGGATTGCCATTGGTTATTCGTGAAGTCATACCTTTAATTACCTCATTGACGTTTGCATCTTCATGCGGCTCGATAATCAAGTAGTCCGCCTGGTCTTTATCATATCGAATGCTTTGACTAATAGCATTTATTGTGGGTTTATTAGGTCTTTTGTACTCCTCATTCCCGAGACCTCGCCGCTGTATCCTCCCTCCGGCATTTCCTCGCCGTCGATGAGTGCTTGCTGACGCGCGATGAACTCGTCTTCGTCGCAAAGTTTAGGCACTACGATACACCTGCAAAACGGATGCCGGCCCACGAATTTGAACGATTTGGGATAGACACCCGCAAGCCCACCGCAAATATCTTCTGACGCGCGACGCGAGCATTCCGCCTCGGATTGATGAGGTGGGGAATGCTCGCGTCGGAGTGTATCGGGGCGGAGTGGCTTACTTTTCGCCTTCCTGAGAACCGGGGCGCTTCCAGCGTCGGCGGTCGCGCATCATGGGGCCGGGATTGGGGGCGATGGTAGGCTGCTTGGGCGTCTGTCCGAGCATACGCAGGGCAGCCTCGCTGCGTTTGCGGCCCAGGATGGCTTCGGCTTCAAGATTGCCTTCGCTCGCCTCGCGTGTCATTTCCTTAAACTCGCGGCGGCGCTCGGCGGCACGGGCGAAGCCTCCCTTCTTGGGACGGTATTTCTCTTTGAGAGGCGAGTCGTCAAACTCTCTTTGCGAGCGGCGACGGGCCATTTTGCCCCCCATGCCGGCCTCGCGTGCGTCGCGGCGCCATTCTTCGTCGCTCTTGCGGCGGAACTTGCGGTCTTTCTTCGCATCGCGTCGCTCTGCCTTGAGTTGGCCGCCCTCGCGGCGGAAATCGCTCTTAGTGCCCTCGAAGCTGATGTATTCGCGCAGCTGGCAGTCGAGACCGCCGTTCTGCATCTCCTCCTTGAGCGAGGGGGTCAGACCGATAGCGGCCAGACACTCGTCGTTGCTCGAGATGACCCATGCGTGATAGCCCTTGAAGACGCGCTTGAGCTTGGTGCCGAGCATGCGGTAGAGGTCGTGGAGGTCTTCGGGATTGAGGCGCTCGCCGTAGGGGGGATTGGTCACCATCACGCCGGGCACTCCGTCGGCAGGAGCTTCCTCCCAACGCTGAAGCGGGCGCACGCGCAGGTTGACATACTCGTCGACACCCGCCGAGAGCACGTTTTGCTCGGCTATCGACACCGCCTTGGGCGAAACGTCTGAGCCATAAATCATGTAGGGGATTTCGCGCGGGGGCTCCTGCTCGGCCATCACGGCGTCGAGCACCGCACCGTCGAAGTCGTGCCAGTTTTCAAAAGCCCAGCCCTGACGGAACGTGCCGGGGCGTATGCCGGCGGCTATGAGGGCAGCCTCGACAATGAATGTGCCGGAGCCGCACATGGGGTCGACGAGGGGAGTCTCGCCGCGCCAGCCGCTTTTGAGGAGGATGCCGGCGGCGAGCACTTCGTTGATGGGGGCGTCGGTCGAGCCGGTGCGCCAGCCGCGCTTGTGGAGCGATTCGCCCGACGAATTGAGCGACAGCGTCACGCGGGTGCCGTCGATGTGGACGTTGACCATCACGTCGGCGCCGTCGAGGCGCACGCCGGGGCGTTTGTCTTCGCCGTAGCGGTCGCGAAACCAGTCGACTATGGCATCTTTCACGCGATAGGTGACGAAGCGCGAGTGGCTGAACTCGGTGCTGTGGACGGTCGTGTCTATCGAGAAAGTCTTGTTGAGAGTCAGGATGCTGCCCCAGTCATACTCCTTAACCATTTCATAGAGCTGGTCGGGGTCGGAGGCCATGAATTTGTAGATAGGCTTGAGGATGGTGAGCGCGGTGCGGCAAGCGATGTTGGCGCGATACATCATGGCCAGGTCGCCGGTGAACGACACCATTCGCAGACCCGGTTCGACGTTCTCGGCTCCAAGGCCGCGAAGCTCTTCGGCCAGCACCTCTTCGAGACCTTTGAGGGTCTTGGCCACCATTTCAAATTTCTGTTCCATATCGTTGTGTGTGGGCTGGCTCTTATAAACATCTGACGCTGCCGACGACGAGTCGAGTGTAGA
>JAIDCC010000125.1 GCA_029056055.1 Duncaniella sp.
GCCTCAGACAATCCTCCCGCTCGCTCCCGCCCCCTCCCCTCGCCCGGCGGCACTTTTTCGCGCATTTCCTTTGATTTTCCACAGATATTTCCGACCTTTGCACTCAATTTACCTACATTCCATGAAATAACCCCGAAAAAACTATGGTAACAGCAATCGTCGTATTGTTCTGTCTCGGCTACCTGTGCATTGCCCTCGAAGCCGTGCTCAAAATCAACAAAGCCGTGCCCGCACTCCTCATGTGCGTGGCCTGTTGGACCCTCTATGCCTGCGGTGGCGCTCCCGACGGCGTCGACGTCTCCGCACGTCTTCTCCACCACCTCGGTGACACGTGCGAAATCCTTTTCTTCCTGATGGGCGCTATGACCATCGTGGAAATCATCGACGCCAACCACGGCTTCTTCTTCGTCAAGGATGCCCTCGCCACAAAGAGCAAGGCGGCCCTCCTCTGGCGCATCACTTTCATGGCCTTCATTCTCTCGGCCATCCTCGACAACCTCACCACCTCTATCGTCATGATTATGGTGCTCCGAAAACTCGTTGACTCTCACGACGACCGTATGATTTTCGGCGGCATGATTATCATCGCGGCCAACGCCGGCGGCGCGTTCTCGCCCATCGGCGACGTCACCACAATCATGCTCTGGATTAAGGGCATGCTCACCACCGGCGGCGTCATCAAAGAGCTCTTCCTCCCCTCGCTCGCCGCTGTTGCCATCTCGGCTCTCTGCGTCACCCGCTACCTGCGCGGTCCTCTCGTAAGCCCCACTGAAGCTCGCTCCGAAGCTCCCGGCGTCGAAAGCAATTCCGACCGCATGCTCATCCTCTGCATCGGTGTCGGCGGTCTGATTTTCGTACCCATCTTCCGCACCCTCACCGGCCTCGCTCCCTTCATGGGTATCCTGCTCGCTCTCGGTGTGCTCTGGCTCGTCAGCGAGACTCGCCTCAACCGCCAGTCCATCCTCACCGATGTCAGCGGCCTTAAGGTCACCACTCTTCTGTCACGCATCGACATGGCCACGATTCTCTTCTTCCTCGGCATCCTCATGGCCGTGGCTACTCTCCAGGAGACAGGCGTGCTCACTTCGTTCGGTCAGTGGCTCAACGAGGCTTCTAACGGCAACACCTACCTCGTCACCGGCATCATCGGTGTCGTTTCTTCTATCGTCGACAACGTGCCCCTCGTGGCCGGCTGCATGGAAATGTATCCCATAGCCGAAGCCGGTGCCTACGCCGTCGACGGCACTTTCTGGCAGCTCCTCGCCTACTGCGCCGGCGTGGGCGGCTCGATGCTCATCATCGGTTCTGCCGCAGGTGTCGTGGTGATGGGTCTCGAAAAAATCAGCTTCGGATGGTATCTGAAGCGCTTCACATGGATTGCCTTCGTCGGCTACCTCGCCGGCATCGCTGTCTATGCCCTCGAAAGTCTACTCTTCTAATCCCTCCCCTACTTTGATACGTTTCCGTTTTTCCTCGCTTCTGATTGTCGTGACCCTCTTGGCCACTCTCTCGTCATGTGGCAAACGCCCCATCGACGATGAGTTCACCCAATGGGTCGGCGACGACGACGCTGCCTCCTCTTCGGCCGATGCCGACGGGCTTTCCACCGCCGACCTTCGGATTTTCGAACTCTCCGGGCCGGTGCGCCGTCTGTCCACCGTCACCTACTACGACGTCACTCCGGGGCAAAACGGACAATTCCTCATCCCCGATTCGCTCAACTGCACCGAGACCATCGTTTTCTTCGATTCGCTCGGTCGATACGTCCCCCGTCGCGACGAACGCATTCGTCGCGACGAGCAGGGGCGCATAGTACGCTGGGAAGACCATCGCCCCAACCTCCGACGCATTCACGGAGGGTTTCTGCGCGACACGCTCTCTTATCGTCACGTCTCCGAAAACGTAGTCGCCACCTCAGGAATGGGTGAATACGCAATAACTGTCTACGACAATGCCCACCGCATCGTAGGCCAGTACACCGACCCCCTCAACGATGGCGAGCAGACTGCCGTCTTCAACGTCTACCTCGACGCCGACGGTCTCGGCAACTGGACGCGACGCCTCGGCATCTGGACCACGCAGTCCGCGGGTCGCCGCCCCCACATTTCCTACACGCTCGACGAACGCAACATCGTCTATTGGCAGTAATCACCCCCGGCCTCTGACCATTGAAACGTCAAAACCGGCTGCACTCGTTCAGGAGCGCAGCCGGCTTTTTAATCTCTTTATAACTTGACAAGAAGCCTCTACCGCCGAGACCTTACACGCCTATGCGGTCGGTCATGGCATCTGAAGTCACTTTAGCACCTTCGACGGCTCTCCGGCGCAACTCCATCAAGGCCTGACGATGTGCCCGATGAGTAACGAAGCGATTGATATACATACCTGTGACGGATACAAGAAGCACCATGGCGGCGATGGCCAGCCACATGAAAAATTCGTTCTGAGAGATGAGATGCATAGTTGGGATGTTTTTGATGCTTCAACGGCTGTCCGTCTTTGCGGGGTGAGACTTATGTTTCTTCTGCTTTTATAACACCGCCCTCCCCCTCAAAGTTCACAGCTATGAAAATTGAAATTATAAAAATTATCCGAATTATCAGAATTATTAGAATTAGATTTTCCCTCCCCTGCAATCCCCCTCGCACACTTGCGCACACTTCTTTCTCACTCATTAGGTTTTTTGATTTTTTTTTATTACCTTTGCAAAACTCTCTCTACACACTCCTCTAATCTTAAACTTTGCTAACCTGAACGAGTCTTAAAGCAACTGCTAAGACTTACTTAACTACTGATACTTACCTATGTGCGGAATAGTTGGTTATCTCGGCAAACAAGACCGAGCCTACGACATACTCATCCAAGGCCTTAAACGACTTGAGTACCGTGGCTACGACAGCGCAGGTGTTGCGCTCGTCACCGACGACGGCGCTCTCAACGTCCACAAAGCTCAGGGCAAGGTGGCCAACCTTGAGGCAAAAGCGAGCCTCGGCGACACGCACGGCGCTCTCGGTATCGCCCACACCCGCTGGGCCACTCACGGCGAGCCCAACGACATCAACGCTCATCCCCACGTGTCGCAAAGCGGCGAGATTGCTATCGTCCACAACGGCACCATCGAAAACTACGCCGTCCTCAAGCAGGTGCTCACCGACCACGGATACACCTTCAAGAGCGAGACCGACACCGAAGTCCTCGTGCAGCTCATCGACTACATCAAGCAGACCAACGACTGCTCCCTCGAAGAGGCTGTCCGCGAGGCGCTCCTTCAGGTGGAGGGCGCTTATGCAATCGCCGTGGTCGAACGCGGCCGCCCCGACACTCTCGTGGCTGCGCGCAAAAGCTCGCCCCTCGTCATCGGCGTGGGCGACGGCGAGACTTTCATTGCCTCCGACGGCACTCCCATCGTCAGCTACACCGATAAGGTAATCTACCTCAAAGACAACGAAATGGCCGTCATCGAGCGCGGAAAGCCTCTGCGCATCGTGGCCATCGACTCAAACGCACCCTCTGAAATCGACATTCAGCAGCTCAAGCTCTCCGTGGCTCAGCTCGAAAAGGGTGGCTACGACACCTTCATGCTCAAGGAAATCTTCGAGCAGCCCGCCACCCTGCGCGACTGTCTGCGCGGACGCATTGACAAAAACGGCCGCGTCGTGCTCATGGGCGTCGAGATGAACAAAGAGAAGTTCCTCAACGCGCGCCGCATCACTCTCGTGGCCTGCGGCACCTCGTGGCACGCCGCCCTCATCGGCAAGCGCCTCATCCAGGACTTCTGCAAAATCCCCGTCGAGGTGGAATACGCTTCCGAATTCCGCTACGGCAACCCCGTGCTCAACGATAAAGACATCGTCATCGCCATCTCTCAGTCGGGCGAAACCGCCGACACCCTCGCCGCCATCCAGCTCGCACGCTCGAAGGGCGCGTTCGTCTACGGTGTCAGCAACGTCGTAGGTGCATCAATCCCCCGCAACACCGACTCAGGCACCTACATCCACGTAGGCCCCGAAATCGGCGTAGCCTCGACCAAAGCGTTCACCGGTCAGCTCACCGTCCTCACTCTCCTCGCCCTCGCAATCGGCCAACTCCGCGGTGCCATCTCCGAAGAGAAAGTCAAGGAAGTCAGCGCAGCTCTCCTCTCAATCCCCGACACCATCGAGCAGACCCTCAGCGTCAACGACAAGGTCAAACAGCTCTCGATGATTTTCACCTACGCCCACAACTTCCTCTACCTCGGTCGCGGCTACAACTACCCCACGGCTCTCGAAGGCGCGCTCAAACTCAAGGAAATTTCCTACATCCACGCCGAAGGCTACCCCGCCGCCGAGATGAAACATGGCCCCATCGCCCTCATCGACGCCGAAATGCCCTCGGTAATCATCGCCCCCTCCGACTCGCTCTACGACAAAATCATCTCCAACGTTCAGCAGGTCAAGAGCCGCGGCGGCGCAGTTGTGGCCATCGTCTCCGAAGGCAATCACGCCCTCGACAACATCGCCGACCACTGCATCGAAATCCCCGCAGTTCCCGAGTGCCTCACCCCCCTCGTCGCCTCGATTCCCCTGCAGCTCATGGCCTACTACATTGCCGTCAACAAAGGTAAGAACGTCGACCAGCCCCGCAACCTCGCCAAATCAGTCACCGTAGAATAATCATCAACTTTCATTCCAAATTTTACATTCTAAATCCCAAACACTATGACTTTCTCAGAAGCCGTTCCTACCGTCTTTCGCAAGTACGTTGACTTCAACGGACGCGCCGACCGCTCAGAATACTGGTGGTTCGCACTCTTCATCTTCATCGTAAGCGCAGTCCTCTCCACCCTCCAGATGCTCTCAGGACTCAGCCTCTTCAGCTTCCTCTCGAGCATCTTCGGCCTCGGCACCATTCTCCCGAACCTCGCCGTAGCCGCACGCCGCATGCACGACATCGGCAAGAGCGGATGGTGGATTCTCATCAACCTCATTCCCGTCCTCGGCTGGATTTGGTTCATCGTCCTCGCCGCCACCCCCTCGCAGCAGGGCCCCAACCAGTATGGTCTCCAGCCCGTCGACACCCTCTGATTTCCTCTTCGACCCCTACACCAACGGGCCGACGCACCACGCGCCGGCCCGTTGTCATATCCCCCGCCCAATCCCCCCTCAATCTCGATTAATCCCGATAATTCCCGATAACTCCCCCCAAAAACCTTTCCCCCTCGAAAATTGTTATACATCCAAAACAACAAAACATCTCTCCACTATGAAACATCTTGAAGAAGTAATCAAAGAATCCACCCCCACACTCGTAGTCTTCCAGCACATCAACGAAACCAACGGCGCCGCCGAAGACACCATCTTCGAAGAACTCAAAACCAAATACGACGGCAAAGCCAACCTCTGCACTGTCGACTGCTCGAAGAACGGCAGCTACAAAGAACGCTACCACTTCGCAGGCTACCCCACTTGGATTCTCTTCAAGGAAGGTCAGGAGCTCGCGCGCGAAGGCGGTCACAAAACCCTCGCCCAACTCTCAGCGATGCTCGACACCGCCCTCTGACCCATCCCCCCACACACTAAAACCCAATAAAAAATCTCTCGCCGCCCCACTCGGACAGCGAGAGATTTTTTACATTCCTTATGCTCTCTTAGGTCTTACACCTTCTTGATGTAAAACGTCCTTCTTCGCCATAATACTAAATCCTTAAAAAATCAATCGTAAAACTCTCTTTTGATACATTAACGACACGTCTTGTTGTTATTTTCAAAGTTAATGATTATTTTGGAATTAACTAGGGAGACTCCAATGATACTTCTGCCCTGACAGTGACGACAACTTCCGGTCGAGAAATTTGTTTTTGATTATATATTGCACTAACTTTGTAGTCTAAATGATATCATTATGGATTTAGCATTAGAAAAGAAAGCCCATGTATTCCGTCTGCCGACATATTTGCTCGACCGACTGAAGGAACTTGCAGCTAAGGATCGTAGAAGCCTTAATAACTACGTCGAAGGCATACTTTTGGACGCCGTCTACCATGAGCCCAATGAGACCACACAAGCTGCTTTTGAAGAGGCAAAGGCCGGCAAGCTGGAAGGGCCGATTGACACTTCAAGCGTAGAGGCCATGCTTAAATCAATGGGATTATGAAAGAGCTGAGGTATACCAGCCAATTTAAGAAGGATTTGAAACGATTCCTCAATCAACCGAAAAAATTGCAGGCATTGAATGACGTCCTCGATATGTTGAGAAATGAGATACCTCTTCCGGAAAAATATCGGCTGCACACATTGCAAGGCAACTATGCCGGATGCCTCGAATGTCATATTGAGGGAGATTTTCTATTGGTATGGTATGATGAGGTGAGTAATACGATTGCATTGTTTCGTCTTGGCTCTCACTCCGAATTATTCAAAAAATAGCAAATCTCCCCGACTGATGCTCTGCATTGGCCGGGGAGATTAGGACAGTATCTCGCCAGTGTCGCAAGTTTCGTCATTTATTAGACCATAATTTGTCGCAAGTTAGATTACTGTTTTACAGAATCATACAACGATTACTTATATAGAACTTACGACAAAATTCCAGATATTTGGATAAAATCAGGTGTTATTAGACCTGATTTGTCGCAAGTTTATAGCGTAAGGTATTTGTCGCTCCAATAGTTTCTACCAACCCATCCTCTATTAGTCCTTTTAGTAATCGCTGAATGGATCTGATATTAATTTCCTCTCCAATTCGGACATTTATATCCTTAATAGATGTCGGTCCATAGAGTTTGAGGTCTTCTAAGATGAGTTCACGGAGTCTATGAGGTTCAATCCGTTTGAGCGTGGTCTTGCCTTTGAAGCCGCTGTCGCGCAGTAGTTGAGGATTGACACGATATTCAACGCCTCTCGTCTTTGCGTCATTGGTTTCTACAATCCCTATCTCGATAAGAGGACGCAGCCACGGGCGCAACGCAACATTGTCTTTTAATTCCAATTGTCGAATCAGTTCCGAACCCGATATGCTTCCGGCTTGAGCTATCAACCCGAGACAGATTACGTTTTTCTGCTTCAGAGGAAAATTTTCGGAGGCTCGTTTGATAACCTTTATAGCCTCTTCACTGACAATCCGTCGTTCGACGATGGCTGTCACCGAATCATCACCCTCTTCTACTCGTGGCACCTGTTTGCCGTTTGTGAGCTGGACTTCATACATCTTGTCATACCCCGACCCCTCACGCTCCATCAGATGAAGCGAAAAGAATAGATTCGCCATCCGCTCGTTACGCTTTACCGACTTGTGGAGTATATTGTTCTCGGTCACACCCAAAGGCAATTGTCCGGGATTTACAAATTCAACTCTGTCGGGATGAAGATTGATGAAAATATCGCCCGCGACGGCGTATGAACGATGCACCAATGCGTTAGCGCACAGTTCTCGTATCACCCTTTCATCGTATGCAACAATGTTTCGTCTGTAAAGGCCGTCAGCAATCTCAGTGGATTCTTTCCAATCCGGCACTCGCGCCCATACACTTTCGATAATCTCAATGGGGTTCATCGTGTAATCATCCCAAAGATACTTCTGCACCTTCTCGCCCCAAGCATCATATTTGATGCACTGGATAATAGGCGAATTGAGCAGAGCACCGCGTTGAGATTGTGTCCCGATAAAGAGCACACCGAGATTGGTCATTTCATCGCTATCCTCCTTGGTCAGACCGAAATGATCGAGAATCTCTTTTGACTCCTTTGATTTTACAAAGTCGGAAACTCGGTCCGATTCCTTGATTCGCAGCAGAAGGTCGGATAGTTTATCCTTATCGCATTTCTGCCAATCATATTGTGAGCGTGTATTTTCCCATTTTGTGGAATCCTTCTCTCCTGCCAGCCGGAAAAACTCATCGCCCAAAACAGGCTTTGAGGAGTCGCCGACGCGCAGATAATAGCGACCATCGCTTGTGGAAGCCAACGAATGACCATTACGATGAACTGAGAGACGAAGAAACTCACCACCATTATCCGCTGTCATAACATCGGCATAAGCCGAGACATTCACGGTTTTACCGGCTATTTCATTTAAGAGTTTGACAGTCAAATCTTCAGGGATACGTTGGTTGACCTCAGGCAATTCGTCATTATCTTCAATTCCGAAATCTATCACGCCACCCTGTGCATTAGCAAAGCCAACACAATCCTTGGCAATTTCTTTGAAGTTAGCCTTTGGTCCATGAATTGCTCTTAAAGACTTCTTATCGTATAGACTGTTTTCTCTCATTTCGACTGCAAAATTACGAAAAATATTCGATATTTCTATGATACTATGCCTATAATGAGCCATATACCTTGAACTTCGAGAGGCGCAACCGCTATGGCGTTTTGTCGCAGGCAAACACTTTGACAATCGGCCAATCGGCTTATGCCGGGATTTCCACTACGTGAGGTTTGACATTGGGGGCGTGAGTGGCGAGCGATTCAATGCAATTCTTATTCATGCTCACTTCTCTAATCCATTCGAGTGGCTCCACGCTGTGTCTACAAGGATGATGGAATGATTGGGATATTTGAAGGAATTACGTTGTAAAACTGAAAGTTGCAACAAAATTGGAAGTATAAAACAACGTATTGAGCATCAGTATTGCTCGAAAAAATGCTTAACTTTGCAGCATAAAAAATATAGTTTATATGCAGCTCACGTTATTAAAACCATTGAGGATTATCCTTTCGGTGTCGCTCCTGATTTTATTGGGATGCAAGGCACCGCTTAATGAAAAAAGACTCGAGACTCCTGTCATGGGATGGAGTTCATGGAACACGTATCATGTGGATATCAACGACAGTCTGATAAAACGTCAGGCTGATGCTTTGGTATCACTCGGACTTGACCAGGCCGGGTATCGATATGTCAATATCGATGACGGATATTTCGGAGGCAGAGATGCCGACGGCAACCTTAAGATTCATCCTACGCGCTTTCCGAAGGGTTTGAAGCCGGTGGTGGATCATATACATCAGCTTGGTCTGAAAGCTGGCATTTACAGTGACGCGGGTAGAAACACATGTGGCTTCTACTACGACAAGGATACGATTGCTCATGGAGTCGGGATGCTTGGCCATGATAAGACAGATGCCAAATTCTTTTTCAAGGATATGGACTTTGATTTTATAAAGATTGATTTCTGTGGTGGTAATGGTCTTGGAGGCGAACCCGTCCTTAATGAAGAGAATCGGTATCGTGAAATATC
>JAIDCC010000126.1 GCA_029056055.1 Duncaniella sp.
TCCGACCGCACCCCAACCACCTGATTACCAAGCAGGGACGCGCCATGGCGCGTCCGCAGCGCGTAGCCACTCGGCCGCGTCAGCCTTTTTGGTGATGGGGCAAGCTTTAGCGCAGCCCTTACTCTCCCCCGCCGCCGCATTCCTACCATCGAATAGGCTCGTAGTCAAACCGCTCGATGTCGACACTTCCCTCCTCGCGCTCGTTATTGAACGTGTAGAGGCCTATTCGGTCGCCGCGGTAGCTCCCCCACTTCAGCCTGAACGTCTCGCCGCTGTCGGTGAAGCGCTTCCCGTCGGTGCTCCACGCGAATGTAGCCTCACCGTCAAAGTCAATCGTCGTGCGCAGATACACGCGGCGGCAGTGGCGCGGCAGTTGGCCGAGCCTCACCTCGCGCGGCTCCTCGCCGCTCCGCCCGCTCACGTAGTAGAGCGTCAGTCTCCCCTCATCCTTCCTCACCTCAAGACACGCATAGTCCTTGCCCCCGTTGAAGTGGGTCAGTCCCGCCCGCTGGCCGTTGGCCATCTCCCTCAACCCGAGCTGCGCCACGGCCTCACCCTTCTCCCAACGGATGTAACGCTGCGACACCACGTTGCCCGTAGTGAAAAACTCCCCCTTGCGCAACTGGCCGAACGCCCCCAGCCGCAGGCAGCCTCGCTTCGTGTCGAGTTGCCACTTGTCGGCGCGCGGCTGATGGTTCCACTCCCACTGCGGCGAAAGCGTAGTGCCCGCGAAGTCGTCAGACGTCTGCATGGTCAGCGCCACAGCCCCCGACGCCGGCATCGGCATCTCCCACACTATCTCGCCCACACCGTCGTTATCGCAATCCACGCCTATCAGCGGCCAGCCGTCGGCCCACCTGACCGGCAGCACACTCACCACGCGCCCGTCGAAATCGCCCGTGCCGTGATGAGTCACGAAATACCATTCGCCCGCAGGGGTGTCGACTATGGCGCCCTGGTTAGGCTCTTTGTCTACCGCCTTGCCCTGCGAATGGAGCAGAATTTCTTCCTCGTAGGGGCCGTAGAGGCTACACGAACGGCGCATCACCGGCACCCTCACGCGGTTGCCGTGTATGTTGCGCACTTCGCTGAAATAAATGTAATACATCCCGTCCCACTTGTAGAGCTTGGCCGCCTCGGCCGTGCGAAACGGCTTTACCACGTAGCCGCCCACAATCTCCATATTCTCCGGATGCCGCGGGTCGGGTTCATCCACCACCATCCCGTCGAGCAACTGCGTCCCGTCGGCACTCATCTTGAACAGGTGCGGCCACCAGTGGTGTCCGAAATTGCTCGCCACGATGTAGGCCTGCCCGTCGTCGTCCCAGAGCGGACACAGGTCGTCCCAGCCCCCGCCGCGAAGTTCCCTACCCGTGCAGTCGCGCATCGCCTCCACCTCCCAGCGCCCGCGGATATCGTCGGTGCGCGCCACAAACCATCCCCCTTTCGGCGTGGCGAAATGACAGTAAAACGTCCCGTCGTGATAGCGCAGCGACCCGGCCCAGATGCCGTTGTAATAGCCGTTCATCCGCTCCCACCCCATGTCGGGGTTGAGAAAAGTGATATCGTCTACCACGTGGCCTATGACCTCCCAGTTCACCAAGTCGCGCGAATGATATATCAGCATCCCCGGCGAGAAACAAAACGTCGAGGTAATGCCGTAGTAATCCTCGCCCACACGTATCACGTCGGGGTCGCTGAAATCCGACGCTATCACCGGATTGCGGAACCGCCCGTCGCCCGTCATCCCGAACTCCCCCGTCTGCTGCCCGCTCATCGGCACCCACGCCCCCACCAAGGCCATTAACACAGCCGTCAGAAATCTCTTCCCGACGCCCCGCATCCGCCGGCCGCCGCAGGTTTCCAACGTCATAGACATATTCCGGATTACACGTCTTTCCAATCTTTCAGATATTTCCATGTTATAGATATTCCACGGTTACAGATTTTACAACCACTCGCAGAGACTTCCCGCTACCCGCAAAACCCTCTGCAAAGATAAAACTTTTCCCCAAAGCATCCAAACCCATCGCACTGAAAATCATCCGATTCAAATTTAATTTATCGCATATGCGATAAACCACTCTACAACACTCTCTAAAACAAACGCCTACGTGCCGAGCGAATACACGCCATGGCGCAATGCGGTTCAAATAAAAAATTGAGGAAGACATCTGTAATTCCTACCGGCACTTCCCCAAAAGATAGCAGCCCCTCCGAATCAAGATAACCGATTGATTAGCAGGTAGGGACGCGCCACAATGCTGTTTACTTAAGAGCCGTTATATAGCCTCCCTATAGTTATGCAGGGT
>JAIDCC010000127.1 GCA_029056055.1 Duncaniella sp.
CCCATTCCTCTCGCCCCCGGCCACATTCAAATTCCCCCGGCCATAAGTCTCAAAGTCGCCTGACCCCCGCAATCCCGCCGCCCCCCATCCCGCATAGTATTTTCGTGGTGAAGCAAACCTTGAAGCAGTCCTCCCACCCCCCTCTACAGCCCTCTCAAACGTGGGCTGTGATTTTTTTCAACAAATTCTTGCTGATTTCTCAAAAAATATCATTAATTTTGCAGCATAATCAATTAATCATTGTTACATGAAGAAACTTTTACTCCTTTCTCTTGCAGCCATGGCAGGTTTCACAGCGGGTGCCGCAGTCCCCACTGTCATTGAAGAAGTCTACGCCAACGGCATCTCCCCCAACGGTCTCTGGGGCGTCAGCTACATCTACGGCCTCACTGACATCGTCAACCTCACCACAGGTCAGGTCATAAACGTCAACGAAGGCGACGGCACGGTTGATACCGGCTCCAACAACAACATCTCCAACGACGGTGTCATGGTAGGCTCGCTCACTGATATCGCTGCCTGGTACGTCAACGGCGAATTTCAGTTCCTCAACGATAATATGCCTAACTACGGCATATCATGTGCCAACAGCATCACTCCTGATGGCAAGCGCATCGTAGGATACTGCTCCAACCCCGACATTGATCCCAACACCGACGACAACACCCTCTATCTCCCTGTCTATTGGGATGTAAATGCCGACGGCACCGTCAGCGACCCTGTCAAACTTCCCTATCCTACCCTCGACATCGTTGGCCAGATTCCTCAGCTCATCATTGCCAACTCTGTCAGCGATGACGGTCGCACCATCGCAGGCCACCTCGTCGACTGCGCAGGAAGCCTCGTCTACCCCGTCCTCTTCACTCAGGCCGACGACAACACTTGGTCTTACTCTCTCCCCACCGAGAAATACCTCAACCCCAACCACCTCCCTGTGCCCAAGCTGCTCCCCGCTCCGGAGTTTGTCAACGTCTACGACTACATGACTCCCGAGGAGATTGCAGCCTACGAGGCCCAGGAGCAAATCTATTGGAGCACGTGGGACGATGCCGACGAGCCCAAGTTTGAAGACTACATGACACCTGAAGAATGGGCTGCCTACTCTGCCGACTTCGCTGCATATCAGGAGGCCAACGAAGCATACATCAACGCTCTCACCGCTTATCAGGATGTCTACTGGCAGATTGTTGAAGAGTCTGTCAACATCCTCCGCAATTCCGTTTACCTCTCATCCGACGCCAAAACCCTCGTCTGTGGAGGCCAGCTCCCCGGGGGCACTTTCTATAACCCTGCCGCCAACTACGTAGCCGTTGTCGACCTCGCTTCCCTCGAACTCACCAAGAGCCCTGAAGCATACAGCATCGTCCCCACAGGCATAGCTGCCGACGGCACAATAGTTGCAAATACCCCCATCAAGTTTCAGAGTACTCCCACCCGCTCATACATCCTCAACGCCGACGCATCTACCTGCGTCCCCGTCGAAGAATACATGGCCACTACCAACCCTGACATCGCAGAGTGGATCACCGAGAACCTCGTGCGCGAATTTATCGAATACGATCCGGACACCTGGGAAGAAAACATCATCGACTATCCCTACACCGGTATCTACTTCTTCTCAAGCGACATGAAGACATTCTTCGCCGGCGTTCAGCCCGCATGGGAAGGCTACGACGCCGAACACTCTGAATTCTTCTGCTACACCTCGTCGGGTCTCACCACCGCCCTCAAGGGTGCTACCCTCGCCAAAGACAACGTGACCATCACCGGTCAGCTCGGCGGCACCATCCTCATCGCCGGCAACGCCTCGACCGTTGAAGTCTACGACCTCGCAGGCCGCAAAGTCTTCGCCGCCGACGCAGCTCCCGCCCTCACCACCGGTCTCCCCTCCGGCCTCTACATCGTCAAGACCGAAGGCCCCGCCGGCACCACCACTGCTAAAGTGACCCTCTAACCCCTCCTCATCCCCATTGGACACCCCCGGTGTCCATCCCCCTCACACGGGAGGCATGACCACGCTCATGCCTCCCGTGCTTTTTTGTAAGCCTCCCCTCCTCCAAATCGAGCTTAATCCGGCTTCATCCCGATAAATCTCGATTCCTCCCGCTTTCCCATTCCAAATTCCCCATTCCAAATTCCCCATTAAAACTTCCCTCCATTAACACTTTCCCTCAAAACTTGTTAAACATCAGCCTCTTCACAATCTTTTCCCCGCCTCCTGGCGTTATGCTAACAGCCCTACAAGACCGAAATTGTTACAACCGCAACATTTTGTAACAATTATGTAATAATTTTTAAACCTTTTTAATTCATTGATTATCATACAATTGGGAACATTTGTAACAATACCGTTACATTGTTAACATTTATCAACATTTAATATAATGTATCTTCCGGAAACTTGTTGTAACTTTGCAATGTGGAAATCAAACAACACCTCCACACTCAATCAAACGACAAACGTTCAACTCTTAAAATATTACTCAAAATGGGAAACAAGGAATTTCAAAACAAGCTCATGGCGCTCCAAGGTAACATGCTCAGTTTCGCACTCATGCTCACCTCCAACCGCGACAACGCCTACGACCTCGTGCAGGACACCACTCTCAAAGCCCTCGACAACGAAGACAAGTATGAAGAAAACGCCAACTTCAAAGGCTGGGTTTTCACCATCATGCGCAACCTCTTCATCAACAACTACCGCCGCGTAGTCCGCTCGGCCACTGTCGTTGATACCACCGAAGACCTCTACCACCTCAACCTCTCGCAGGAATCTGGTTTTGAAACTCCCGAAGGCTCATTCGGCGCAGCTGAAATCACCGCTGCCATCAACAACTTCACCGACGACTACCGCATCCCCTTCTCGATGCACGTGGCCGGCTACAAATACAACGAAATCGCCGAAAAGATGGGTCTCCCCCTCGGCACCGTCAAAAGCCGCATCTTCTTCGCCCGCAAAAAACTCCAGAGCCAGTTTGCCGACTATCGCTAAACCCGCTCTCCAAGCCCCCGGCTGAGTTTCCCCATCTCAACCCTCGGCCAAAATCGTAAAGAGTAAAAAATCAAAGAAAGAACGTCTCTCTCCCCACCTCCTCTCAGACATTCTCTCTCCCCCTCCCCCGCAGCTCTTAAGAAATCTCTCTAAGAAACGAAAAACACCTCTCACACTCCCACAAAATCAGTCCGGCTGTCACCCCTCATAGATGACAGCCGGACTGATTTTTTCATCCCCTCTCCTTACACCTCCTGCCCCGTCAGCTCGAAATAGCGCCGCGCAGTCAGAATCTGCGTCGCCAGCTGCAGACGCTCATCCCTGAACGGAGCCACATACCTGTGAGCCGCCTCCACTATCTCCTTCGCCTCCTTCGGATGCGACGCATAAAACTCAAGCCGCTCCATCAAATCCGAAAAATCATCCTTCACCTCCACATACTCCTCATTACCCCTCAGCAGCCCCTCGGCAAACCACGACTCCACCTTCGGACGCGGCATCACCGCCAGCGAACCGCTCGACATGACCCACTTCAGATTCGTAGCCACATCATTCCCCTCCACCGTAGCGATAAACTTAAACTTCAGATGCTCCGCCACCGACAGAAAATCCTTCGACCACTCCGGATGCTCCCGCAGCGGCTCCTTAGCCGTATGCCCGATGTCGCAACGCTCATCCCCAAACCATCGCTCAAGCAACTTCTGACGCCACGGCTGCACCGACACCGCCCTGCTCACAAGCATATCCTTCTTCTCCTCGAAAGCCACATCCTCCCACGGCGCCACCCAACGGTAATGACGCAGCGCATTCAGACGAAGCAACGTCGCCATCGAACGCTCCCCCTCGCCCACAATCGGACGGCTCTTCACAAACGTAGCCCCCGCAGGAGCCTCACGAAGGTCGCCAAACTTATACCCGAACCGCAACTCATCCGGAAAATACCTCACCACACCATACAAATCGAAGAAATAAGTGGCAAACTTATGCTTCTCACCGTAAGGATAGTGAAACTCACCCACCGTCACCCCCGGCTCACCCACAGCAGCCCCCTCCGGCAGACGGCAATAATACTCTGCCATCCTCTCCGCACGGTGCAAATCCTCCCCCGACAGCGCCCCCACAACATCCTCCCGTCGGCTCACAAACCATCCACGCGGAGCATAATACCCCGCGAAACCGCGCGCATAAAACCCCAGGCGCCCAAGCCCCCGGCCAAACTGTAGATAATAAGACAAACTTCGCATAATCATTCTCAAAAATTATCAATTCCCCCGCCCCGCAGATGGCGCGCAGCCCCCACCGCGGCAAACCGCACCCAGCCCCACGCCCCCCCCCCAAAAGGAACCCCC
>JAIDCC010000128.1 GCA_029056055.1 Duncaniella sp.
CCCATTAGCAGCTCAACCTTTCCCCTCCTTACATTGTTATATAGAAAACCCCCAAACCCCTCCCGAACATGGCATACAAAATCATCGAAATCGAAGGCATCGGCGACGTCTACGCCGAAAAGCTCATCGCCGCAGGCATCAAAACCACCGACGACCTCCTCGAAAAAGCCGCCTCCCCCAAGGGCCGCGAAACTCTCGCCGAAGAAACAGGCATCTCAAAAAAGCTCATTCTAAAATGGGCCAACCACGCCGACCTCTTCCGCATCAAAGGCATAGCCGGACAGTTTGCCGAACTCCTCGAAGCAGCCGGCGTCGACACCGTCAAGGAGCTCCGCCACCGTGTCCCCGCAAATCTCTATGCAAAACTCGTCGAAGTCAACGAAGCGAAAAACCTCTGCAACCGCGTCCCCGCCGAAAGCGAAATTGCCCGCATGGTCGAACAGGCCAAAGAGCTCGACCCCAAAATGACCTACTGACCCTCTTCCGTCCCCGCGCCGCGGGGCGACTACATACAAAACCCACAGACCGACGGTGCGTCGCGACGCCCGCCGGTCTGTATCATTTTTAATAATGTATAGCCGCCCCGCCTACTTGCGCTTCTTCGGCTGGCGCGTCAACCTGTACTGCACCGACAGCATCACATACCTCGGCAGCGCGTTGCTGTAGCTCACCGTGCGTCCGGCAGCATTGACAGCGTAATTGACGTTTGACAATTGGTGGAGCATGTCAAATCCATCGAGCATCACCACCCACTTGCGTGCAAACGGCGGATTGTAGCTCAGACGCGCGTTCCACACCGCGTCGCTCCGGTCAATCGCGCCTATGCCATAGCCGCGGCGTGTGTAGACGGTGAAGTCTGTCGCAATCGAAAATCCCGCGGGCAGACGGAAATTGCCTATGAGGCCGTAGCTGTAGTGGCGCGCGTTGATGGTCGAGAAATCCTCGCGGTCGGCCGTCGTGCGTCGGCCCGTCACCGCGCCTCGCGCCGTCAGCGTCTGCTTGCCTATCTGCCAGCTGAAGTCAAGCTTCTCGCCGAGCACGCGGGTGTCTACCACCGACTTCTGCGGCGCCGTCATGTCGACGCCTATCATGTCGGCATACCGTTGCAGGCTCGCATCGGTCACCGACGACAGCGTAAACTGATTTCTCGCTCCAAATTGCAGTCGCAGCGTGTTCTCGAAGCTCGCCGTCCGGTTGCCGTCTACGTTATATGTACGCGTGGTGCGCACGCCCGTCTTCGTGTCGTAGACGTAGCCGCGAGTCAGCGCATTCGTCGTGTTGGCATACTTCACCTCGACATACTCCGACAGCGGGTGGCGCACATTCTTCGGACTAAATTCATAGCTTAGTATGTGGCGCAGTTCGTAGGCCGTCTTCAGGTCGGGATTGCCGAGGGTGATGTTCAGAGGGTCGGCATCGTTGACCACGTCGAGGCGGTGAAACGGGTCGGGCGTCGTCGGGTCTACCTCAAAGTGATACTCAATACAATGCTTCCTGTTGACGGGGCGCCCCTCTTCATTCCTCTCCGTGCCGAAATCCAGGCTGGCGTAGGTGCGCCATCGCCCCGAAGTCACGGTGAAATTGCTCTGCTTCACTTGATACGCCCGCCCGTCGCGCCAGTAGTCGAGATGCTGATGTTTGAGCGACAGCGACACGAATGAATTGACCGAGAACGCCACCTTTTCGTTGCTCTTGTAGTAGCTCACGCTCGGCTCGAGCGAGTGCTTGTTTTCGATGTTGCGCGACGTGTAGCTGTTCGCCGGGTCGAACGTGTCCAGATAGCCACCCGGCAATACGCCGAACATCCCCATATCCGTCAGACGCTCGAGCGCATACATATACGAGTCTTTCTCGACGCTGCTGAAGCGGTATTCATAGTTGAGCGTCAGACGCAGGTCGTCGTTAAGCGACATGCGGTATGCCAGATTGTTGACCGACGTTATCGTGCGGTTGGGCGAATCGTCGAAGTACTGACGGCGGCGCACGGCGGGTGTCGGGTCGGCCCCGTAGTTCACCGTGTAGTCGTTCCATCGCTCTTCCTTCTGCGAATTGTAGCGGAAGTAGGTCTCAAACGTGACGCGGTCTCCCGACGCGAGTTGGAAATTCACGCCCGGGGTGGCGCGCAGGTCGATTTGCTTCATCGAGCCGTCGGTGCGCGTCAGTGCGCGGTTCACCACCGCCTCCAGACGCTCCGGATTGGCGTCGGTGTAGAGCGTCTCTATCACCTCGCGGTCAATGTCGCGCTGCTCTTCGTCGAATGTCGCAGCCATGTCGTCGCCGTCGTTCACCCTGCGGCGATAGTTGGCCGTCAGATTCAGATAGCCCGCGTGCCGTGTGTTTCTCAGCCAGAGATTTGCCTTCGTGTTGAGCTTCGTGTCCTTCGAGTGTGCCCTCGCAAACGAATTTTCATACGTGTCGCCCGTCTCCAGGAAGTTGGTGCGCTGCGTGGTGGTGTAGTCGTTGGTGCGCAGCTGCTCATACCTGACGCTCGCGTCGAGCTCCACCGTCTCCGCTACGTTTGAAAACCCATACTGCGCCGCCGCCAACTGATAGCGCCGCGTGCCGTCGGGCATCATGTCGGGCGTCCACGTGTCGGCTTTGCCGGGACTGCGGCTGTCGTTCAGGTTGTTGGCATTTCCCAAAAGTGTCAGCCGTTGATTGCTCGTAAACCAGTTTGCAAACAATCGCCCCGAATAGCGGTCGTCGGTGCCGACACCCCCCTGCGCATTCACTATCCACCCCGCGTTGTATTCCTTCTTGAGCTTCACGTCCATCGTCAGCTCCTTCTGCCCCGTGTCGTCGCGCGTCCACTTGTCCTTGCGGTTCTGCCCCTCGTAGACCTCCACGTTTTTCACCGTGTAGGCCGCGATGTTGTCGAGCATCAGCCGGTTGTCGCCGTCGAGAAATTCGCGCCCGTTGAGCAGCAGCGACTCCACAAACCTCCCGTTGATTTTTATCTGGCCGTCGTCATTAAGCTCCACGCCGGGCAACTGCGCTATCAGCGCGTCGAGCATCGACCCTTCGGCCAACTGAAACGCATCGGCGTTAAACACCAATGTGTCGCCGCGGTTGTAGAATTTCACCTTCGAGGCCACCACCGTCACTTCCTTCAGCTCGCGCGGCGCTCTTTCGAGAAAAATCATCGGCATCTCACGCCATTTCTCGCGTTTGCCGAGCTTCTCCACGCGATAGCTGACAGTCTGCCGCTTATAGCCATCGCACTCCACATCAAACACATACAGCGAATCGGCCCTCGACACCTCTTTGAAGAAGATAGCTCTCGTCACGCGCTCGCCGTTGCGCCACTCGGTGGCCGAGCAGCGGACGGTGTCGGTCGTCTCGCCAGTCGAATCGGGCCAAAGCACATAGGCTTCCGGAAGGTCGATTTTCGTCACCGCGTCCTTCAGATGTCCCATAATCGTGACGTCGCCGCTATCCTGGGCCACCGCCGTCGTCGCACCCGCCGCAATCGCGAGCAGCACGACCAGCATCTGCAATAAACGTATTCTTTTTGTCAAACGTGAGTATGTATTCATGGTAAAAATATTTTTTGGTCGCCTCGCCATTGAAAAAATCCTCCAATTTGCGAAGTAACGGTAAATTCCTTGGCACTATTACAAATTATGCGGCAAAGTTACAAAAAATTACTCTAATTTACAGATAAAAATTACCCCCCGATTTTAACATTATTTCACACTTACCCAAGCCACAGATGTCCTCATACCACGCACCATGTAGGGACGCGATTTTTCGCGTCCGCAGCGACGTTAGCATGGCGGAGGGTGGAATTTCGCATCGCGGGGTTGCGCGGACGCGAAAAATCGCGTCCCTACCAATCGCCGACACACTCCTTCGGGGATGCGCTGCGATGTAATACTCTGTTCTTCAGGTAGGGACGTGCCATGGCGCGTCCCCGGCGACGTCGGCATAGCGGCGGGGATAATTCCGCGTCGTGGGTCAGCGCGGACGTGAAAAATCGCGGCGTTTTTCATGCGCATCGGCAGGGGGAAGAGCGTACCTTCCTTGAGGATGAAGCGCTCAATCATTTCGGAAGAGTAGGCGTCGCCACCCTGAAGGAGCGGCAGGATGCTATGTTCGTGCATACCCTTGCGCATCCGGCTTCGGAGATTGTCGATATTCATTGGCGTGTCTGATTAGGTTGCGGAAACGGGGACGCGAGCCGCGAGGGTCACGTTCACGACGCAAAGTTACAACGTCTGCAAGAACTATGCAATACAAAGTATTTAAGTTTAACAATGATTAACAACCAAAGGTAAACCGCCTGGGACGCACTCTTCTCCGTCGCCGCGCTCCCTACCATTCGGCCCCACACCCCCTCCCGGGGATGCATTACCCTGTAATCATCTGATTAGCAGGCAGGGACGCGCCATTCCATTCAACACGTTTGAATATGAAAACGGCACAAATTTTTCCCCAAAATGTACGGACGTGCCTTCGGCACGTTTCTCAGGCCGGGCGACAACAAATCGCAACGTAAACTATCACCTAACATGCTGTGCATAGGCAACGTAAAATATCACCTAACGCGCTGTGCATTAGCAACGTGCCAAAGGCACGTCCGTACATGGTCGCGTGATTTATCGCCCGTTTTCATCTTCCTACTTATTGAATGGCGCGCCCGTGGCGACGTTGGCACGGCGACCGGGAAAATTCCGCGTCGTGGGCCTGCGTGGACGCGCCATGGCGCAATGCGGTTCAAATAAAGAATTGAGGAAGACATCTGAAATTCCTACCGGCACTTCCCAAAA
>JAIDCC010000129.1 GCA_029056055.1 Duncaniella sp.
CGTGGTGCCCTGCTATCGGCGATAACAATAGGATAGAACGCATAGTTCTTGCGACCATGACGTTGCAGTCTGATTTTTGTTGCCATTAGTTAGTGGTTTGTATTGATAAGTTTTCGGGCGCAAAGTTAGTCATTTTAGCCGAGACGGCCAAACTTGCGTCCTAAGGGTTGAGGCGGTTTAATAAAGTTTAACACTCGAAGCAGACGACGTTTTCGGCGGTAGAGCGTGAGGGTATGACGAGCCGCTGATTGGCCGAGCCGCGGAAACAATGTGTGGTGGAGCGTTGAGCTTGTTCGAAGCGTCCGTCGACGAGCACGTCGATGTAGTCAAGCAACGGCCGACGAGACGGGTCGGCGAGAAGTTGCTCGAATGTGTAACCGGTGTAGACCCACACGTTGCGGCCATTGCCTCGCAGCGCTTTGAGCAACTCCAACGTATCGGCGGGGTGAAACATCGGGTCGCCCCCCGAGAGGGTGACGTCGAAATCTTCCTCTTCGACTCGTGCGAGTATTTCCTCGATCGTCATTTCGGTGCCGGCGTCGGCGTCCCACGACGAAGGGTTCTGACACCCGGGGCAGTGATGTGCGCACCCGGCCATGTAGATGGAAGTGCGAAGTCCGGGCCCATCGACGCTCGTGCCGGCTATGATTGAGAGAATTTTCACGATGCTGTCTGCCGTCAAAGAAGTCAATCGTGCACCACTCTATCGCGCAGTTCGGCGAGTTTGCCTGAGTTCCAGCGGTCGGTCGTGCCTACGAGATAGCCGGTGATGCGTTGAAGGGTGTCAATGTGGTGTGAGCCGCATTTGGGGCAAACGGTAAGCTCCGGGGTGGCGTCTTCGTAGCCGCACTGCATACAGCGGTTGCGGTTGTGGTTGACCGAGCCGTAACCGATGTTGTAGCGGTCCATGAGGTCGACGATGTCAGAGATTGCCTTGGGGTTGTGGGTGGCATCGCCGTCTATTTCCACATAGAAAATGTGTCCGCCGGTGGTGAGAGGATGGTATGGAGCTTCTATTTCAGCCTTGTGGCGCGGCGAGCAGTGATAGTAGACGGGCACGTGGTTGGAGTTGGTGTAGTAGTCCTTGTCGGTCACGCCGGGGATTAAGCCGAATTTCTTGCGGTCGCGGCGTGTGAACTTGCCCGACAGACCCTCGGCGGGCGTAGCGAGCACCGAGAAATTGTGGCCGTAACGCTCCGAATATTCGTTGGCGCGTTTCTGCATGTGGCTCACGATGCTCAGGCCGAGTTTCTGCGACTCGGCATCCTCGCCGTGATGATGACCGGTGAGGGCGATGAGACATTCTGCCAGACCGATGAAACCTATGCCGAGCGTGCCCTGATTTATGACCGGGTCAATCGTGTCGTCGGGAGAGAGGGCCGAAGCACCGTTCCACAGGCGCGACATCAACAGGGGGAACTGCTTTGCTTTGGCAGTCTTCTGATAGTCAAATCTCTCGCAGAGCTGCGTGGCAGCAGTGTCGAGCACTTCGTCGAGCTTACGGAAGAAGGTCGCAATGCGCTCGTCGCGATCGGCAATGTCACGACATTCTATGGCGAGGCGCACGATGTTGACGGTAGTGAACGAGAGGTTTCCGCGACCGATAGATGTTTTCTCGCCGTAGCGATTTTCGAACACGCGGGTGCGGCAACCCATCGTGGCCACTTCGTAGCGATAGCGTTCGGGGTCGGCGGCATCCCACTTTTCGTGCTGATTGAACGTTGCGTCAAGATTGACGAAGTTGGGGAAGAAACGGCGTGCCGTGACGCGGCAGGCGAGTTGATAGAGGTCGTAGTTGGGGTCGGTGGGCAGGTAGGAGACGCCGCGCTTTTTCTTCCAGATTTGAATGGGGAAAATAGCTGTCGCGCCGTTGCCCACGCCTTCGTAGGTGGTGTTGAGAAGTTCGCGGATGATGCAGCGACCCTCGGCCGAGGTGTCGGTGCCGTAGTTGATGGAAGAGAACACCACCTGATTGCCCCCGCGCGAGTGGATTGTGTTCATGTTGTGGATGAACGCCTCCATGGCCTGATGAACTCGGCTCACGGTCTGATTGACGGCATGTTGCAGGAGTCGCTCGTCGCCCTCGAGATTGTCGAGCGGACGCGAGAGGTAGTCTGCGAGCTTAGCATCGCGCAGCGAGTCGAGTTGGCGTCCGGTGAGCTGTTCGAGCTGCTTGACTTCCTCAAGGAAAGAGGTGCGCACGAAGGGAGCGAGATAGAAGTCGAACGCGGGGATGGCCTGACCGCCGTGCATTTCATTCTGGGCGGTCTCAAGCGAGATGCAGGCTATGATTGACGCGGTCTCGATGCGGCGCGCCGGACGCGATTCGCCGTGACCCGCCACGAAGCCGTGTTTGAGAATCGTGTCGAGCGGGTGCTGCACACAGGTGAGCGACTTCGTAGGATAATAGTCTTTGTCGTGAATATGGATATAATTGTCGGCCACGGCGCGGCGCACCTCGGGCGAGAGCAGATAGTCGTCGACGAAGGGCTTGGTGGTCTCCGAAGCAAATTTCATCATCATTCCCGCGGGCGAGTCGGTGTTCATGTTGGCGTTCTCGCGGGTGATGTCGTTGTTCTTGGCCTCGATGATTTCAAGAAACACGTTGTGGGTCTTCGAACGGCGGGCAATCGAGCGCTGGTCGCGATAGGCGATGTAACGTTTGGCCACTTCCTTTCGGCTCGACTTCATGAGCTCGAGCTCAACGAGGTCTTGAATCTGCTCGACGGACAACTGCTGGGCGGGGTGCATTGTCACGCGCGTCGAAATGCGACCGATGAGGGCCTCGTCTTCTCCTTTCGGAGTGGTGAGCATGGCTTTGCGTATAGCCGACTTGATTTTTTCTTCGTTGTATCCGGCGATGCGGCCATCGCGTTTCACGACTGTCTGTATCATGGGGGTAGATAGGGGCTGTCTCTTTTACACATCACCGAGCCCCCGAGACAAGAGGCAAG
>JAIDCC010000013.1 GCA_029056055.1 Duncaniella sp.
AACGGCACGTACGGTGGTGTGAGAGGGACGGAAACGAAAGTAGGTCAGAAAACTTTCGTTTCCCGACCTACTCGATTATTCTCCACCGCCGAGATGTGAAAAATCGTTCGGCAAATTTTAACCGACCCTCGTCAGACGGAAACGTCACTGTGGGAGCATTTGATGTGCTTCACTGTGGAATGATGATTCTTTCGTGGATTACACGATTTGAGGGTTGAAGTGAGATTATCGCATGGTTTTTTCGATTGTAGTGTGTATTTTTGTGTTGGGAGGTGTCTGATGGGCCGGGTGCGACGATTTTATCAGAGGAATCAGAGTTATCAGAGGTTTCGGTTCTGGGGAGGCGAACCCGTGGAGGAGAAAGCGGCGCTAAAGTATTGCTTGAGAGGCTGACGCTTTGTTTGCAGGGATGCTGCGTGGTGTGGCTTGAGGCACTCGGTTGGGATGTGCTGAGAATTTAGGTGAGGGTCATAGCACTCCTTGGCAAACTCAGCGGGCGTGGCGCTTCAAGGGAGGGTATTATTAGAGGAATCAGAGGAGACGGGGGAGAGTGCGTTGCCCCCTCCCATCCAGAGAGGCAGAGCGGAGTGGGGAGGCCTCAGCACGAGAGGGTGAGTGGGAAAGCGGCGCTACAGCACCGCGCAACGCCAAAAAGGCTGACGCGGTGTTGGGGAGGTCACGGAGGAAAGGCACCCACCAAAGACACCCCCCTAGACGCGGATGGAGAGACAAAGGCGCTTAAGTACCGCGCAAAGGTTGAAAGAGCTGACACGCCGTTGGGAGGGCGCGAGGGTGAGGCAACTATCCAAAGATAAACGTTACCGACACGGAGGGAGTAACAACGGCGGTGCGCGCACCTCTAAAAAGCTGACGCGTGGTGGGGTGGCAATCACCCAAAGACAAACACTGCCGTCGCGGTTAGAGAGGCGGAGGCGGCGCGCGCAATGGCAGAAAGTACCGGTTGTTATCAGAGGCATCAGAGCTATCAGAGGCATCAAGTACGACTTGGAGAGGCTGAAGTGCCGTGCGACGGCAGAAAGAGCTGACGCGGCACGGGGAGGATGCGGGCCCCATCCTAGGACAAACCCAAAAGACACGTGGAAGAGACGAGGGCGGCCTTGAAGCACCGCTTACCTCCCAAAAAGCTGATGCTAGGCAGACGGCCGGGGGAGGTGGCGCTGAAGCATCGCATAATGCCGAAAAGACTGACGTGGGGAGGGGAGCCGGCGGGCTGCAGACTTGGTGAGGGGGCACCTATCCAAAGACAAGCGCTGCCGTCGCGGAGGGACAAACGACGGCGGCTTAAGTACCGAGCAACGGCAGAAAGAGCTGACACGGTGTTTGGGAGGCTGCGTCGGTGAGACGTCGCGCAACGGCTGAAAGGGCTGACGCGGAGATGGTGAGGCTGTTGTCAGAGGCATCAGAGCTATCAGAGGAATCAAAGACGGCTGGGAGCGTTGCTGAGGCGCTGTGCAATGGCGGAAAGAGCTGAGGCGGCGCGGGGAGGATGCGAAGGGGAGGCCACACCCTAAGACAAACCCCTCAGACGCGATGAAAGAGACGAAGGCGGCGCGCGCATTGGCAGAAAGAACCCCAGAGCAGGCGGCGGTTGTTATCAGAGGCATCAGAGCTATCCGAGGAATTAAGTACGACTAGATGCGGCACTAAAGCACCGTGCATCGCCAAAAAGGCTGACGCGCGTTGGGGGAGCGGTGGTGAAGCACTGTGAAACGGCTAAAAGGGCTCACGCTGCGTGGGGAGGATGCGGCGACGATGCAACCACCCGAGGACAAAACAGGAACGCGGGCGGTAGGCGCTGGCGAGGCGTGGCACGGGCGGAGCTGAAGCGCCGCCCCACCTCCAAAAAGGCTAACGCGCGGGACGAGGGAGCAGCGGCTGGCAGCCAGTGACACCGAGGGTAGGGATTATCTAATTCTGATAACTCTGATAATTCTGATAAGGGGGTGATTCGTGGGCGGTCGCCGAATGGCGGGGGAGGCACCCCGCAACGGCTGAAAAAAAACGGAGCGGGAGATGGTTGTTATCAGAGGCAGCAGAGTAATCAAGGACGATTGGAGGCGGCGCTGAAGCACCGCGGAACGCCGAAAATGCTGATGCGGTGTCGGGGGAGTGGTTCGGGAGAGTGAGCATGCTGGTGCGGAGGGAGGCATGCAGGGTGCGGGGGCAGCCGCAGAGACGCTAACACCCAAAGACAAACGCTCGTGTCGCGGAGGGGTGCTATGGCCATGGAGGGAGTTATCTGAGGAATTAGAGGAATCAAAGGTATCGAGGATGGCGAGGGGATGGAGGCGGAGAGGCACCCCGCAACGGCAAAAAGTGCTGTCGCGGTGTTGGGGAGGGTGCGGCGACGATGCAGCCACCCGAAAACAAAGCAGGGATGCGGGCGATGCCTGGCACGGGCTGAGCTAAAGCCCCGCCCCACCTCCAAATAGGGCTAACGCGCGGGACGAGGGAGCAGCGGCGGGCAGCTAGGGACGCGGAGGGGAGGGATTCTCTAATTCTGATAACTCTGATAATTCTGATAAGGGTGTGACGCATGGG
>JAIDCC010000014.1 GCA_029056055.1 Duncaniella sp.
TTCAACCAGAAGAAGGACTACGCTCTGTCCTATTGTCTAGTGTGCTTGGATATGTTTATAAGAGACAGTATTAGATGTGTGAACTTTTTGAGGGGGTGGGGTGTTTTAGGGTAAAGGCACGGACTTCGGCTTGATGGGATGACCCGGCGGGTCGGGGGTGTGTCGGAGCAGAAACATGATTTCTGACATAAGTAGGAACACTATTTCTCACATTAAAAACGATATTTGTTTATGAAGTCTTTAGGTAAAGGAATTTTTTGGCTGGGTTTCATCCTCCTTATGGGTGTGGTGATGGCTTATCTGATAATTATGATGGCGCATATCGCGGCGTTTGCCATTACGTCGGTTGCTCTGACAATGTGTGTGATAATTTTGGTTGCAGGTCTGCTGATGCTTCTCGGGCGCGTGTATGAGCGCAAGGGTGAGGCTAAGGATTTGGAACGTGCCCGGTCGAAGGTCGACGAGCTGACTCACGCTTCGGAGAAGCCTCAGGAGGCTGAGGCGGTGGAGCAGTAGCCATCCGACGACTTGCAATATTGAAGAAATGACAATCCCTTGCCTGCTCTCTCTAAGGGGAGCGGGCAAGGGATTGGTGTGTGTCTATGTGCGAGGGGAGTGGTTAGCGCAGGGTGCGGTAGTCACGCGAGTAGCGGAGCACCTGGGGAAGGAATTCTTCGCCGTAGGAGATGGTGACGTCGGTGATGCGGCCGTCGGCATCGGTGACGGGGGTGTAGATGGGGTTGACGAAGCCGCGGTAGGGGGCGATGTCGAGGGTGGCGTAGCGTTCGAGCACTTCGCGATGGAGGTCGGGATTGACTTTAACGGCGTATTTTTCTACGAGGTCGGCGCCGGCCTGGTAGTCGCCTGTGCTCTTGATGCGCTGAATTTCAGCGAGGAGCTGCCCGAAGAGGTCGCGGAGGCGTGCGTAGTCGTTAATCTGAATGAAGGTTTTGCCGTCGCGTTTGACGAATTCTACAACGTTGTCGGGGGCACCCTTTTCGACCACCCAGTTGGAGATGAGCTGGCGATTGCGCATGTGGGCTTCTTCGATGTCTTTACCCGGCTCGATACGCACGAGCTGGGTCATGAGGCCGTTGAGAAGGTATTTGTAGTATTGAGCCTTGTAGGCATCGGGATTGTCGAGCAGGCCGAGTTCGAGGAGTTTGGGGTCGGCCAGATAGTAGAGGGCGAAGAGGTCGGCGCGGGTTTCCTCAAGTGTAGAGCCGTGGGCTTTGAGGGCATCGGGGTCGACACCGGGGAGGAGTTTGCCAGAGGCGTGGCCGAGACATTCGTGAAGGTCGGTGTGGAGGTTGTCGGTGATGAAGAGATATTTGTCGAGGAGCTCGGAAGTGGGAGCGTCGATGACAAATTCTTCGTTGAAGCCGTTGCCGTGGTTGGCGCCGTCGTAGGCTTCAGTGATATTTTCAATAGTGACCGACTTCGAGCCGTGGGCGGCGCGAATCCAGTTGGCGTTGGGGAGGTTGATGCCGATGGGAGTAGCGGGGTAGGAGTCGCCGGCGAGAATGGCGGCAGTGATGACTTTGGCCGAAACGCCCTTGACCTTGTCTTTGCGGAAAGAGGGGGCGACGGGGGAGTGGTCTTCAAACCACTGGGCGTTGTTTGAGATAACCTCGGTGCGGTGTGAGGCATCGTTGTTGCGGAAGTTGACAATAGATTCCCAAGAGCCTGTCATTCCGAGGGGGTCACCGTAGCTTTCGATGAAACCGTTGATGAAGTCGACCTGCGAGGCGGTGTCTTCAACCCACGCGATAGAATAGTCGTCGAAGGCGCGGAGGTCGCCGGTGGTGTAGAAATTGATGAGTTTTTCGATGATGGCCTTCTGGGCATCGTTTTCGGCATACTCCTTGGCCTGACCGAGGAGGCCGACGATGCGAGAGATGGGCTCGGAATAGAGACCACCGACGCGGTAGACCTCTTCGACAACCTTGCCGTCGCGCTTGACCACCTTGGAGTTGAGACCGTATGAAACGGGGTCGGGGATGGTGGTGTCTTTGATGGCATTGTAGTAGGCCTCGACTTCGGCTTGAGTGACACCTTCGTAGAGGTTGTTGGCCGAGGTGAGGATGAGGTCGGCACCCTCAGCCTGATTGACGCGCTTGGGCATCACCGCTGGGTCGAAGATTACGGAGAGGAGCGTCTCAACCTCAGCGGGCTGCTTGTCGGCGGGGAGTTTGGCTATCTCTGCGGTGAGGAAATCGCGCGAGAAAGCGGGGATGAACTTGTCGCATGAATAGTGGTGGTGAATACCGTTGGCAAACTCCACCTGCTTGAGATATGTTTCGAAAGCCTTGAAGTCGGGGGTGTCTTTGGCGCCGTCGTAGTTGAGGTAGACGTTTTCGAGGAGGTCGCGGATGGCGAGGTTGTATTTGCCGTTCTGGTCCCAGAGGATGTCGCGGCCGGCGAGAGCGGCTTCAGTGAGATAGTAGATGAGGATGCGCTGACGTGGGGTGAGGTCTTCGAAACCGGCCACCTGATAGCGGAGCACCTCGATGTCGGCGAAGCGGTCGACTGTGTAGTCGAAATCTTCTTCGGTCTTGTCGGCAGCCGATTTGTCGGCGGAGCAAGCCGAGATGGCGAGAGCGGCCATAGCTGAAGTGAGATATTTTGAGAGGTTCATGTGAGAAGAATTGTGTGGGAGATTATTCTACGTAGAGCACCAGCCCCTTGAGGTATTCGCCCTCGGGATGGTAGATGTTGATGGGGTGGTCGGCGGGCTGAGTGAGCTGATGGAGGATGCGCACCTTTCGGCCCGACTGGGCGGCGGCGGTGAAGACCGCGAGGCGGAACTGCTCCTTGGTGATGGCCTGCGAACAGGAGAAAGTGAAGAGGATGCCGCCCGGGGCAATCTTGCGGAAAGCGGCCGCATTGAGGCGCCGGTAGCCAATCATGGCGTTCTTGATGGCGGAGCGGTGTTTGGCGAAAGCGGGAGGGTCGAGCACGATGAGGTCGTAGGCCCCGTCGGGCATTTCGGCGAGATACTTGAAGGCATCGAGCGCGAAACTCTTGTGGCGCGTGTCGCCGGGGAAATTGAGTTCGATGTTGGCGTCGGTCAGCGTAATGGCCTTGGCCGAAGAGTCGACCGAATGAACGAGCATCGCACCGCCGCGCATGGCATAGACTGAGAAGCCGCCGGTGTAGCAGAACATGTTGAGCACTTTGCGGCCCGGGGCGAAACGTTCGAGCAGCGAGCGGTTGTCGCGCTGGTCGACGAAGAAGCCGGTCTTCTGACCCTTGAGCCAGTCGATGTTGAACTTAAGACCGTTCTCGGTGGCCACGTTGCCCTCGTAGTCGCCGATGATGTAGGCGTTGACGGGGTCGAGACGAGCCTTGTAGGGGAGAGTGGTCTCGCTCTTGTAGTAGACGTTGCGAATGCCGGCGTCGGGGAGGTTGACCAGAGCGCGGGCAATGATGTCGCGGGCGTAGTGCATACCGGGGCTGTGGGCCTGAAGCACGGCGGTAGGACCGTAGACGTCGATGACGCACCCCGGCATGAAGTCGCCTTCGCCGTGGACGAGACGGTAGGCATCGTTGTCGGGACGGGCGAGACCGAGCGAGAGGCGCAGGGCGTAGGCGTGGGCCAGACGGGTGGCGAAGAAAGATTCGTCGATAGTCTCGTTTTCGTCGGCCGTCAGAATTCGCACTGCAATCGAACCGATTTCGTAGTGCCCGAAGCCGAGGAAGCGACCGTCGGCCGCCTGCACGCGCACCACTTCGCCTTCTTCAAGGCCTTCGGGGAGGCGGGCTATAGCCCCGGAGAACACCCAGGGGTGGAAACGGAGGAGCGAATCCTCCTTGCCACGTTTAAGAGTCAGAGTTTTCATTTGCACTTGCTTATTTGAGGAAAGCACGGAAAATGTCGTTGCCGTTAGCATAGAGCATGAGGAAAATTATGAAAGCCATGCCGACGTATTGCGCGCCGAGAACCACCTTTTCGGGAGCCGGTTTTCCGGCAATCATTTCGTAGAAGAGGAACATGACGTGACCGCCGTCGAGACCGGGGATGGGCACGATGTTGATAAACGCGAGAGCCAGCGAGAGGAAAGCAGTGATTTCCCAGAACGAGAGCCAGCTCCAGCGTGAGGGGAACATGTTGCCGATGGCACCGAAACCGCCGAGGCTTTCGGCTCCTTCCTTAGAAAAGACGTGCTTCATCGAGCCGACGTAGTTGGTGAGGGTGGAGGTTCCGAGATTCCAGCCCTTGGGAATGGCCTGGAAGAAATTGTAGTGTTCGGTGACGGTGGGATAGACATCGGTGAGGGGACGGAGGCTGAAGCCGAGTTTGCCAAACTCGTTGGGCACGGCCTTGAGGGTGATGAGTTTGCCTTCGCGCTCAACTGTGACAGAGGTTTCGCGGCCGGCGGCTTTGACGAGAGCCGGGGTAAGCTCGGTGTAGGAAGGCGTGGCGACGCTGTCGACAGCCACGATGTGGTCGCCCTCCTTGATGCCCGCTTTCACGGCAGCTTCGCCGGGCACGAGACGGTCGACGTAGACGGGGAGACGGTAGGCCAGGAAACCCTTGTCTTCGTTGATGCGGAAGATGAAGTTTTCGGGGATGGCGATAGAGACGGTGTCGCGATGGTTGCGGAGCACCTTGACTTCCTTGGCTTCGGCCATGCGTAGGGCGTAGTCGGGCTTCGAGGCATCGAGCTTGACGCCGTCGGCGCTGAGGGGAATGTCGCCGTTGCGGAAACCGGCTTCGATGGCCGAGGGGACGAAGTCAAATCCTTCGCGAGCATCGTCGAAAGCGATGTACTGAGTGCCCCAGTGCATGGCGATACCGGCATAGATGATGATGGCGAGAATGAAGTTGAAGAGCACGCCGCCGGTCATGACGAGGAGACGCTGCCAAGCGGGTTTGGTGCGAAATTCCCACGGTTTGGGCTCTTGCTTGAGCTGCTCGGTGTCAAGGCTTTCGTCAATCATTCCGGCAATCTTGCAGTAGCCGCCGAGCGGAATCCAGCCGATGCCATACTCGGTGTCGCGCCACGAAGTCTTGTCGGGGTCGGCGTCCGGTTTCTGTTTGGGTTTCCATTTGAAGAGCGAGAAGTAGGGGTCGAAGAAGATGTAGAACTTCTCGACCTTGATGCCGAAGATGCGGCTGAAAATGTAGTGGCCGAACTCGTGGATTATCACCAGAAGGGCGAGGGCCACGATGAGTTGAGCCGCTTTGATAAGGATTTCTTCCATAGGATTTTTAGTAAATGAATGAGGAGAAGCGTCAGAGGCCGATGCGGGAGGCGGTGTGGGCGATGGTGGCGTGATGGGTGGCCACGTAGTCGTCGAGCGTGGGCGACGCGATGAATGGGATAGCCGAAAGGGCCTCGGTGATGGTGTCGTAGATGGCAGGGAACGAGATGCGCCCCTTGAGGAAAGCGGCGACAGCCACCTCGTTGGCGGCATTGATGATGCAGGCCGTGTTTCCGCCGTCTGCGAGCGCCTTGCGCGCCAACGTGAGGCAGGGGAATTTCTCTTCGTCGGGACGTTCGAAGGTGAGCGAAGCGTAGTCGGCGAGCGTGAGGGGCGGTTCGGCAGACGGCAGACGCGAGGCGTCGCCGAGAGCGAAGCGTATGGGGAGGTGCATGTCGGGGATGCCGAGCTGAGCTTTCACGGCACCGTCGACAAATTCCACCATTGAGTGGACGATAGACTGGGGATGAACCACAGCCGTGATTTTTTCAGACGGAACGTCGAACAGCCAGCGGGCCTCGATGATTTCGAAAGCCTTGTTGAGCATCGTGGCCGAGTCGATGGTGATTTTCGCGCCCATGTTCCAGCGCGGATGGCGGAGCGCCTGCGCGGCCGTCACGTTGGCAATCTCTTCGGCCGACTTGGTGCGGAAGGGGCCGCCGGAAGCGGTGATGATGAGACGCGACACCGTAGCGGGGTCTTCGCCAATCAGACACTGATAGATGGCCGAGTGTTCGGAGTCGACGGGCACGACCTTCGTGCCATGCTCCTTGAAGAGTTTGCTGACCAGCTCGCCGGCCACGACAAGAGTCTCTTTGTTGGCGAGCGCGATGGTCTTGCCGGCACGTACGGCGCGGATGGTGGGGAGCAGGCCGGAATAGCCAACGGAGGCGGTGACGACCGTGTCGAAGTCGTCGCGCTCCATGGCATCGGCAATGGCGCTGTCGCCGGCGGCGGTGGCAATGCCGAGGGGCTCGAGGGCGTCGCGCAGAGCAGGCCACTTCGATTGGTCGGCAATCACTGCCAAAGCGGGCCGGTGACGCCGGGCCTGCTCGATGAGGAGGTCGACATTGCTTCCGGCGGTGAGCACCACGGCCTTGAAGCGCTCCGGGAATTGAGAAATGATGTCGAGGGTCTGAGTGCCTATTGAGCCTGTCGACCCTACAATTGCTATATTGTGAGGCATACTTTTGTCGGTGTTTTCGGAAATGCAAAGTTACGAAATTTCCTTGACTATTTAAGAAGTTGTTTAAACTTTTTTACGGTAAAGATAATCATTAAGGTAGAAGTTGAAAATGACCTCTTTTCGGGTCTTTCATCATCTTTTTGGCCGATTTTCCGCCTCTCATCGGTCGTGTAGCACGCTACACTCCCTCTTCGATGCGGAAAATCGCCTCAAAAATCTGATAAAATCTCCGAAAAGAAAAAAGTTTAAACAACTTCTAAAACTTAGCGGGATGAAGTTATAACAACAAACCGTATGGCGGGGAAATTTCATTAAGCGAACGCCGAAAACGGCCGGCGAGGGGAGGGGGAAGATGAGACGTAGAGGCGGCTTCGGGCTGGGTAAACAAAAAGTCTCCGGGCTTCATGGGCGAAAAGCCATGACAGCCCGGAGAGTAAGAGGCTTTAATCTTCGTTTTGCCGGTCTCGGGAACTATTGCGTTGTTTCTGCTTGGTGGCCGAGGAGGCCATGTCTTTTTCCTCCTTGAGGTCTATCTCGTTGCGTTCGGCATCGAGCACCTTGTAGGCAAGGTAGGCGAGCGACTCATCGGGGAGTATTCGGAACCTGAACCCGAATTTCATCTGCCAGCGACGGTAGAGCGACGGGAAGCCTTTCTTAAGGTAGGCCGAAACGTAGGGATGGACGTAGAGAACGAAATTTTTCACGCCGAGAGTGTTGACGAGATAGTCGAGTTTCTCGTAGAGGGTGTCGGTGAAAAGGAGCGAAGGCTGCACCTCGCCTTTTCCGTGACACGACGGACACTCTTCGGAAGTGATGATGTCGAGAGCGGGACGCACGCGCTGGCGCGTGATTTGCATGAGTCCGAATTTGCTGAGCGGCAGGATGTTGTGTCGGGCGCGGTCGTTGGCCATGACTTCGCGCATATGCTCGTAGAGCTTCTGGCGGTGTTCGGCCTTGTTCATGTCGATGAAGTCGATGACGATGATGCCGCCCATGTCGCGCAGACGCAGCTGTCGGGCTATCTCGTCGGCCGCGCGGAGGTTGACCTCGAGGGCGTTGGTCTCCTGGTCGGCTGATGCTTTCGAGCGATTGCCAGAGTTGACGTCAATGACGTGGAGCGCTTCGGTGTGCTCGATGATGACATATGCGCCACTCTTGAACGACACGGTTTTGCCAAACGACGACTTAATCTGGCGCGTGATGCCGAAGTGGTCGAAGATGGGCTGGTCGCTGTCGTAGAGACGTACGATTTCGCCGCTCTCGGGAGCGATGAGCGAAACGTATTTCGAAATCTGCGAGTGGATTTCCTTGTCGTTGACATGGATGCTCTCGAAATTAGGCGAGAAGACGTCGCGGAGCATACCGACGATACGGCTCTCTTCCTCGAAGACGAGAGCGGGGGCGGTAGCGTTGCGCGCCTTAGCGATAGTCTCGTCCCAGCAGCGCAGGAGGGTTTTGAGCTCGTGATGGAGCTCGCGGACGCTTTTGCCTTCGGCCGACGTGCGGATGATGACACCGAAATTCTTTGGCTTGATGCTCTCGATGAGCTGCCGCAGGCGCAGTTTCTCCTCGGTGCTCTTGATTTTCTGAGAGATTGAGATTTTGTCGCCAAAGGGGATAAGCACCATGTAGCGGCCCGTGAAGGTGATTTCGGTGGTGAGGCGGGGGCCTTTCGACGAAATCGGTTCCTTGACAATCTGCACGAGCAGCTGCTGTCCGGGCTTGAGGATGTCGGCTATCGAGCCGTGCTTGTTGATGTCGGGTCGGCGTTTGATTTTAGAGACGGCGACGTCGGTCTTTTTCTCGCCGACAGCCTCGCTCACAAATTGCTCGTAGGTGTTGAATTGTTGTCCGAGATCCAAGTAGTGAAGAAAAGCGTCTTTTTCATAGCCTACGTTGACGAAGGCGGCATTGAGTCCGGGCATCAGTTTCTTGACCTTTGCCAGATAGATGTCGCCGACGGCGTAAGCTATCCCGCGCGCCTCTTTCTGTAGCGAAACGAGGCGCGAGTCTTCAAGGAGGGCAATCGAGACCTCCTTGGGCTGTACGTCGACTATTAGTTCACTTTTCATTTAACTTACTTGATGAAGTGGAGATTTTGACGCGGTGCCTACCGGGAAGGGAAAGCCTCGGAGGTGCACCGGCGTGGAGGGGGAGAGCAGCCTGAAGGCTGCACGGGCTTCACAGCGGGAGCTATGACGAAACAAAGAACAAACTTGTCGTTCCCCGGGAGAGAAGAAAAACGTCTTTCGGCGGTAAGCCTCACCGGGTAGGAAAGTCTGTTCTTTCGAGTGGAGCAAACGGGGAGTCGTTTCTCCAACCTAAGAAGAGTGGGGAAAAGCGAGACATCGCGATGAGGCGTTGTCTCGTCTTCCCGCTAAAAGAGGTGACTCTTATTTCTTCTTGTGACGATTCTTGCGAAGACGTTTTTTACGCTTGTGTGTAGCCATCTTGTGGCCTTTACGCTTTTTTCCGCTGGGCATAGTGAGTCAGGGATTATGGGGTTTAACAATAGGGTTAAGATTATGCTTTTGACGGGGGCGAGGGCAGACGTGCTGCGAGGCCTCCACCGGGATTGCGATAGACGACGGGAGGGAGCTTACTCCTTGACCTCGCGCTCTTTCACCTCTTCCATGAACACGCGGGCGGGCTTGAAAGCGGGGATGCGGTGTTCGGGGATGATGATGGTGGTGTTTTGCGAGATGTTGCGGGCGGTCTTTTCAGAGCGCACCTTGATGATGAAGCTGCCGAAGCCGCGGAGATAGACGTTTTCACCGTTGATGAGTGAATCCTTGACGGTCTCCATGAATTTTTCGACAGTGACGAGAACGACGGCACGCTCAATGCCGGTCGACTTGGAAATCTCGTTGACGATGTCTGCTTTAGTCATTGTCGGGGATTAGTTTTTGTATTATATTAATAGTATCTGAACTGTGTTAACGTTCGGTATTTTCGGGGTCGTTCGCACAATGAAAAACCACTTCGGGGAGGGACCCTCGCGGTTTTGTGAGTGCAAATATCGTAACTTTTTTTGAATTGACCAATAAAAAAGCGAATAATTTTGCATAAACCCCACTTTTTCACCCCTTTAGAGGGATAAATGGGCAAAAAGCGGGTCTAAATGAGTCGGGAAAGCTCATCAAGACGGGCGATGCGACACTCGGCCGGAGGGTCGGCGGGAGAGGAGGGCGCGGTGTCGCGAGGGGCGAAAAACAGGTGTTTCCAGCCGGCGGCTTCGGCCCCCTTAATGTCTGTGGCGAGGTTGTCGCCTATCATCAGATGAGCGTCGGGACGGAGATTGTTGACGCGCGCCATGGCGTAGAGGTAGAGGCGGGGGTCGGGCTTCGCCACGCCGATGTCGTCGCTGAGCACCACGGTGTCGATGAGGTCGTCGAGGCGGGCCGAACGGATTTTGCGATGCTGAACGGATGAGAACCCGTTGGAGAGCACACCTATTTTGTATCCGCGCGCGCGGGCGAGGAGAAGCGCTTCGCGCGCCCCCTCGACAAGCTGCTTCTGCTCGGCAAGGAGGTCGAGGTAACGAGTGTCGAGGTAGCGGCAGAGGGTTTCGAGCGCCTCGGAGTCACCGCGCCATTTCAATGCGAGAGGGGAGAGGAAGCGGTCGAGACGCAGGAAATCCTGCGAAATCTCGCCCGCGGCATAGCGGCGCCAGAGCTCGGCGTTGTGTGTCTCGTAGGCGTGAAGCCACTCGACGAAATCGTCGTAGGTGGAGTCGAAACCGTTCTGCTCGTCGAAAAGCAGACGATGCGCGCGCCGCGAATTGGCGTGGAAATCAATCAGCGTGTCGTCGAGGTCGAACCATATCCATTCCACGCCGCTGAAAAGGGGAGAGGGGGCCGGGGAAGTCTGCATCAGTCGAGGTCTTTGAAGTTCCACCATTTGTAGGAAGCGGGCTTGGAGGTGTCGAGGTCGCCTTCGTGGCGCATGAGCAGGCGCACCACGCGCACCGTGACGGGGAGAATGATGAGCTCGTAGAGAGTTTTCAGAAGTGTCTGCACGAGAATCAATCGTCCTATCAATCCCCAGGACAACACGCCCGCGAAAGCTATCGGGAAAAAGATGAGCGAGTCGACACCCTCGCCGAAGAACGTCGAGAGCATGGCGCGGAACGAAAAGCTGTGGCGCAGGCGCGAACCCTTTTCAGGGTCGGCATGTTTGAGCCGCGACATGACGTAGGCGTTGACCATCGAGCCGCAAAGAAAAGCGATGAAGCTCGCTATGAAAATGCGGGGCACGGCACCGTAAATCATCTCCATGGCCGCCTGTCCGTGCCACTCCTCGCTGCCGGGGAGCAGGATGGCGAGCTGGAGCAGCAGAGCCACGAGGAGGTTCATGGCAAACCCGAGCCAGATGACCATGCGGGCTTTGGCAAAGCCGTAGACCTCGACGATGCAATCGTTGAGGATGTAGCTGATGGGGAAGACAAACATTCCGGCCGTGACCGAAAAGAGTTTTCCGATTTCTACGGTCTTGATTTCCACGAGGTTGCTCACGATGATGCAGACGCAGAACGTGACGCTCAGGAGCATGAACGTCACCGAGACGTGACGCGACGGTTTAGACATCGGTCACCTCCTTGCAGAAGTAATCGTCGGCGTCGAGGAGGAAATGATTAATCCACTCCCTGACGCACCCTTCGCCTCCCCGCAGAGACATGACGTGTATGCCGGGGATTGCCTTGACCTGAGGCATGGCGTCGGCGGGACACGCTTTGAAACCTGCGGCTTCGAGAAGAGGAGCGCAGTTGACGTCGTCGCCGATGTAGGCCACCTCGTCGAGCGATATGCCGAGCGAGCGGCAGATTTCCTCGGTAGCCGCCAGTTTGCCACCGTAGCGTTTGCCTTGCACGAGGAAGTCAAGGCCGAGTTTGAGAAAGCGGCGATGAACGATTTCGGTGTCTTCGCTCGTGATGATGCCGGTCTTGACACCTTCTTTCATCAGAAGCTGCAGACCCATGCCGTCGCGGGTGTTGAATTTCTTCATCACGTCGCCCTGGGCGGAGTAATACATTCCGCCGTCGGTCAGAGTGCCGTCGACGTCGGTGAGAAAAAGTTTTATCGGAAGAGGTCGATTCATTTATTTCTTATCAATCATTTCTAAAAATTCGTCTTCAGAGAGGAGGGGGATGCCGAGGCTCTTAGCCTTTTCGAGCTTCGAGGGCCCCATGTTGTCGCCGGCGAGGACGAAAGAGGTCTTTTTGGAGATGGAGCCGGAATTCTTGCCGCCGTTCTTCTCAATCATGTCTTTGTATTCTTCGCGCGAGAAGTGGTTGAAAACGCCGGAGATTACGATGGTCTTGCCGGCGAGAAGGTCGGAGTGGGGAGCCGACTCCTCGACATCGGACTCCAGCCGGACTCCGGCGCGGCGCAGACGCTCGACAATCTCGCGGTTTGGCTCATAGCTGAAATAGTCGGCGATAGACTCGGCAATCGCGCCGCCCACGCCGTCGATGGCTTCAAGCTGTTCGCGCGGCGCGTTCATAATCGCGTCGATGCTACCCATGGCGCGGACGATGCGTTTGGCCACCGTCTCGCCTACGTAGGGAATCGAAAGGGCGTAGAGCACACGGTCGAAAGGCACGTTGCGCGAGGCGGCGATGCCGTCGACAATCTTCTCGGCCGAACGACGGCCCATGCGGTCGAGCCCCTCGATGTCGGAGGGCTTGAGGTCGTAGAAATCGGCAATGTCTTTCACCCTGCCCGCATCGAAAAGCAGCGCCACGTTTTCTTCGCCGAGGCCGTTGATGTCCATCATGTGGCGACCGACGAAATGTTCGAGACGGCCGAGCAACTGCGGGCGGCAACCATACTTGTTGGGGCACATCCATGCCGCTTCGCCCTCGGCGCGTTTCAGTTCCGTGCCGCAGTCGGGGCAGAACTTCACGAAGCTTACGGCCGGAGCGTCGGGGCGACGCGCTTTGAGGTCGACGCCGGTGATTTTGGGGATGATTTCTCCGCCCTTCTCGACGTATAGGCTGTCGCCCTCGTGGATGTCGAGCTGTCGGATGATGTCTTCGTTGTGAAGGGAGGCGCGTTTCACCACCGTGCCCGAGAGGAGGACAGGCTCAAGGTTGGCCACGGGGGTTACCACACCCGTGCGACCAACTTCGAATGACACGAATTTGAGAGGTGTCAGGGCGCGCTCGGCGGGAAACTTGTAGGCGATGGCCCAACGGGGCGATTTCGAGGTGAAACCGAGATTGAGTTGCTGGCGGAGATTGTTGACCTTGAACACCAGGCCGTCGGTGGCCACGGGAAGCAAACGGCGCTCCTCGTCCCAGTACTTGATGAAAGCGTCGACCTCGTCGATGGTGTTCATCAGCGTCATGGCAGTGCTCACCTTGAAGCCCCATTCGCGCGCCTTCATCATGTTGTCGTAATGGTTGTCGGCGGGGAGTTCGTCGGCCAGGAGGTAGTAGAAGTAAGCGTCGAGGCCGCGTCGCGCCACCTCGGCCGAGCTTTGGAGTTTCAGAGTGCCCGACGCAGCGTTGCGCGGGTTTGCGAAGAGGGGTTCTTCGTTGAACGCACGCTCGGCGTTGAGGCGCTCGAACGCTTTCCACGGCAAGACGATTTCGCCACGGATTTCGAAGGTCTCGGGCCAGTCGCCGTCGGCAAGCACGAGGGGAATGGATTTGATGGTGCGCACGTTGGCGGTGACATCATCACCCTTCTCTCCGTCGCCGCGCGTTACGGCGCGCACCATGCGGCCATGTTCGTAGGTGATGGAAATCGAAGTGCCGTCGAATTTCATTTCGCCCACGATGGGCACCGAGCGGAGGCCACCCTCGTTGCCGAGAGCGTCGTTACACCGCGCGGCCCAGGCATCGACCTCCTCGACACTGTAGGTGTTGCCGAGCGAGAGCATGGGGCGCTGATGAGTCACCTGCTCGAAACCACCGTGAGCCAGGTCGCTACCCACGCGATGAGTGGGCGACAGAGGGTCGTCGAGTTCCGGATGGGCTTTTTCGAGCTCCTCAAGCTCGCGCATCAGGGCGTCAAACTCGCGGTCGGAAATCAGAGGATTGTTTTCTACGTAGTAGGCGTGGTTATGTCGGTCGAGCTCGCTGCGCAGCTCTTTCACTCTTGCTTCGATGTCCATAGATGGTATATCTGTTTTGTACTACAAAGTTACATCAAAATAGCTCGTCATGCAAAAAACTTGAGTGAAAATATCGAAACCGTTTGACCGATAACAATTTTTATCTTACCTTTGCAACAGAAAAATCTGTATTCAATGCAATTAACCATGAAACACTTAATGCTCTCTCTCTGGGCTATCATCCTCGGGTTGATAGCCACGGCCGGATGCGTAGGCTGCTCCGATTCGAAAACAGACAGCCCCGACCCTGGCATACCCCTTTCGGTGGTAGACAAACGTGTGGTGGAAAACGGAATCGTCTGTCAGAAGGAAGCCACTTCGACCTACTTCAATGTGGTCAGCGGGCACGATGTCACGGCCGTGTCGTCGGCCGAATGGATAACGGTATCCGTCGGCGAACGCACCAAGGTCAATTCCGTGACGCGCATATCGCTCGACATCGCGGCCAACACCGGAACGGATACCCGCGTGGCCACGGTCACGGTGTCTACTCCGACCGAGAAAGTATCTGTCACCGTGTCGCAGGGCGAAGCGGCCGGGCTCGTCGTCAGCAAGGTCGAGGGTGTGCCAGTCAGTGCCGAAGGCGGAAAGGTGACGGTGACGCTCGCTTCGACAGAAGCTCCCAAGGTTGCGGCTTCCGCGGCATGGATTCAGGCCGATGAGTCGCGCGCGATGACCGAGCGGACAATGACCTTTACCGTGGCTGCAAATCACTCCACGTCCCCGCGTGAAGCGGAGCTGACGTTCACGGTTGACAATCTCACCGAGAAAGTTGCCGTGATGCAAAACGGCGCCGAAGTTTCCGAGACAGGAGGCATCGGAGGCAACACCCCCGAGGAAATAGCCCTCTCGATGGGAATGGGGTGGAACCTTGGCAATCAGATGGATGCCTATAATAACAACGTGGCTTCGGAAACCGCGTGGGGCAATCCCAAGGCCACGCCCGAACTATTCGTGAAACTCCGTGAAGCCGGAATCTCAACCGTCCGCATCCCCGTGACCTGGCTCGGAAAGGTGGGGGCCGCTCCCGACTACAAAATCGAGGCGGCATGGCTCGACCGTGTGGCCGAACTCGTGGGCTACGCGCATGCGGCCGGACTCAACGTCATCATCAACATTCACCACGACGGCGCCGACTCGGCGCACTGGCTCAACATCAAACGGGCGGCGACCGACGAAACCTTCAATGCCGCTGTCGTGGCTCAGCTCACCGCAATGTGGCAGCAAATAGCCCGCCGCTTCTCGACGGAAGGGTCGTATCTCATGTTTGAGGCCTTCAACGAAATCCATGACGGCGGCTGGGGCTGGGGCGACAACCGCAAGGATGGCGGTAAACAATATCTCACGCTCAACGGATGGAATCAGGCCGTAGTAGACGCCATACGTTCGGCAGGTGGCGAGAACGCAACCCGCTGGATTGGTGTGCCCGCCTATTGCACCAACGCCGACCTGTCGTTTGACTCACACTTCAAAATGCCTGCCGACCCGGCGGGACGTCTGATGCTCGCGCTCCACAACTATGACCCTTACGACTACACTCTCGAAGCGAAGTTCTCGGAGTGGGGGCACACCGGAAAGGATGTGGCTTCCTACGGAACCGAAAAAGACATCGAGCAGACGTTCTCGAAAATCAAGACTTCATGGATTGACAAGGGTGTGCCCGTCTATTTCGGCGAAATGGGGTGCGTTCATCGCTCGGCAAGCCGCGCCGAGGCATTCCGTCTCTACTATCTCGAATACTTCTGTAAAGCGTGCCGCCAGTACCTGATTCCCCCTGTCTACTGGGACAATGGTTCGACCGGGGCGGGACGCGAATGCTCCGGCCTCTTCAACCGCACTACCGGCGACTTCGTCAACAACGCCGCCGACGTCGTGGCCGTGATGGTGAAGGGCTTCACCTCGTCAGACCCGTCGTACACCCTCTCATCAGTCTACGCTTCCGCCCCTCTTTAACCGACCGAGCGGAAAGACACCATCAGGCAGTCTCCCCGGGATGCGGGGAGGCTGCCTGCTTTTGAAGATAAACGTAAAAAAGCATACACTTTTTTGCGTTTTCGCACTATTCACGTATGATTTTATCGTATCTTTGCAAGTGAAAATTCATAGAGCAATGGAAAAAATCAAATTGAACAATTCGCAACAGAACGCAGCATACGCATTCAAAAATTTCTTAAACAGCAACGAGCAGGTGATGATGCTGAAGGGAGCCGCGGGAACCGGTAAGACCACGCTTGTCAAAGAATTTCTGCGTATCCTCGGCGAGGCCGGGAGAGGATGTGTGCTGATGGCGCCGACCGGGCGCGCCGCCTTTATCATCGGGAGCAAGACGGAGCAGGCGGCGAGTACGATTCACAGGGCCATCTATTCGCTTCGCGGCATCCGTCCGGCGGTCAACGGCGTGGACGATGAAAACTCCGACGTCGACCTGCACTCGAGATTTACACTTCGCAAAAACAAAGATACGCACGACACGGTCTACATCGTAGATGAGGCTTCGATGGTTTCTGACACATTTGCCGACAACGAAGCATTTTCGTTTGGCTCGGGGAGACTTCTTAACGATTTGATGGAGTATGCCGGCGGAAGAAAGGTGGTATTCGTGGGCGACTACGCCCAGTTGCCTCCGGTGGGGATGAACTTTTCGCCGGCACTGGATAAGAGTTACGTCGAGGATATGTTTAATTGCGAGGTGGTCGAGGTCACGCTCCGCGAAGTGCTTCGACAGGCTGAAGGAAGCATGATGCTTGAAAATGCCGACAGAATCAGGGAAAGTATCGAAAAGAAGACGTTCATAGAGTTCGGACTGCGCGACGGAAACGACACAGAGGCGGTTGAAGATGACATACTTCGCCCATACTATGCACAGTCGGCGACCGCTCCCGACATTCATTCGGCAATCATCACTTACAGCAACCGTCAGGCGTTGTATTACAATCAGGCTATCCGTCGGCATTACTTCGGCGAAGATGCCGAAAGGCTGCAAGAGGGAGATTTGCTTATGATAGCGCGCAACAATTATGCATACCAACATGAATTGTTTAACGGCAATATCGTCAAGGTTGCTTCGTGTGCGCCCGACGATGAGGTGGAAAGCCGGACGGTGAGGGTGAAAATCGGAGCAGACCGTGTGGAGAGCGTAGAACTGAAATTCAGGAAAGCGGTCATCATGTTTAATGCGTTCGGCCGGCGCGTCGAACTCTCTGTAAAATTGTTGGACAATTTCCTCGATGAAGCGGGGAGCGCGTTGGGCGGCACACTTGCCCGCGCCCTGATGGTGGATTTCGAGCGGCGTCTTCCCAAGGACATCCAAGACAATCTCCCGAGGCTGAAACGCCTCTTGCGAGGCAAAGCCCCGCTGTCGGTCGACGACAGTCAGATGAATGAACGATATCTCAAACTGCTCCTGACCGACGAATACTACAACGCCGTTGTGTGTAAGTATGGCTACGCACTGACCTGTCATAAAGCCCAGGGCGGAGAGTGGAAAAAAGTATTTGTAGATATGAGCAGGTTTGGAGGCACGGCCAACGAAGACTACTTCCGATGGGCCTACACAGCACTGACGCGAGCATCGGAGAAAATTTGGCACTACCGTTCGCCCGACTTCAACTACATCAGCAGTCTCGTGGTGGAAAAGATTCAAAAATCAGACAACATCAGAGTGAGCACCTACGCCGAAAGCGGGAAAGATTTCATGACAGCCCGTTTTGAGCGAATGGCACAATTGGTCGCTCAAAACTCAATAGAAGTGTCGCAAGACCTCAGTTGTGAATATCAACACCGCGTCACCTTCACCGCCGCCGACGGGCAATCGGCCACATTCTCGCTTTGGTATAATAAAAAAGGATACAGCAACAAAATGACGTTGCTCAAGGCATCGTCGGAAGAATTTGCAGGAGTGGGACGAGAGATTATCGACAGGTCATACGTGCCGCTGGAGGTGCCCTTCAACGCTGCGGGCAGGCCGTTTGCCGAGAAACTCACGAGCTATCTCAAAAGTCTTTTCGAGGAACTTGACATACGTCTGCTCGACATAACGCAGGAACATTATCAAGACGTTTTCCATGTGAAAACCGACGGAGTTGCGAAAATATGTTTACATTTCACCGATAAAGGGAATTACACATATATGAAGCTAATCAGTTCGCTCGGCGAGTCCGATGAAAAACTGGAAGCATTCAGAAATCATTTTGTCTAACCAACTTACCCCCCACGACATGACCCTCAACGAAATCACCGCGCTTCGCAAATCAGGACGACTGAGAGAAGCCCTGGACGCTGCCGAAATCGAGTTTAAGAAAAATCAAAACGTCTACACGGCAAGCGCTTTGTTCTGGTGTCTTCATGCAATGTGCAAGACACTTCGCGGCGAGGACGCCGAGGCCTGCGTGGAAATAATGCGCAAGTTGCATGAGGCATACGGCCAAGGAGACAAATTCATGACGCGAGCCATGACCCGCTATTCCTCGCTGTCACAGGAACTTCAAAAGGCCTCGAACGACGCGAAAAGCGGGGCGGACGTCAAGGAAGTCTATACGAAAGTGCTTGACCTTTTCAGAAACGGAGAACTTGAGGCGGGACTGCATGAGGACTTCGGATGGTTAATTTACCACAGACTGAAAATGTCGCGTCCGGACGACGCGTTGGGAAGGAAGCGTATGCTCAATTACTATCTTCAGCTCAACGTTGAACGTCCCTCGATGCTCCATTCCCTGATACTGGCAATGGCCATAGAGCTTGAGAAATCGACTCCACTCGAATTCAGAATGAGAGATTTCATCAGATTGTGGGGTCTCGAAAACCTGCGCGAAGAAGATTGGCAACAATTCAAGACAGACGAAGGTCACACAGCCTCCTCGAACGTGGAAAAATTGATAAAAGTCTACGCGACAGAATTGAAAACCGACAAGGTTGAAGCGCCCGACGAATTTGTCGACCTTGTAGACAAGGCGCTTGAAAAGTTTCCGAACAATCAGAATTTGCCCTACTACAAGGCCCTGACCCTCATCTCGAAAGGAGAGCGCGAAGAGGCCACGAAGTATTACAGAGACCTGATGCAGAAATATCCTGCGAAGCACTATCTGTATCACCACACGATGACGCTCGTCGACAATCTCGACCTGAAAATCGGACTTCTCGCGAAGGCACTGACCTTGGGTGTAGACGAGCAGTTTCTGGGCAAAGTGCGCATCGCCATGGCAAAACTTCTGATTGAAAAAGGATTGCCTCAAAACGCGAAGGCCGAGCTGAAGCTTCACGGCGATTTCTATAAGAAAAACGGCTGGCACCTCAGCAATGATTTTCAGACACTCTGGAACCAGTTGGGAAGCGTCAGCCCCGTTGAGAACAATAAGGCACTCTACAAAGAATACATCCCCATTGCCGATGACTTCATCCTTGGCGACCTGCCCACGATTACGGCGGTGAAGGTGGCTGAACGCGAACAAGAGGACAAACTTCGCCCCGGAAAGAAAAACCTCGTGTGGGTGTTGAAAACCGAACAAGGCGTGCTCCGTCTCAAAAAGCCTTCGAAATTCGGGTTGCCGAAGAGGCTGAACAACGGGGCGGTGCTGGATGTGAAAGTCAGCGGCAGGAAAATCGTGGGCGCCAAGATGGCGATGGCAGTTCCCGCGCTGAACTGGCTCAAGGAAGCGGACGGCATCGTGAGAATACGCATCGACCGCAACGGGAAGCGTTATGCTATTCTGGCCCACACCTATGTGCCCGAAACGCTGCTTACCGGAGTGAATGAAGGCGAGCGAATCAAAGTGACTTGTGTCATGGGCGAAGACGGGAAGTGGAAAGCGCTTGCGTTGAAGAGGGTAGAGGGCCGTTGAGGCTTTTTAACGCAGAACAGGTGCCTCCGGAGCAAACCAACCGACGGGTCAAGCGTTATAAAAGCAAACATAAACTTTAAGACTATGGCAACTTATAACGATTTGATTAAGGACAACAAGGTGGTAATGATAGAATTTTTCGCGACATGGTGTCCTCATTGCAGGAGGATGGAACCGGTCGTGGAACAGGTGCGCGAACTTGTAGGCGACAGCGCCAAAATCTATCAGCTCGATATCGACAAGAACTCCGAGGCCGCCGACAACGAGCAGGTGACCGGCACGCCGACATTCATTCTCTACGCCAATGGTAAAGAGGTGTGGAGATACAGCGGCGAGATTGACGGAAACGTCTTGCTTCAGAAGATTGAAAATGTAGTGGCTGCCGTATGACAATACTCTCCGATTTCCTCCGGGCTTTAGAGGTGCCCTATACCGAGCGCTATGCCGACGAACAATTCGAGGGGATGACGTTCAAGTCGCTCTTCGGATTGTCGAAGGAATTGCAAAAGTATGGCGTCGAAACGGAGGCACTTCGGTTGGCCGACAAGGAGGCGGATTTGGCTCTTCTGTCGCCTCCGTATCTCGCCCACATGCGCGATTGTTTCGCCGTTGTCGAGGAAGTGACACCCTCCGAGGTGGTCTTTACCGGCTACGACGGAGCACGCTCGAGCATGGAGCGCGGAAAATTTGTGGAAGCGTGGGACGGCGTGGTCCTGTTGGGTTTTCCGAAAGCTGAGGCTGCCGAGCCCGACTACGCCGTGCATCGTCTGGCAGATTTCGCGCGAGCCGTGCGACCGTGGGTGTTGGGAGGTGCGCTGTTGTTTCTCTTCGCATTCTTCTATATAACCAACGGCTTGTGGAGCAACCTCTGGCTGAACGCGTTGATTCTGATAACCCTCGCAGGCATCTACGTGACATTTCAGCTCGAGCTTAAGACGATAGGAATTCACACGGCGGCGGCCGATTCGATATGTGGAGTCATCGACCGAGGAGGTTGCAACTCAATTCTCGAGACATCAGCCTCCAAATTTCTCGGCGTTTTCAGCTGGAGTGAGATTGGACTGACATACTTCACGGTCAGCCTGGCCGCGATGGTGATATTTCCTCAGACGTTAGGATGGCTCGCACTCATCAACGCGCTCTGTTGCCCCTACTCGTTCTGGAGTGTGTGGTATCAGAAATTTCGCGCCCACAAATGGTGTACGCTTTGTCTGATAACGCAGGCATGCCTCTGGTTGTCGCAGGGATGCTACATCCTCATGGGCGCATGGCACGCGACATTTCCCATCGGTTGGGGTGCGTCTGTCCTGGTAGCGGTCTACGCCGCGGTGTTCATGACTCTGAATATGTTGAATCCTTATCTCACACGCAAATGAAAAAGATACCTCGTCCGGACATAAAGGATGCCACACCTCTCACACCTCTTGAAATGAACAATCTCCATTTCAAGACCCCATCCACCCACAGTCCGGTAAAGACCGAAAAAGAGTTGAAATGATAGATTTGAGCGGACAATGCTTTACCGGCATTGCCCGCTTAGCTTTTTTCAGAAAAAAGCTGGGGAGTGTCGTAAGAAATCGCTATCTTTGCCATTACAACTAAAAAGATTATCGAAGATGGCAAATTTGAATAGAATACGGAGACAACGTTCATGCTTGGCGGGGTTAGGTTTACTGACCGCGGCGCTCGCGTTTGGTGCCAATCCGCGCGTGGAAACTCTATCAGGCACGGTTGAAGGTGTAAGCCTCGAAGGGGTGGACGCCTTCAAGGGTATTCCGTTCGCAGCTCCGCCCGTGGGCGAATTGCGTTGGAAAGCTCCGCAACCCGTTGAAAAATGGGACACTGTCAGGGCGGCTCACGAGTATGGACCGAGCCCGATGCAATATGACGTCTACGGCGACATAGAATTCGGGCCGGCGGGTGTGAGCGAAGACTGTCTGTATCTGAACGTATGGGTGCCGTCGGAAAAGAAGACGGCCGACCTCCCCGTGCTCATCTACTTCAACGGAGGCGGTTTGATTTGCGGCAATGGAGCCGAGCCGCGTTATGCCGGCGAATCGCTGGCGCGCAAAGGTATAATCGTGGTGACCGCCAATTATCGCGAAGGAATTTTCGGGTTTTATTCTCATCCGCAGTTGTCATCAGAGACGACTTATGGCGGTTCGGGAAATTACGGACTGCTCGACATGGTGGCCGCTATCGAATGGGTGAAAAACAATATCGCGCAATTCGGAGGCGACCCCGACCGAATCACCATAGCAGGCGAGTCAGCAGGGTCAATTTCGGTGAGCGCTCTGACAATGTCGCCCCTCAGCCGCGGATTAATAGCGGGAGCAATAGGGTCGAGCGGCTCGACATTGTTTTCCGGCGGTATCATGGATTTGGCTACGGCAGAAAAGGAGGGCGAGGAGAAGATGCGACAGATGGGATGCGAAAGCCTCGACCAGATGCGAGCCATGGATGCAGACGAGCTTCTCGAAAAATCGCAGAGTTTCGGACTCATGCCGTTTGTTGTCGACGGGTTTTTCATGGCCGAGCAACCGCTTGAAATTATGAAAGCGGGCGCACAGGCAGATGTGCCGATGCTGATAGGCTGGAATTCGCTTGAAGCGGGTCCCTCTTTTCTGTTGAGAACGGAGGAGCCTACGCTTGAGAATCTGAAAAAGGTGCTTGGCGATACGTTCGGAGATGAAACCGACGAGGTGCTCAGACTTTACGGGATAACTACAGACGCAGACGTGACCGGGCCCGGTGCGACGCAATTAGCTTCCGACCTTTTCATCGGATACATCACATGGAAATGGACCGACCTTCAGGGAAACACTGCGAAGAGTCCGGTCTATCGCTACCGCTACACCCATCCGCGCCCTTGGAAGAAGGGCGACGAACACCGGCGGGTTGCCGAAGGGGCGGTTCATGCGGCTGACATCGAATATGCCATGGGCAATCTCGACACCAATACCGTCTACGACTGGCAACCGGATGATTACAAAGTGTCAGAGGTTTTTCAGGACATCTATTTGAATTTCGTGAAAACCGGAAATCCTAATCCGTCGGACGCTCAAAGCTGGACACCGATAAACGGGAAGGATGTACCTCCGGTGATGCAGATAAGCGGGCAGCCCGAAGTGACTTCCGACAGCCTGCTTCAGACCCGCTACAAGTTTATCGACAAGGCGATGAAGAAATAATCTTAACGCGGAAGAAGAAAAAAGCGGCTCTCCGATTGATGCGCCATCGGAGAGCCGCTAAACTTTTGCGTGGCCGCTTACTTGGAAGCGGGGATGCGGAGCACGGTGAATGAGTAGGGAGGGAGTGTGGCGTGAGGGAGGGTCACATTGATTTCCTCAGGCGTGACTGTGCTTTGAGTAGGTGTTCCGGAGATGCGGAGAGCCTTTGCCGAAGCGACCGGAGCCGAAAGTAACGCGCTGAGGTCGACATCGACGTTGGCTTCTACCGGCAGAAGGTTGGCGAGTTTGACGATGAGGTCGCCATTATCGGCATCGGTGACGACGGAAACCCCGATGCGGGCGGTCACGTCGCTATTGCCCTGAGCATCAACCTTGATGTCGGAAGGATGGTAGAGAGAGCCGGAGTTGTTGCCGAAAAGGCGTTGCACTTCGTAGTCGGGAGTAAGACGAATCGAATCGTTGTCGAAGTAAATCATGTCAGGACGCCACTGCGTGTGTCCGCGGCGAGCCAGAAGAGGAGCGTAAGAACTCATCTCGACAACGTCGGCGTTGCGCTCGACAGCGGTGAGATAGAGAGCGCCCGAGAGCGCCGTCTCCAGATTGTTGGGACGGCCGTCGAGGTGTGAAGCCCACTCGCCGAGATAGACTTTCGGCCCCTGGCGGTCGTAAGAGTCATAGAAATTCTGATTGTTGATGAGCCAACCGGGCGAAACGTAATAATGCTCGTCGACAAGGTCGACTCCTTCGCGGCGGGCAATCTCCCACCCGGCGTCGTAGTCGGAACCCTCGTAGAAAGGTCCTGCCGTGCCTACCACCTTAATCTCGGGATAGCGGGCCCGAACGGCATCGTAAATCATCTTGAAGCGCACTTCGAACACTTCCGTAATCTGGTCCTCGTTGCCTATGCCGATGTATTTCAGATTGAATGGCGCGGGGTGTCCTGCCTCGGCACGCTTGGCCGCCCAGGGGCTCGTGGAGGGGTCGCCGTTGGCATATTCGATGAGGTCGAGCACGTCCTGAACGTAGCTGTCCATCCGGTCGAAGGGAATACCGCACTGTTGCCCGTAGGTGGTGAGGGCGTCGTGGGAGTGAGCTGCGGGGCGTCCTGAGTTCTGACAGCACACGCCGGCTGCCACAACCGGCAGCGGCTCCATGCCGAGGTCTTCGCAAAAGAGGAAATATTCGTGATAGCCGAGGCCGCGGGTCTGGTGATAGCGCCAGATGTTGCGCAGCGGGCGGCGCGCTTCGAGCGGGCCGATAGAACCTTTCCAGTCGTAGATGTTGTCGGTGCCGTTGCCATGAGCCACACAGCCTCCGGGGAAACGCATGAAGCGCGGATGAAGGTCGGCGAGAGTCTGAGCAAGGTCTTTGCGGAGACCGTTCTTGCGGCCTTTGAATGTGGCGCGAGGGAAGAGCGAGATGATGTCGACATCGGCGCGGGTGTCTGCCGCAAACGATATTGACAGACGAGCGTCGCGAGCGGATTGCCGGGGCTTGAGCGAAGCGGTGACTTCGGTCCAATCGCCTTCTTTCGAGGGCGAAAGAGTCAGCGGTGCCGAGGCTATTACGTTCCCGGCAGAGTCAATGAGTTCGACGCGGGCTTTTGATTTTCGTGCGGTGCGTATGCGCGCCGAGAAATCGTAGGTTTCACCTTTTGCGAGGGTGAAGCCGTCCCAACCCTCGTTGATGAGACGGGCGTCGCCTGAGATTTTCAGATAGTGCGGATTGTTGGCGTGAATGGGCGAGACCGAATCTACGGTCACGGCTCCTTCGATGGTCCAGGCGGTCGTCGGCCCCCAGCCGGGTTGGTCGGTAGCGAGATATTCGAAATCGCGATTTTGCACCAATTCGCCGTAGAGACCTCCGTCGGCACCATAATTGATGTCTTCAAAGAAAATGCCGATGAGTTTGTCGGAAATGGGGTAGGAGGGAGCGGAGCCGGCTTTGACAGTGACGTTGACCGGCGCGAGATTTGCAAACCGTGTCGGGTCGTCGGCCATCACCTGAGCCGCCAGCGCGGCGCGATGCTGACGCTTTTCGATTTCAGCGTTGAGGCGCGCGGGGAGGGCGTCGTCGATTTCCATGCGCCAGCCCTGCATCATTTTTCCGTCAATCATCACGGAGTCGGACGTGACGGGGCGGAGGGGGCGCAGGTCGCGCGGCAGGTCTGACGGACTGGCGAAGTAGCGCTGGGGAGTCCAGCGCAGCAGGTCGGGAGACGTGGCGAGAGCCGTGACTTCACCGGCAGGGTCGGCGGTCCATACGGCCGTCCAGAGCGAGTCGGCGGCATTGAGCATGAGTTTGGGGGCGAACATCTTTTTGTGGCTGCCCCAAGGCCCGAAGTCACTGCTGACGAAAGTATGGTCGAACGGGGTCCAGGGAGATTCCGGGGTGTCGCGCCACGCGAGTTTCAGACCCGATTTGCCGTCGGGCGACGAGAAGCAGAAGAGCTCGGCTGCACCGAGCGACTGCATTCCCAATACGGAGGCGAGCAATAGATTTATGGCTGTTTTCATGGTGTAAGAATACGTGAGATTCTCTACAAAGTTAGCGAAAAATGGTCAGGTATGCAAACGAAAAAATTTGCTTTCAAAAAATCCGGCCGACAAGCTCGACGGGCCTGTCGACCGGATTGTAGGTCATTTGTAGGGACGGTGAGTATCAACCGCAGCGCGAAGTGCCGCAGGAGGTACAGATAAGACACCCTTCCTGATAGACGAGGGTCTCCTGACCGCAGTTGGGGCAACGCTGACCGGCAGCTTCTGTGCCTGAGGGGAGGTATTTCTTGAGCGCGCGCTGCACACCCATTTTCCACGTGTTGATGCTCTGCGAATCGAGCTCGAGGCCATTGACGAGCTTAATCACCTGATCGATAGGCATACCGTAGCGGAGCACGCCCGAGATGAGTTTGGCATAGTTCCAATACTCGGGATTGAATTTGTCGGAAAGGCCTTCGATGGTGGTCTTGTAGCCACGCTTGTTGATGAAGCGGAAATCGTAGCGCTTGTTGCCTTTTTCGTCGACTGCCTTAATAATCTGGCCTTTGGTGACAGATTTCGGACAGAAGATGCCATCTTCATCGTCGGCAAGACCGGTGAAGATTTCGTAGGGACGACCGTCTTTGAGGCCGACGAAAGCAATCCACTTCTCCTTATTGTTCTGGAAGCGCACCACGTCGGCATCGAGTTCGTCGGGGCGGACGAGTTTCACGGGCGTGGCGGGGCCGGCGGCAGCCTCGGCTACCTTCGCAGCCACTTCGGCCGAAGTTTTCTTTTTCTTGTTGTCGGTGGCAATCAGGACACCCGAACGCGAGCCGTCGCGATAGATGGTGCAACCCTTGCAGCCCTCTTTCCAAGCCTGAAGGTAGAGCTGACCCACGACGTCGACGGTCACATCGGAGGGGAGGTTGATGGTGACGGAAATCGAGTGGTCGACCCACTTCTGGACCGCACCCTGCATCTTTACCTTTTCGAGCCAGTCGATGTCGTTGGCAGTGGCTTTGTAATAGGGAGAGCGTGCCACGAGGTCGTCGATTTCGGCCTGAGTGTAATTGTCGTGACGTGGAATGCCGTTGACCTCCATCCAAGTGATAAACTTGGGATGATAGACGATGTATTCTTCGAAAGCGTCGCCCGACTCATCGACGTAATCCACACGCACGTCGGCATCGTTGGCGTTGACCTTACGGCGACGCTTGTAGACGGGCATGAACACCGGCTCGATACCCGAAGAGGTCTGGGTCATCAGCGATGTGGTGCCGGTCGGTGCGATGGTGAGGCAGGCAATGTTGCGGCGTCCCTGCTTCTCCATCTTCTCCACGAGCGCCGGGTCGGCCTCGGCGAGACGGTTGCGGTAGGGATTGTTGCGTTCGCGCTCGGCATCATAGACAGAGAAAGCACCGCGCTCGGCAGCCATTTCAACCGATGAGGCATAGGCAGCGAGAGCAAGCGCGCGATGCACGCTCACCGACATGGCCGTCGCTTCCGGCGTGCCGTAGCGCAGACCGAGAGCCGCTATCATATCGCCCTCGGCGGTAGTACCAAGACCCGTGCGTCGGCCCTGAATGGTTTTGTCGCGAATCTTTTCCCAGAGATGAAGCTCTGTGGCCTTCACTTCGTCACATTCGGGGTCGGCTTTGATTTTGGCGATAATCGCCTCGATTTTTTCCATTTCGAGGTCGATGATGTCGTCCATGAGTCGCTGGGCCTTCATGACATGCTCGCGGAGCAAATCGAAATCAAATTCAGCCTCGGGGGTGAAAGGATTTTTGACGTAGCTGTAGAGATTGATGGCGGCGAGACGGCACGAATCGTAGGGGCAGAGTGGAATTTCGCCGCAGGGATTGGTCGAGACCGTCTGAAAGCCGAGGTCGGCGTAGCAGTCGGGGAGCGACTCACGCAGGATGGTATCCCAGAAGAGCACACCCGGCTCGGCAGCTTTCCATGCGTTGTTGACGATTTTCCCCCAAAGGGCGCGGGCATCAATCTGTTTAGACACCTGCGGGTTGGTGGAATCGATGGGGAACTGAGTGGTGTAGGGTTCGCCCGACTCTACGCATTTCATGAACTCGTCGTCGATTTTCACCGAGACGTTAGCTCCGGTGATTTTCCCCGCTTCGAGTTTGGCATCTATGAAAGCCTCCGAATCAGGGTGTTTGATGGCAACCGACAGCATCAGCGCGCCGCGGCGACCATCTTGTGCCACCTCGCGGGTAGAGTTGGAGTAACGCTCCATGAAGGGAACGAGGCCGGTAGAAGTGAGTGCGGAATTCTTGACGGCAGTGCCTTTCGGGCGAAGGTCGCTCATGTCGTGGCCGACACCTCCGCGGCGCTTCATGAGCTGCACCTGCTCCTCGTCAATTTTGGCTATCGCACCATAAGAGTCGGGATGTCCGTCGAGACCGATAACAAAGCAATTGCTGAGCGACCCTATCTGGTAATTGTTGCCGATGCCGGCCATAGGGCTTCCCTGAGGCACAACATATTTGAAGTGCGACAAAAGCGAGAAGATTTCCTCTTCGGAGAGCGGATTGGGGTAGCGGGCTTCAACACGCGCCAGTTCGGAAGCGATGCGATGGTGCATATCGTCGGGGGTCAGCTCGAAGATGTTGCCGTCGGAATCCTTCAAAGCATATTTGCTCACCCACACTTTAGCCGCGAGCTCGTCGCCGCCGAAGTAGTCGCGTGAGGCCTTAAACGCCTGGTCGAAGCTATAAACAGGATGTGTCATGGTCAAGGGGGGAGTGTTGTTGAAAGCGAAATCGGGTGCAAAGTTAGGGAAATTTTCTGCAACTTCCTAAAGTTTTCGCAATCATTTTTTCAAGCTTTTGGGGCTGCGTCATTGCGCCGGACTGCAAGCCACCATGCAACGCAAACCGGCATGGCATAGGCGGAGGAAATGAGCCACGGCATCCTGATGTGCGTGCACGTCGGATGGAGAAATCAGAATTTAAATTCCACACCCCCGAGCACTGTGCAGCCGGGCATGGGGCATCCGTAGATTATCTGATAATCGCGGTCGGTGATGTTGTCAACCTTCACCGAGAAAGTAACGGGCACGCGGGCAGCCAACGTGTAGGCGGCGCGCAGATTGATGAGGGAGTAGGAGGTGTTTCCGTCATTTGGTGCGCCGTTATACATGTGCAGAATAGAAGTTTCGTCGAGGGTGAAGCTCCATTGACCGGGGGAGTAGGTTACCTCTGTATTCACCTTGTGACGGGGTGCGTAGAGTATCGGCGCATCGGTGTGGAGGTAGCTGAAGTTGGCGTTAGCAGTGAGATTGTGCCCGAAGTCGTAGGCAGCCTCAAGCTCGAATCCTTTGTTGATGAATTTTCCGGTGTTGACGTTGAGGGGGCGGCCGTTTTCTCTTACTGTCTGAATCATGTTCTTGCCGTCGATGAAGAAGAGGGCGGCGCCGACCATCAAACGGTTGTTGACGAAGAATTGACGGTAGCTCAGCTCATAGTTGAGCATGTATTCCGGTTTCAGGTCGGGATTTGCGGGCTGATAGAGGTAGAGTTCGCGGATGTTGGGCGCGCGGAAGCCTTTGCTGAACGAGGCCTTGATTTGAGCCTCATGGCCGGGGCGCAGAATGAAACCGGCCTGAGGCACCCAGATGTTGCCGTAGGTCTCGCCGTGCTGCAGACGCACTCCGGCGTTGATGTTGAGGAAGTCCTTGAAAAATCCCTGCTGCATCATTGCATAGCCGGCGACTTCGTTGACCTTGTGGCGCGCTTCCGCGGAGCGTTCTGCGGGGTCGGCTTTTCCCGTGTTCCAGACGTGTCCGCCCCAGTGTTGGAAATCCAAGCCGGCCGAGAGGGAATTTGCCTCGAAAAGGTAAAGGGTTTCGTAGAGGGTGAAGCCCATGTTATAATCGGTGGAATGGAAAATGTAGTCGCGCGGTGTTTCGCCGGGAGTGTTACCGTCGTCTACGTTGTTGCGTCCCCAGTTGATGTAGGCTTGCATTCCGCCCTCGACTTTTGTGTAGCTGTTTTTGACATAGACCGAACCTGTGCCGCGCTTGACGTCGGTCCACATGTTTTCGAGAGGGGCCTGCAGCGTACCGGGGTTGTTGGCTTTGGTCTGCGTCATGTCGAGAGTTCCGCCCACGGCCCAATTGCGCGAGGCTGCATATTTGATTTGCGCAAATTCGTTGGCGAGCCAGAACTCGCTTCGGGCGCGCGAGCCGTTGCTGCGGTCGAGCTGACCGGCCAGAGTGGCCGTAATTTTGCCTTTGCGAATGCCGGTGGAAAGTGCGAACTTCTGTGTGTCAAACGAGCCGAACATGGCGCGCGCACGCCCCGTGACACCCTCGGTGCGTTGGCGGTGGGTGATGATGTTGACCGACCCACCCATGGCATTCGACCCATAGAGAAGCGAAGAGGGGCCTTTGACCACCTCGACGCGCTCCACGCCATTGGCCACGTAAGTGTCGGCGAGCGAATGGCCGAACACTCCGGCCCACTGAGGCTGACCGTCAATCATAAACAACACTTTATTGCTTTGCCCGACCCCTCGGATGTTGACCGTGCCTGCCGCGCCTCCGGAGACGCCATAGCCTGCGAAGCCGCGTTCGGAGACGAAGAGCCCCGGCACTTTGCTGACGAGCACGGGGAGGAGCGAGGTTTCGCCCGACTTCTCGATTTCTGTGGCCGTGACCTGAGTGACGTTCAGAGGTATGAGTTCAGGGTCGGTTTTCAAAGGTGCTGTCACCATCACTTCGTGAAGAGACAAGGTGTCGGCGGGTGTGGCGGCATAGGCCGACACGGCGGCGGAGAAACCGCACAGAGAGATGGTCAGAAATTGTAAATAGTTGCGCATAAGTAGCGTGAGTTACTTAATGTGTTATGCCTTACACCGCCCATTTCGGCGAGTGGCTTTTGGATGATTCCTTTTAGTCGGCGGAGAGAGGAGAGGCCGATTTCGCTCACCGGCGCGGAGGGTTTTTGATGGATTTCACCTACAAAGTTACAAAAAACCGAGAAAATTTGCTAACTTTGCAGGAAATAAGTAAGTGAGAAAAATAAATGAACAAATAAAAGGAAGTGATTTTTGAGATGATTTGGGGCTTGAGTGAAAAAGCATAGCGAGCTATGCGCCTGAACGAAAGACACAAAGCATCCAAAAAGAACGAGTTTTACTGTTCAAGAATTTTTCTTTACATATCATCGTTTTAGTTTTAGAACTTACTTAAGTGTTCTTCGTTATGTCACTCCCCGTCAATACATATTTCACGTCGCGCGCCACGGTGCGTAAGTTCGACCACACCCGTCAGCTCTCCGCCGAGATGCTCACGACACTTCTTGCCGCGGCCTCGCACGCCCCCAACACCGGCAATATGCAGACATATTGCGCCATCGTCTCAGCGACGCCCGAGGAAGTGGCTGCGCTTGCACTCGCTCACTTCTCGCAACCTGCGGCGAGCGGCGCCCAGGCTCTTGTGACATTCTGCGCCGACCTCAACCGTTTCAACCGCTGGTGTCGCCTCAACAACGCCGAGCCCGGACTTGACAATCTTCAGGGCTTTCTCTGGGCTGCGATGGATGCCACAATCTTCGCCCAGCAGTTTGTGACTGTGGCCGAACAAGCCGGCCTCGGCACTTGCTATCTCGGCACCACCACCTACAATGCCGCACAGATAGCCGAGACGCTCGACCTTCCGGTCGGAGTGGTTCCCGTTATTAGCGTGGCTGTCGGTTGGCCCGCGGAGATGCCTCAGCAATCTACCGAGCGGTTGCCCCTCGAAGCGGTGGCGCATGTCGGCAAATACCGTAACCCCTCCGATGGAGAAATTCGCGAAATGTATGCCGAAGAGGAGGCACTCCCGGCCAACCGCGAGTTTGTGGCTGCCAACGGCAAGGAAAACCTCGCGCAGGTTTTCGCTCAAATCCGTTACCCGAAGGAGGCCAACGAGCACTTCTCGCGCGTCTATCGCGAATTTATCAAGAGCAAAGGGATAGAAATCTAAAAAAAATCCGTAACTTTGCACATTGAAACACGAAGTGTAACCTATTCCTATCACATCCTCACGCAAGATGCCATCATCAGCAATTGCTGCCAAAACCCGTGAACGTCTGCTCGACGTGGCGCGTCAACTCTTCGCCTCAAACGGCGTGGAGCGCACCACCATGAACGACATTGCCGCGGCTTCCGACAAGGGGCGACGCACCATCTATACTTATTTTAAGAATAAGAAAGAGATTTACGATGCCGTCGTCGAGCGCGAAGCCGAGTCGATTGTCGCGCGGTTTCGCGATATCGTCGAGAGCGATATGCCCGCCCGCGACAAGCTGCTGCACTATCTTGAGGTGAGATTCGACATCGTCGACGAGACTATCCGCTCCTCGTCGTCGGTCTCTTCGGGACTGCTGTCGTTTTTGAGCCTCGACCATGTGAGGCTCGAACGCATCCGCGTGCTGGCCGTCGAGAAAGAGCGTCATCTCTTCAACCGCCTGATTGCCGAGGGAATTGCCTCCGGCGACTTCGACGAAGTGCGCGCTTCATCGCTGCCCGCTGTCTATCAGATGGTGTTCAAAGGCGTCGACTTCACCCATGCGCACGACAATTTCGCCGAACTCGGCCTCACCCCTGAAGCCATCCGCCGCGACGTGATAGCCCTGATGTGCTCACACGTCAGTCCGCTGCCTCCGGCGCAATAATCCTCCCGCGAATATTTCTCAAACTTTACAATACCATATTCACTTACTCCGAATTATGAAATTACTCGAAGGAAAAGTAGCCCTTATCACCGGCGCTTCGCGCGGTATCGGCAAGGGCATAGCTCTCAAATTTGCTCAGGAAGGCGCTGATATCGCTTTCACCGACCTCAACCGCGACGAAAACATGGAAGCCACCGAGCGCGAACTCGAAGCTCTCGGCGTGAAGGCTAAAGGCTATGCGTCAAACGCAGCCGACTTCGCCCAGACCGAAGAGGTCGTTGCAAAGGTCAAGGAAGACTTCGGTCACATCGACGTGCTCGTCAATAACGCAGGTATCACCAAAGACGGTCTGATGATGCGCATGAGCGAAGGCCAGTGGGATGCCGTCATCAACGTCAACCTCAAGAGTGCCTTCAACTTCATCCACGCCGTCCTCCCCATCATGATGCGTCAGCGCTCAGGCTCCATCATCAACATGGCCTCTGTTGTCGGTGTCCACGGCAACGCAGGACAGGCCAACTATGCTGCCTCTAAGGCCGGCCTCATCGCTCTCGCCAAGTCAATCGGTCAGGAAGTGGGCTCGCGCGGCATCCGTGCCAACGCCATCGCCCCCGGCTTCATCGAAACTGCCATGACCGCAGCTCTCCCCGAGGATGTCCGCAAGGAGTGGGCGCAGAAAATTCCTCTGCGTCGCGCCGGTCAGGTGGAAGACATCGCCAACGTGGCTACCTTCCTCGCTTCCGACATGAGCTCGTACGTCTCCGGCCAGGTCATCCAGGTCGACGGCGGTATGAACATGTAATATCCCTCCGACGTTTATATTGTATGTGACCGGCGTGAGGCGGCGGCAAGAATGCTGTCGCCCCGCTCGGCCACCTTTCAACGTTTATGCTGACTTACAACACCTACAACCCTACATTGAAAATGCCCCAGTATGGTCGCACCATACAGGACATGGTCAATTACTGCCTCACTATCACCGACCGCGAGGAGCGCACCGTCTGCGCCCATTCCATAATCAACGCCATGGCACGCATTCTGCCCAAAGTGCGCGAGGAGGAAGACTACAAGCAGAAACTTTGGGACCATCTCGCAATCATGGCCGATTTCAAGCTCGACATCGACTGGCCTGTCACTCCCGCCACACCCGAGAAGTTTGCCGGCCGTCCAGAACATGTGAGCTACGGACACAACTTCATCCGTCAGCGTGTCTACGGCAAGGAAATCGAGAAAATGGTGGAGCATGCCCTGACCATGGACAACGGCCCCGAACGCGACGAGCTCGTTTTCCTCATTGCCAATCATCTCAAGAAGACTCTCCTCGCCAACAACAAGGATGGAGTGCGAGACGAGCGTGTGTTCAAGGACCTCGCGGAGATGTCGCATGGTATGATTGACCTGACACATGCCGATATCCGTCTGCACGACTTCAAAATCGTTGCGCCTCCCACGACGGGAAAAAAGAAGAAAAAGAAGTAATCGCTTCCATACACTCAATCGCTGCACATGATAAAACGAACCGAACTGCTCGAAGCCGGCCGCTTCAACAAACCTCACGGCATAAAAGGTGAGATATCCGTCACGCTCGATATCGATGCCGACCTGAGCGCCGTCAAATGTATCGTAGTTGAGATTGAAGGGCTTTTCGTGCCTTTCTTCATAGCCTCGGTACGTCCGAAGACCGCCGATACTTCACTCGTGTCAATTGACGGCATTGACTCTGACGAGCAAGTGCGCGAGTTTGTCAACCGCACTATCTATCTCCTTCGCGATGACGAAGCTTTGCAGGAGGACGACGACGATGAAGACGGCGATTATGAAGATGATGGTTTCTATGCCTCCGACCTGATTGGTTTTAAAGTGATTGACGATGAACAAGGTCAAATCGGCACTATAACAGACGTTAACGACTCGACCGCCAACATTCTTTTCGTAATTACCGACGAGAATGGCCGTGAAATTCTCGTGCCTGTGGCCGACGAATTTATCACTTCCGTCGACCCTGAAACCGAAATCCTCACCACCAGTATTCCCCCCGAGATTCTGAACCTCAATTAACACACGAGACTATGAAAGAATACAACGAAACCGACGCCGTCAAGGCTATGCTTGCTGCCCTTCCTGAAACTTCGCGCGATACGGTCTCCGAAGACGAGATGCTCAACGTGCTCGACATCATCTGGGATTGGTATGAAGACAACGGGCAGCTTGACCTTGATTCCGACGAGGAACTTGACGTCGATGCGCTTACGGCCCACATCATAAAGCTGCTTGCCAAAGACAAGGAGTCGCCCATCACCCGCGAAATGGTGCCTGCGATAGTCGAAGCCGAAATTGCTTACGAAGCCACCCTTGACGAGTGAACTCCAACCGCTCCGCTTTCCTTCCAAATCATCCAAAATCCATAGTCATGTTGCGCCCTCTCTTCTCGATTCTCTCTCTTCTCGCTCTGAGCCTCTCATCTGTGGCGGCTCCGAAAGCCCCCGACCCTCTCAAAGATTATGACGAGACCATATTCATGGATATGGAGCTCGACCAGAACATTGATACCCCGGAGGTGCCTCAAAAGGTCCAGTCGGCTGTCTCGTCCAAAATGACTGCGCTCTACAAGAGGCTGAAAGATAAGAAATACGACGTCGAGTTGATGCGCAATAATGATGTCGTGTTGGTGACTGTGCCGTCCGACCGTCTGTTTCAGCCCAACGATACGCTCCTCTCGCCTGAGGCTGCCCCTCTGCTGACTCCGCTGATTGCCGAACTTGAAGGCGACCCTATGAACTACAAATTCGTCTACGCCGTCCACACCGACAACACCGGCTCCGAATTCTACAACAATCTTCTCTCGCAGCAGCGCAACAACACCATCTACGACTTTCTCCTCGAACGTCTCCCGGAGGAACTGATTATCATCCCCTACGAAATGGGCGACGGTTCGCCCGTCGACAGCAACGAAACACGTAAAGGCCGTGCCGCCAACCGCCGCGTCGAATTCTACTTCATCCCCGGCCCCGCCATAATAACGGCGAAATAGCTTTGCAGAGATATGATACAACACCCCGATACTCGTTTACGAGTGTCGGGGTGGTTTCGTTTTTGTCCGGTGAGTGGCTTACTTGGCTCCGTTTGCGCGGCGGCGCCATTTGTCGATGAGCTCGGTCATGTCGGGGGGAACAGGAGCTGAGAAAAACATTTCCTCTCCGGTGCGGGGATGCACGAAGCCGAGCGTGCGGGCATGGAGTGCCTGGCGCGGGCAGATTTCGAAGCAGTTGGCTATGAATTTCTGATAAGTCGACGAGCGTTCGCCGCGCAGAATTTTGTCGCCGCCATAGCGCGCGTCGGCAAAAAGTGGATGTCCGATGCGGGTCATGTGGACACGTATCTGATGCGTGCGGCCCGTCTCAAGTACGCATTTCACGAGCGCCACATGCCCGAAATCTTCGAGCACCTCGTAATGCGTGACGGCATGTTTGCCCGTAGGGTCGTCGGGAGGCAGCACCGTCATTTGCAGGCGGTCTTTGGGATTACGTCCGATGTTGCCTTCGATGCGTCCTTGCGCGGGCGAGGGCACTCCCCACACGAGGGCGTTGTATTCGCGCTTCGTGGTTTTGTTGAAAAACTGTTTCCCGAGGTGCGTCTTCGCATCCGGTGTTTTTGCCACCACGAGAAGCCCGCTCGTATCTTTGTCAATACGATGCACGAGTCCCATGCGGGGGTCGCTGACATCATAGTCGGGATTGTCGCGGAAGTGCCAAGCAAGGGCGTTGACCAACGTGCCCGAATAGTTGCCGTGTCCGGGGTGCACCACGAGTCCCGCGGGTTTGTTGACTACGAGCAGGTCGGCATCCTCATAGACTATATCCAAAGGTATATCTTCGGCGATAATCTCAAACTCATATCGCGGGCGGTCCATCACCACTTGCACCACGTCAAGAGGCTTCACGCGATAGTTTGATTTGACGGCCTTCCCGTTTACGAGTATACACCCGGCGTCGGCTGCCTGCTGTATGCGGTTTCGCGACGAATGTTCGAGTCGGCTTACGAGAAACTTGTCTACCCTCAGCAATTGCTGGCCTTTGTCGGCTACGAATCGGAAGTGCTCATAGAGGTCTTCGCCGTCCGCTCCCGTTCCCACAGGCACACTTTCGGCCGGCATTGTCGCTTCAAGTTCCGGGTCGTAATATTCTTCTTGTTCGTTATTGTCCATTTCTTTTCGTGTCAAGTTTGAGTTTGATGATTTCTCTCACCTCCTTGCGCATCAGCAGCAGGGTTATCATGGTGGGAAATGCCATGAGAGCATAAAACAGGTCGCAGAACCCCACGGCAACGCCGAGCGGAATTACTGCGAAAACCACCAGTGTGGCTATGAAGAAAAATGTGTATAGTCGCGAGCGTCGTTCGCCGAACAGGTAGGCCGCGCACCGCGTGCCGTAGAAGCTGTAGGAAAACATAGACGAAAGCGCGAAGCATGTTACTATTATCAGCAGCAGGTATTCTCCCCACGGCACTCCGCGGCCGAACGCATCCATCGCCACTTGCAGACCTTTGACGCCCTCGACAGTATCGAAATCGGCGCAGAGAAGGAGCGCCACGGCTGTCAGCGTGCACACCATTCCCGAGTCAATGGCCGGGCCGAGCATGGCAATGAGACCTTCCCTCTCAGGGGCGGTGTTCGACGATGCTCCGTGCATTATCGTTGCCGTTCCTACGCCGGCATCGTTTACGAGCATGGCTCGTCTCGCTCCGATAATAGCAATGCCGGCCAGTGCGCCCCATCCGGCTCTCAGATTGAATGCTTCCGCGAAAATGCGGCCAAACACTCCGGGCACTTCGTCGATGTGGGTGACGATAATCCAAGCCACGAGCAGAAAGTAGAGCCCTACCATGAACGGCACGAGCCAACCTGCCACAGAAGCAATGCGTCTGATGCCTCCGAGCGTCACGAGCGACACCACAACGGCTATCGCCAGTCCGATTGCAAGCCGGAGGGTCGACTCCCGGTCAAGACCGAAGAGAGGCGAGGGGAGTGGCAGGTGCGTCTGCCAGGCGGTCGACACTGCTTCCGTCAGCTGGTTGGCATTGATGATGCAGAGCGTTCCGAGCATCCCGGCGAAAGCAAAGGTCACGGCGAGCCAGTGGGCACGTCGCCCGAGTCCGCGGTCGATGATGTGCATTGTCCCGCCCTCCGCTCGACCGTCGGAATGGAAAATCTTGTATTTTGTCGCCAGAACTCCTTCGTGAAATTTTGTAGACATTCCCACTACGGCGCTCACCCACATCCAGAACACAGCCCCCGGTCCGCCCATGACGAGTGCTATGGCAACTCCCGCGATATTGCCCATCCCTACGGTTGCCGCCACTACCGAGACCAATGCCTGAGCCGACGAAATGTTTCCTCCCGAGGTGTCGCTGCGCGACCTCCGCAACTCGCGTATGGCATCGGGCAATCTTCTCACCGACACCATTCCCGAATAGACAAAGAGAAACAATCCCCCTCCTATAAGAAGCAGAAACAGTGGATAGCCGCAGATGAAGTCGGCTATCTCTCCTATGAGTTCTTCGAAACGTGTCACCATCCGCCTCGCGCGCCTCCGCCGCCAGTTCTCCCGCCGCCAAACGAACCTCCTCCGAATCCGCCGCCAAAGCCTCCGCCGCCAAACCCGCGACCCATGCGGCGACTGCGCCGACTCGCTATCGTGGCTGCTGCCGCCGCTGCGGCCAATGCGTCGGTGTCGGGTTTACGCGCTATCTTGAAACGTCGTTTCTGTGAGTGTCCGCACGCACGGCAATACCATGTGTCCTCGCCTTCACCCTCGCTGTGTGTCGTGGCGGGGGTGATAGTTTGGCGGTCGGAGAGACTCATAGCGCGCGTATGGCACACGGGACATTCTTTGTACGCGCTTTCGGGATTGACGTAGGGGCGGATGTCGGTGTGATTGCAGTGCGGGCAGAGCCATACGTCGTAATCCACCGAATTGAGTTTCTCTTCCAGGTCCTGCTGCGCGTTGAGGTAATTGTTGTCGGTCTGCTCGTCAAGGAGCTTCATGCGCGTGCCGCATTCCGGACAGTTCCTCTTGTGGCGGCGCAGGCGGCGCTCACTCCAAAGAAGCATGAGAAGTGCCGGCACAGCCATACCGAGCGTGATGAAGGCCATCACATAGAAAAACGTATTGTTGCTGCGGAGCGCGCGCCATCGTGCCACTTCGTCTGTCCCGAATTTCCTCCGGGCTCTCACTCTTACGACGATTACCCACACAATCATACCCACCGAAATTGCAGCAGCCAGTCCGATGTAGAGACTGAACATTTCCTCGCCGTAGTCGTCTCCGGCTCCCGCGAGGCTGTCGTTCCTCTGCTTAGATTTGATTTCCTCGGCATACGAGGGGTCGGAAAGAATACGGCTGATTTCCGTTACTCCGTCATACACACCAAGGTCATAATTTCCCTGTTTGAACGACGGAAACATTTTGTTTCTCAGTATCCGGCCGCACACCACGTCGGGCAATACGCCCTCCATGCCATAGCCGGTGCGTATCACTGCTTCGCGGTCGTCGAGCGACACCACTACGAGCACACCGTTGTCATTGTCAGATTTTCCGATGCCCCACTTGTCGAAGATTCCGGTGGCAAATTCGTCGATGTCGGTGTCGGCTTTGTCGACCACCACCACCGCCACTTCGGCCGAAGTCTTGGCCCGCAACTCGCGCAGTCGCGAATTGATGGTGCGTACTGCCGAAGCGGAAAGCACTCCTGAGGGATTCGACACGAATGCGGTGCTGTCCGAAAGGTGCACGTTTGGCACTTCGTCTACCCCTATGGCCAGGGAGGAAAGAAATGCCGGAAGCAAAAATAATATGGTGAGAAATTTCCTTGTCATTAGTTTTCGATTTTTAGACTCATTCCGTTCAGTCGCCTGTAAAGGTCGAGGGCGTAGACATCGGTCATCCCCGAGATGTGGTCGAGCACTCCCAAAAGCCTTCTGTAGAGAGTTGGCGCGTCAGTTTCATATTGGCTTGGAATGCGGGCCAGAAGAAGTTGCGAGTAGTTGAGCGACGGCTCGGTGACCGCTTTCACAAGCTCGTGCATCAGAAACGATATGATGCGTGTGCCTGCCAGCTCGAGGTCCACCACGTCTGGGGCACTGTAGAGTTTCCGCCACGAAAGTGCCTCACATTCCTTGTAGGCTTTGCGCTCGCGCTCGGGGATTCTCTCCATCAGCGTGCCTTTGAACGTCCCTTCGAGTATCGCGTCTTCATTCTCGACAAACGTCTCGGCACATCGCTGCACGAGAATGCCGATGATTGACGAGCGAAGATAGGAAATCTTTTCGTGAGGGTCGTCCACCATTTGCATCACGCGCTCCAGATGGGCGCGCCTCGCTTCGTCAAAGAAACTCAGAAAGAGCGGTATTACTTCCTCGGTCGACAGAATGCCCAGTTTGTGGGCATCCTCGATGTCCATTATCATATAGCAGATGTCGTCGGCCGCCTCTACGAGATAGACGAGCGGGTGACGGGCGTAGCGCACCTTTCCATCCTCGACGTCAAGTCTTATCATTCCCACTTCGTCGGCTACGCGTATGAAGTCTTCCTTCTCGGCGGTGAAAAATCCCGATTTTCCTTTTGCCGTGGCGAGCGAGGCCTCGAAAGGATATTTCACGATTGAGGCGAGCGTCGAATAGGTCATGGCAAATCCTCCGGGGCGTCTCCCTTTGAATTGATGTGTGAGCAGGCGGAAGGCGTTTGCGTTTCCTTCGAAGTGGGTCAGGTCTGCCCATTCCTCTTCGGTCAGCTGACAGCGGAATTTCGCCCCCTCGCCTTCGCTGAAATAGGCCGAGATGGCGCGCTCTCCCGAATGTCCGAAGGGCGGGTTGCCGAGGTCGTGAGCCAGACAGGCGGCCGCCACGATGTCGGGGATGTCGGTCAGACTTCTCCTCACCTCTTCCGACTCATGTCGGGCCCTCAATCCATTGACCACCTCGTCGGCCAGACTGCGCCCCACGCTGGCCACCTCAAGACTATGCGTCAGGCGGTTGTGGACGAAGATGCTTCCCGGAAGAGGAAACACCTGCGTCTTGTTCTGGAGTCGTCTGAAGGGCGACGAAAAAACGAGCCTGTCGAAATCGCGGCGGAAGTCGCTGCGTATTCCGGGCTTCGTGTCGTGATAGTGCTCAAGCCCGAATCGTTTGTCGGTTATCAGGCGTTGCCATGACATTTTTGGGGGCGTAGTCATAATGAGGAGTTCTGATTGAAGTAAGTGAGAAAAATAAATGAACAAAAATAACGAGTTTGATTGTTCAAGAATTTTTCTTTACATATATCGTTTTATTTTTTGAACTTACTTACAACAAAGTTACGAATTTTCTCTGTAATATCCTACCGTCGAACGTCGAATTTCACTTATCCTTTCAGACTGTCCAAAACATCGGCCGAAAGCTCGTCGCCGAGTATGGCTCTTTTGCGTTCGATACCCGCGTTGAAGCCGCCCATACCCCCTGAGGCAACCACTCGATGACACGGCACGAATATCGCAAGAGGATTGGCCTTCAATGCCTGCGCTACAGCCCTGAACGCTGTCGGCTTTCCGATTTGACGCGCTATCTCGCCATAGGTCGCCACGCGCCCTTTGGCAACGTTCCGCGTGGCTTCATAGACGGCTTTCTGAAACGTTGTGCCTGTGATTTCGAAGGGTGGTGCGGGAATGTCCCTGCCTCCGAAGAGAAAGTCATACCATCTGTCGTTAAGCTCCGATGGCTTTTCTGTCACATTTTTGCGGCGGAGCACCGGTGGCTGCACGTCATCCCAGTAGGCTGCGATAACGGCTTCTTCGTCGCGGTTGACAATTGTAAATCTCCCGTATGGAGAGGCGTAGACTGTCGAGATGTATCGTGTCGTCATAGGGTCAGCGAAAGGGTGTAGACTGAAATCACCACCGATGGCTCGGCGGCTGAGAGGGTGGTCATGGCGTTGTAGACGGTCGAGCCGGTGGTCACCACATCCTCCACGAGAAGTATGTGCTTCCCGGCGAGGTGGGAGGGATTTCGCACGGCGAAAACGTCTACTACGTTGTTTCTGCGGGCTTCGGCGTCAAATTGCGTCTGCGACGTGTGCCGACGCTTCGCATAAAGGTTTCGCGCCACGGGTATGCCGGTCTTTCTCGACATTTCGCGGGCCAGGATGAGGGTCTGCGAATAGCCGCGCGAAAGCAGGCGCGTCCAATGCTGCGGCACGGGCATCAGCAGGTCGATGCCGTCGAAAAATCCTTCGCTCTTCAACCTCGGAACGTGATAGTCGAGTATGGGCATCATGGCCGACGGCCGCTTGTTAAACTTGATTTCCTGTATCAGTCGGGCCGAATGGTTTCCTCGCTCGTAGTGCATGAACGCCACGCCGCGTCTCACGTCGGCCCGAAGTGTGGCAAGCCGTTCCGTTAGCTCGTTGTCGGTGTAAGGTGGCAGAAAGTTGGTCACCGACAGCTTCAACACGCAGTTCAGACAGATTTTCTCTTCGCCTTCTATCAGGGAGGTGCCGCAGAGCAGACAGAGGTCGGGACACACCACGCTCAGCAGCGCGCTTACGAGCTTATTCATCTTCGGCTTCTGCTTCAGCCTCCTCGGCTTGTTCGGCTGCGACGCGCGCCACAATGCGCGAGACAAGCGATGTCTCAAACCCGCGCGACATGGCGAAACGATAGACTTTGGCCTTGGTCTCATAGTCTGACAGCGGCGCCTTCATGCTCCTGACTTTTGCCCTCACCACTCTGAGCGCCACCTCTTCGTATTCGTCCTCATCTACGTCGTCAAACGCACATTCCACGGCCTCGCGGGGCAGCCGCCGCGCAGCTAATGCCGCCGCGATTTTGTGCCGTCCCCAGCCTGAATAGCTCACTTTGTCGTGGGCGAACGCGCGGGCATAACGAGTGTCGTCCACCCAACGCAGTCGTTTCAATTCGGTTATCAATCGGTTTGCGTCACCCTGCGACAGACCCCACGTCTGAAATTTTTTCAGAAGGTCGGGCGAACATTGCTCACACCGCGAGCACAACGCCCCCGCCCGGGCTTTGGCCTCTTCGTAGCTTATAGGTCGTTTGCTTCGCATCTTCATTTGGCGTTATACTTTTAGACCTTACATATGGCAAATCTATCTTTGCCATACATATCCTTTTGAATGCTGATGTCGTCAAACCCCTCCGCGGCGAGCATCTTTCTCATCTCTCCTGCGCAAAGAGGGTTGATTTCAAAAAACAGATATCCGCCCGGTTTGAGCAGTCGCGACGCCTCACGCGCTATCGGTGTGTAAAACCGCAGCGGGTCGTCGTCGGGCACGAAAAGTGCGAGGGCCGGCTCGTGGGCTTCAACATGTTCCTCCATCTCTTTGCGCTCGCTTTCGAGCACGTAGGGCGGATTGGCCACGATTACATCCTGCGTGCCGTCGGGTAGTGGCAGCGGCAGCCTGACGTCACATTCGAAAAAGTTGATTTTGGTTTTGGTCAATTCCGCGTTCTCGCGGGCCACTTCTAACGCTTTCGTCGAGATGTCTCCCGCCGAAACTTTGGCAAATGGCAATTGCCGCGCGAGAGCCACGGCGATACACCCTGACCCTGTGCAGAGGTCGAGCACGTTGAGGTCCGAGCGGCCTCCTACCGTGTCGGTGATGATGTCTACGAGCATCGAGGTCTCCGGACGCGGGATGAGCACGTCGGGTGTCACCTTCAGTTTCAACCCGTGCCACTGTGTCTCGCCGAGTACGTATTGTATGGGTGTCCCTTCGGCACATTTCCACGCGATTTCGGTGGTTTGCTCCACCACAAAATCGCTCGCTTCGTCGTCGGCATGCACGAGCATATCCGTGCGCGTCCATCCCTTGACTTGCTCAAAGATGATGCGCGCAATCCATGGAGCTTCCTCCTTGTCGTAGCGTGGAGTGAGGAGTGTTGTAATCTGCTTAGATAGCTCGTTTACGGTCATTTTTGTGTCGTTCAGTATGAGGATGAAATTTTGCATTCGGCTGAAGGCGTTATGGGGTTCCATAACAACTGAAGTCGAATTAAAAAGTACTCCTCAGAATTCATGAGCCAATGCATTAAATAATTTCTAACGCATACTTAAGAGGGGAATTTCTACAGTAAACGTCGTGCCTGCCCCGGGGGTTGACGATTTTACGAAAATTTTTCCCCCGTGATACTCTTCTACAATTCTCTTGGCAAGCGTCAGTCCCAGACCCCAACCGCGTTTCTTGGTCGTGAAACCGGGATTGAATACATTCTTGATGTTTTTTCTGGAAATGCCTTTGCCTGTGTCGGTCACGTCGATGACAGCTTTCTGCGCGTCCTTCGACAGTTTCACCCTGATGTCGCCGCGCCCTTCCATGGCGTCTACTGCGTTTTTTATCAGGTTTTCCAGCACCCACTCGAGCAGCGGCTGAGACATGGCTACGACGACAGGCTCTCCGTCTGACTCAAGTGTCAGGTTGACGGTCTTGGCCACACGCGTCGACATGTATCTCACCGACCCTGCCGTCATTTCAGTCAAATCGGCCTCGTCAAGTGTGGGGCGCGAGCCGATTTTCGAAAATCGCGAGGCTATTGTCGAGAGTCGGTTGACGTCCTTGTTCATTTCCGTCACGGTGTCGCTGTCCACGCCGAGCGCCGGGAGCAATTCCATCCATGCCATGAGCGATGAAATCGGGGTGCCGAGCTGATGCGCGGTCTCTTTCGAGAGGCCTACCCATACCTTGTTCTGCTCCGCGCGTTTGGTCGACGATACGGCGTAGTAGACGATGAGGACGAATGCCAGTAGCACCGCCACCTGCACATAGGGAAAGTAGCTCAGTGTCCGCAGCAACTTCGAATCTTCATAGTAGAGATACTGCACGTCGCGGTCGGCCACGCGGATTTCTATCACGTTGGGCGTCTCGCGCATCTTGGCGAGTTTCTTTTCGAGATACCGGGCGTTGGTCGTCGAAAGGGCGAACGGTACGGTTTCGTCCACCTGCTCCGGCAGTCGGAAGTTGCGGTGGTTCAGAATGTTGCCTTCCGCGTCGGTGAGAAGCACCGGAATCGAATGATTGTCTTCGATTATCGACAGAAGGAAATCCATCGTGGTGCCCGACCCGTCGGTTTCCGAGGCGGCCATGTTGGCTATCTCGGTTGTCGCGTCGGCCCAGATTTGCATCCTCGACCGCTCCTGCGCCGACAGTTCGGCCACGAGCGAATCCGAGTAGGCCAGAAAACCTGCGACAACGACGATAGACATCACCAGAAAACTGATGATGCCATATCGTCGCAGGTCGTAGATGTTCACCTAAGTAGGGTTAAGCGATTTCGACTGTTCAATGCTTGTCGTCAGAGGCGATGGCGCAGCCGAGACACTTGTTGGTTATCTCGGTGAAGAAGTCATTGCCTTTGTCGTCTACGAGGATGAAGGCGGGGAAGTCTTCCACCTCGATTTTCCAGATGGCTTCCATGCCGAGTTCGGGATATTCGAGGAGTTCTACCTTCTTGATTGAGTTCTGCGCGAGCACGGCTGCGGGTCCGCCTATCGAGCCCAGATAGAAACCGCCATGCTTGTGGCAGGCATCGGTCACCTGTTTCGAGCGGTTGCCCTTGGCAATCATAATCATCGAGCCGCCTGCGCTCTGGAACTGGTCTACATAGCTGTCCATACGGCCTGCCGTGGTGGGACCGAACGAGCCTGAGGGCATGCCTTCGGGGGTCTTGGCGGGGCCGGCGTAGTAGATGGGATGGTCTTTGAGATACTGGGGCATGGGCTCGCCGCTGTCGAGACGCTCTTTGATTTTGGCGTGGGCTATGTCGCGGCCTACGATGATGGTGCCGTTGAGCGAGAGGCGGGTCGAGACGGGATATTTCGTGAGTTCGGCCAGAACTTCTGCCATGGGGCGGTTGAGGTCGATTTTCACCACTTCGCCCTCGCCTGCGTTGCGGTATTCTTCGGGGATGAGTTCGCCGGGGTTCGAGTCGAGTTTCTCAATCCAGATGCCGTCGCGGTTGATTTTCGCCTTGATGTTGCGGTCGGCCGAGCAGCTCACGCCGATACCGATGGGGCACGATGCGCCGTGGCGCGAGAGACGTATCACGCGGATGTCGTGGGCGAAGTACTTGCCGCCGAACTGCGCGCCCAGTCCGAGACGTTCGGCCTCTTTCTTGAGCAGCTTCTCGGTTTCTACGTCGCGGAAGGCGCGGCCATATTCATTGCCCGTGGTGGGAAGGTTGTCGTAATACTTCACGGAGGCCTTCTTGACGGTTTCGAGGTTCTTCTCGGCCGAGGTGCCGCCTACGACGATGGCGATGTGGTAGGGAGGACATGCTGCCGTGCCGAGCGAACGCATCTTCTCTACGAGGAAGGGGATGAGGGTCTTGGGGTTGAGCACGGCCTTGGTCTCCTGATAGAGATAGGTCTTGTTGGCCGAGCCGCCGCCCTTGGCCACGAAGAGGAAGCGGTATTCGTCGCCTTCGGTAGCGTGGATGTCTATCTGTGCGGGGAGGTTGGTGCCGGTGTTCACCTCGTCATACATGGTGAGGGGGGCGTTCTGCGAGTAGCGCAGATTGTCGGTGGTGTAGGTGAGGTAAACGCCCTTGGCAATTTTCTCTTCGTCGTCGCAGCCGGTGAATACGTTCTGTCCTTTTTCGCCGTGGCAGATGGCTGTACCGGTGTCCTGACAGAAGGGGAGCTGTCCCTTGGCGGCTACCTCGGCGTTGCGGAGCATCGTGAGGGCCACGAACTTGTCGTTTTCAGATGCTTCGGGGTCGGCAAGGATGTTGGCCACCATCTGGTTGTGCTCGCGACGCAGCATGAACGCGTTGTCGTGGGTGCAGGCGCGGGCCATCACGGTGAGGGCTTCAGGGTCGATTACGAGAAATTCGTGACCGCCCCAGTTTTCTACCTTGACGTAGTCCGAGGTGAGCTTGTAGTATTCGGTGGTGTCTTCGCCGTGGGGAAACATCGGCTGATAGACGAAAGGTTTTGTTGCCATAGTTTTATGTTTATCGAAACAAAGTTTTTTAGTTCGCTGGTCAAGCCTTCGGGGCTTGATTTTGCAAAGTTACAAATTCTATGTCGAAAAACAATGTCATTACGACGAAAATCTTTCTCGCGCCGCGCGTTTTTCCTCGTGTTTCACTCTTCGAGGCCGAGGGTCTTGAGAAGTGTACGCGTCGGGTCGGGCGTGGCAAGGGCCTTGATGAACAGCGACCCCACGATTGCCCCCGATGAATAGGTCTGCGCGTCGGCGAGTGTCTCGGGGTTGGAAATGCCGAAACCTATGAGTCGCGGATGTTTGAGGTCGAGCGCGTCGATGCGCTTGAAGTAGTCTGTCTGCTCCGGGCCGAAGTTTGAGCGTGTGCCTGTGGTCGATGCGGCCGAGACCATGTAGATGAATCCGTCGCAGTTTTCGTCAATCAGCCTGATGCGTTCGTCCGACGTTTCGGGGGTGATGAGCATAATCATCGGGATGCCGTAGCTTTGGCATAGGCTGCGGAAGTCGCGCATGTATTCGTGGAATGGTAGGTCGGGGATTATCATTGCGTCTATCCCTGCTTCGCGGCACGCTTCAAACAAGTTTTCTATCCCGAATTGTATCATGGGGTTGAGGTATCCCATCAATACCATTGGCAGGTCGGGGCAAAGTCGCCGCGCCTCGGCGGCCTGTCCGAGCAGAGTTTTCAGGGTCATTCCGTTGCGAAGTGCCTGAGCCGACGAGGCCTGAATCACGGGGCCGTCGGCCATCGGGTCGGAGAATGGCACGCCGAGTTCTATCATGTCTACCTTTCCGCTTGCTGCGAGACTTTGGATGAGGGGTACGGTTGAGTTTAGTTCCGGATAGCCTGCCGTGAGGTAGACCGAGAGTATGTTGCGTGGTTTGCGTGCGAAGAGTGCGTCGAGTCGTGTCATGTTCTGCGAATCTTTGAGATGAAATGTTTAATTGCTTGAATGTCTTTGCGCCCGGGCGAGATTTCAAAACGGGAGTTGATGTCAAATCCTGCGAGCATCGGGTGGTCGATTTCGAGAAGCCGCGTTGCATCCGCCTCTGCTATGCCGCCCGCGAGCATGAACGGGACGTCGAGGGTGTAGGCGTCAATCAGCCGCCAGTCGAATTGCCTTCCGCTCCCGCCGTGCCCCTCACATCGCGTGTCAAAGAGAAATCTTGCCACGATGCCGCGATAGGCCTTCAGCGCGTCAAACGAGTCTGCCCCTGCGACGGCTGCGGCTTTCCACACTTCAAATCCTCTTGCGGCTACGGCGGCGCAGTCGTCTGGCGTTTCGTTGCCGTGCAGTTGCACGATTTTTGCCCCGACCTTCTGCGCCTGCTCTACAATCCTCTCCACGCTGGCGTTGACAAACACGGCCACGCGCGGCGTCACGATGTCGTCAGGAATGCTCTCGGCGTCGTAGTGTCGCGGCGAGGCCGGGTGAAAGATTACGCCTAAGAAGTCGGGGCGACAATCGTCAACCTCGGCTATGTTGTGGCGGTTCCCGCAAACCTTTATGTCATAATGTCTTCCCATCGAGAAAGACTCTTAGCGCGACGCCCGGGGAGGCTGCGCGCATGAATGTTTCGCCAATCAGAAATCCTCGGTAACCGAGGCTGCGCAGACGTCTCACTTCCTCAAACGATGTCAGCCCCGATTCCGCCACTTTCACGATGTTTTCAGGAAGTGCGTCGGCCACCTTCTCCGAAAGTGTCGGGTCGGTGTGAAATGTCGTGAGGTCGCGGTTGTTGACTCCTATCATGTCGACACTTTCCGTGAAGCGTTCCAACTCCCTCTCCGAATGGATTTCAAACAAGACCTCCAGCCCCGCCTCATGCGCCGCGGCGGTCAGTTCCTCCACCCTCGTGCGCTCCAGCAGGGCGGCTATCAGCAGCACGGCGTCGGCTCCGGCAAGTGCCGCCTCGGCTATCTGGGTTTCCGCTATCACGAAATCCTTTCTCAGCAGGGGGAGCGTTGTCACGCTTCGGGCCACGGCGAGGTCGCTCAGCGAGCCGCCGAAGTATGGGGTGTCGGTCAGCACGGAGCAGCAGGTCGCACCCGCGCTCTCGTAGGCCGGGATTACCTCCTCGGGCAACGCGCAGGGGTGGATTTCTCCTTTCGAGGGGGAGCGGCGTTTGAATTCGGTTATGATGCCGGTCGGTGAGGCTGCTAACGCCTGCGAGAATTTCCGCGTCATCGGTCGCGACGGGAGCGCGAGGCGTGGGGTCGCGCGCAGTATGGCTGCCTTGTGTGCGGCGATGTGTTTCAGAATGTCGGCCATGATTTCACGAGTTGAGGGTTACGAATTTCCTGAACACTTCCGAGGCGCGGCCCGACTCGAGGGCTTCGCGCGCCATGCCGAGCGCGTCGGCAAGCGTAAGCTCCGGGCGCACGGTGAGAATGGCAAACGCGGCGTTGGCCACTACGCAATTTCGCTGCGCCTCGCTCCCGCGCCCTTCGAGAACGTTGTCGAAAATCTTCGCGGCTTCCTTCACTGTCTCGCCTCCCGAAAGCTCTTCGGGCTGCGCTTTCTCCATTCCGAGGTCGGCGGGTGTCAGGACAGCTTCGCGCTCTTTCGAGGCAACCTTGAACGGCGCGGTAAGCGAGATTTCGTCATAGCCGTCGAGCGAGTGGATTACGGTGCAGTCTATCCCTTCGCGTTCGGTGATGTAGCGGTAGAGGCGGAGGAGTTTGAGGTTGTAGACTCCGAGCAGCTGGTAACGGGGCAACGTTGGGTTGACCATCGGACCGAGCATGTTGAAGAAGTTTCTCACTCCGAGGGCTTTCCTCACGGGTGCTACTGTCTTGAGCGCGGGGCTGAAGAAGGGTGCGTGAAGGTAGGCCACGCCGCTCTCTTCGAGCGAACGCCGCAGCCGCCCGCTGTCGGCGGTGAATTTCACTCCGTGTTCTTCGAGCACGTTCGAGGCGCCCGACACCGACGAGGCGCCGTAGTTGCCATGTTTCACCACCGGAATACCTGTTGCCGCCACCACGAAGCAGGTTGCCGTAGAGATGTTGAATGTGTTCTTTCCGTCGCCTCCCGTTCCCACGATGTCGATGGCGTCGGGGCAACCGAGGTCGAGGGGCGTGCGCAGTTCGAGTAGGGCGTCGCGAAATCCCGCCAGTTCGTCAAGCGTGATGGCGCGCATCAGAAACACGGTCATGAAGGCCGAGAGTTGCGCGTCGTTGTAGCGCCCCGCTGCGGTGTTGAGCAGCACCTCCCGCGCTTCCCCGCGGGTCAGGTTCTGATGCTCGAACATTTTGTTTAGTATCTCTTTCATTGCTGCGTTGAGTCAATCCAGTTCTTGATTATCGTTATGCCTTGGGGCGTCAGCACCGATTCGGGGTGAAATTGCACGCCCCACACCGGCAGACGCCTGTGTGCCATGGCCATGATTTCTCCGTCGGGGCTTAGGGCCGTGATTTCAAGCTCCTCGGGAAATTCCTCGCGCGAAACCACCCACGAGTGATACCTTCCCGCTTCTACCTCGCCCCGCAGTCCGTCGAACATCGGATGCCCCGGGGTGGTGATGATGAGTGGTGAGGCCACTCCGTGCCACACTTCGTCGAGATTGCGGAGCTTGGCGCCGAAGTGTTCGCCGAGCGCCTGATGGCCGAGGCACACGCCGAGGATGGGACGCTTGTCGGCATACCGCGCGAGCATTTCCATGAGTATACCTGCTTCCGAGGGTATGCCGGGGCCGGGCGAGATGATGATGCGGTCGTAGGCCGCGACTTCGTCAAGGGTGATTTGGTCGTTGCGCACCACGTCGTGCTCCACTCCAAGCTCGCGCAGGCAATGGGCGATGTTGTAGGTAAACGAGTCGTAGTTGTCGAATATAAGGGTCTTCATAGTTACGTAGGCGATTAGAAGTCTTTGGCACGTTCGATGGCTTTCATCAGCGCGCCGAGTTTGTTGCGGGTCTCCTGCAATTCGCTTTCGGGGTTGGAGCGCGCCACGATGCCGGCTCCGGCCTGTGAGTAGAGCCGTCCGCCGAGCGACAGAAACGAGCGGATGGTGATGGCTTGGTTGATGTCGCCGTTCAGTCCGAGGTAGCCTATGCAACCGCCGTAGACCACGCGGCTGTGGGGCTCAAGCGCGTTGATGATTTCCATCGCCCTCACTTTGGGCGCGCCCGAGAGTGTCCCGGCCGGAAATGTCGCGGCCATCAGACGGTAGTGGTCGGCGTCGGCGGGGAGCGTGGCCTTCACTCTCGAAACCATGTGGATTACGTGGCTGTAATATTGTATCTGTTTGAGAAACTCTATCTTGACTTTGCCGCCGGAGCGGCTCAGGTCGTTGCGCGCGAGGTCTACGAGCATGATGTGTTCGGCGTTTTCCTTGGCATCATCGAGCAGGGCTGCCGCGAGCTTTTTGTCGCGTTCGTCGTCGCCTGTGCGCCTGAATGTTCCGGCTATCGGGTCGATGAAGGCGGTGTTTCCCTCGATGCGCAGATGGGTTTCGGGCGACGAGCCGAACACTCTGAAATCTCCGAAATCGAAGTAAAACAGATAGGGCGAGGGGTTGATGCACCGCAGCGCGCGATACACGCAGAAATCATCTCCCGAGAATCCTTGCGAGAAGCGGCGCGAGGGCACAATCTGAAATATGTCGCCGCGGCGGGCGTGACCCACGCACTGCGCTACGATTTGTTTGAAATCCTCGTCGGTCATCGACGATTCCACGTCGTCCGAGGCTTCGAAGGGATACTGCGCGATGTTGTTGTTGTGGAGCACGGCGAGCAGGCGGTCGGTGGCCGGCTCTTCTCCTTCCGGGCAATTCTCTACAATCGTCAGTTCCGAACGGTAGTGGTTGAGCACTATCAGAAAACGGTAGAAAATGTAGAGCATGTCGGGCACGGCGGCCATCTCCGGCTCGCGGGGTTGGATTTCGATGCGCTCGAAATACCTCACCGCGTCGTAGGCCGTGAAACCGAGCAACCCGTCGGCCACGTCGGCGCGCGCGTTCTCGATTTTGAGTGCGGCGATGTAGTTTTTGAGTTCCTCCACGGGGTCGGCTCCGTCGGCGGTGCGCAGGGTAGTGGTGTCCATCCCCGGCCCGGACATTCTGATTTCGCCGGCCGCGACGCGAAATTCTCCTATCGGGTCGACGCCGACGATTGAGACTGAGTTTTGCGACGTGTGGTAGTCACTGCTCTCGAGCAGGGCCGAGCAGGGGTAGAGGTCGCGTATTTTCAAGTAGATTCCGACAGGTGTCTCGAGGTCGGCCGGAATGGTGCGGGTCAGCTGTTTCATTTGTAGGCGTTGAGATAGGTGTGAAGGTCTTTGTCGCCGCGTCCCGAGAGGTTGACCACGACGATTTCTTCCGGCGAAAAGTGCATCATGTCGAGCACGGCGAGCGCGTGGGCGCTTTCGAGAGCCGGGATGATGCCCTCCATGCGGGTCAGCCGCAAGGCTGCGTCGAGTGCCTGCGAGTCGCTGACGGCCACGACTTTCTCCCGTCCCGTGGCTGCCAGGTGGGCGTGGAGCGGACCGATGCCGGGATAGTCGAGTCCGGCCGAGATGCTGTAGGGTTCCACGATTTGGCCGTCTTCGGTCTGCATCACGAGCGTGCGCGCTCCGTGGATGATGCCTTCCGTGCCGCAATGTATCGTGGCGGCCGTTTCTCCGCTCTCCACTCCGTGCCCGGCGGCTTCGGCGGCTATCAGTCTCACGCCGGGCGAATCGATGAAGTGGTAGAACGCTCCTGCCGCATTGCTCCCGCCCCCGACGCATGCTATCACCGCGTCAGGCTCCTCGCGCCCGGTGTGCTCTTTCAACTGGCCCCGCATCTCGCGCGAGATGACCGACTGAAATTTCGCCACCATTTCCGGATAGGGGTGCGGGCCTACCGTACTCCCGATGATGTAGAAGCTGTCGGGATGACAGCACCAGTGGCGTATAGCCTCGTTTGTCGCGTCTTTTAGTGTCTTGTTGCCGCTCTCGACAGCCACCACTTTCGCGCCGAGCATCTTCATGCGCTCCACGTTGGGTTGCTGCCGCGCAACGTCGGTCGCACCCATGTAGACGGTGCAGTCCATTCCCAACAGGGCGCACACCGTGGCCGTGGCCACTCCGTGTTGTCCCGCTCCGGTCTCGGCTATGATGGAGGTCTTGCCCATACGTTTGGCCAGGAGTGCCGAGCCGATGGCGTTGTTGATTTTGTGCGCACCGGTGTGGTTGAGGTCCTCGCGTTTCAGATAGATGTTCGTGCCGTAGTAGTCGGAAAGACGGTCGGCGCGGTAGAGGGGCGACGGCCTCCCTACGTAGTCGCGCAGCAGTCTGTCCATCTCGGCATTGAAGTCGGCGTCTTCCGAATACTTTTCGAACGCTTGCCGCAATGCCTCTACGTTTCTGTGCAGAATTTCCGGAATGTATGCGCCTCCGAAGCGGCCGTAATAGCCTTCGGCGTCTATGTGGAGCGGTGAGTTATACATGTGATGCGGATAAAAATTTAGCCATCTGGCGGCGGATTGCCGAGGCATTCCTCCGGGAGATGGCATACTGATTAAGTAGTTATGTGTAGTTGCGTATAGTTGCCGTGAGCGTGGTGGCGATGCGTCCGTCTCGTTCTTGCGGGGTGCCTTGGGTCAGACATCTCCCTGTGAGACGGATTTCGTGCGGTGCTTCGGCCTAATCAGTAGCCCGAAGCGACGCCATCGCAGATAATATGAAGCGTTCTGTTTCATAACGTCTGCAAAATTACAACAAATATTTTATTCTGCAAACATTTTGCAAGAAAAATTTCAAAAATCATTGCAAAATGCTTTCAGAGGGCGCTGTTTCCCGATTTCTGTCGTCTCATGACTGATGTTTTCATTGCGCGCTGCTGCGATTATGACTATCTTTGCAAGAACTTTTTTTGCCGTCCTTGTCACCTTCCGGCCCTTTTCTGTGTCATATTGACGAGACGCCTCAAAAATCACGTTACCATTCACCAAAAAAACAATCTTCAAAAATGGAAGACCTCCTACCCATCATGGTGTGCGTCGTTTTGCCCGTGGCAATCGTCGCTATCGTTTTCGGAGCGCGAATTTTCAGTGAGAATCGCCGTGCTCAAGTGCTCATGAAAGCTATCGAGACAAGCCCCGACATCGACTTTGAAAAGCTCGCCGTCTCGCTGGGCACTCCGCGTAAGACCCCGTGTCAGATGCAGTCAGGCCGCTTGCTCCGCGGCTGCGCTTTCTCGCTCGTCGGCCTCACCTTCATTCTCTGGGGTGTGTTGTCGTCGGCCCCGTTGACCCTGGTCGAATTCTACTTCCTCCCCGGTGGCATCTGCCTTTCGATAGGCATTAGTTACCTGATTGTGTTTTACATCAACCGTCAGAAGGAAATTTGACACGCGCCGTTACAGAGAGTGAGTTTGCTCTGTTGGTCAGAGCCACGGAGAAGGAGCTGAGGCACTTTCTCCGGGCTCTCACCTGCGGCGATGCGAGCTTTGCCGACGATTTGGCCCAGGAGTCCTATGTGAAGGCCTATCTCTCTCTTGCCTCGCTCGACGACAGCCGCAAGTTCAAGTCATGGCTCTTCCGCATCAGCATCAACACCTATTTCAATCATCTCCGCTCCCTACGTCCCCATTCCGCTCTTTCGGAAAACCTCGTGGCTCCCGCTGAACCATGCCGCGAGTACGAGAGCCTCTACGCGGCGCTCGACGGTTTGAGCGGGAGCGAACGCCTCGCCATTCTGCTTCACTACATGGAGGGTTACAATATCCGTGAAATCGCGGCTATCACCGACGCGTCGGTCGATGCTGTGAAAAAACAACTCTCGCGCGGTCGTATGCACCTCCGGCACCTCATCTCAAAACTTGAAAACAATGCTTGAAAAGGAACTAAAACAGATTTTCGACGATTTCAAGCCCGCTCTGGGAAACAGCGACACGTTTCTCGCCGACTTGGAAAAGCATCTCGCCCTCGCGCGCCGACTGCGTGCCGAGGAGACTCGCCGTCGTCGCTTTTGCTACCGGCTGTGTGCCGCGGCCTGTCTGCTTGCCTTCATCGCCGGCTCGCTGCTGATGTGGTTTCTCAGCTCGCACTCCGCTCCGTCGACCCTCTCGATGCCGCAATTGACGTTCCTCGCATTCGACATGGCCACGGTGGTTCAGGTGTGCCTTTACCTCTTGGTTGCCGGGGCGGTGGTATGCGTTCCGCTCCTCCTCGTCGACCTGATTTCTGAAGCTTCGCCGCTGAAAATCCGCAATTCGGGTAGGAAATAGTTGAAAATGGTAGACATTCTTTCCGCAAGTGCCACAACATTCCCGCGGAAACAAACGTTCTTAAAATATTGTGATTACTCACTGTCAACATTGGAAAAAACATTTTCTCACATGAACGAAATAGATTTGTCTGCCATCAAGACGCCTGCCGACATCCGCAAAATGAATCTCGGCCAACTCACTCAGCTCGCTGCCGAATTGCGAGCCAACCTGATTAAGAAACTTTCCGTCCACGGCGGCCACGTAGGTCCCAACCTCGGTATGGTGGAAGCCGTCATCGCGCTCCACTACGTCTTCGACACCCCTGACGACAAGATTGTCTTCGATGTCTCCCACCAGACCTATCCCCACAAGATGATTACCGGGCGAATGGAAGCTTTCACAGATGCCGCCCACTACGACGACGTGACAGGCTACACCAATCCTGCCGAAAGTCCATACGACCTCTTCTCGCTCGGACACACTTCGTCGGCCGTCTCGCTTGCCGCCGGTCTCGCCAAGGCGCGCGACCTCCGTGGTGGTAAGGAGAACGTCGTGGCCGTAATCGGCGACGGTTCGCTCAGCGGCGGCGTGGCTCTCGAGGGCCTCGACTACGGCGCCACCCTCGGCTCGAATTTCATTGTCGTTGTCAACGACAACCAGATGAGTATCGCCGAAAATCACGGTGGTCTTTACGCCGACCTCCGTCTGCTCCGCAACACCAACGGCACAGCAGAACCGAATCTCTTCCGCGCCATGGGCTTCGGCTACCGTTACGTCAACTACGGCAACGACCTCCGCAGCCTTATCGAAATGTTCCGCTCGGTCAAGGATATCGACCATCCCGTCGTGGTCCACATCAACACCATGAAGGGTATGGGTCTTCCCGTGGCCGAGGCCGACAAGGAAAACTTCCATTTCTCAGGGCCGTTCGACCCTGAGAACGGTGCGCCGCTCCACGAAGAAGCTCCCTCGGCTGAACCGCAAGACTATAGTTCGCTTTTCGGCTCCCTCATGTCGCGCCGCATGAAAGAAGACTCCCGCGTGGTCGCAATCACCGCCGGAACTCCCGGAGTGCTCGGTTTCGACAAGGAGCGTCGCCGTCAGGCCGGCAGTCAGTTTGTCGACGTGGGTATTGCCGAACAGACGGCCATCGACCTTGCAGCCGGTCTCGCCAAGGGCGGAATGCGCCCCGTGGCCGGATTTGTCAGCAGCTTCATCCAGCGCGCCTACGACCAAATCAGTCAGGACCTCGCTTTGAACAAGCAGGCAGCCACGCTCGTGATTTTCTACGGCTCGATGTTCGGCATGAACGATGAGACTCACCTCGGATTTTTCGACATCGCTCTTCTCTCGAACATTCCCGGTCTGACTTTCCTCGCTCCGGCAAGCCGCGAGGAGTTTGAGGCTATGCTCGACTGGTCAATCCGCCAGACCGATGTTCCCGTAGTGGTGCGCACCCCCGGCACGATTGCAGCCACAAATCCCTCTCTCAAAATCGTCGACGATTATTCACGCCCCGTCTACGACATTGTGCGCGAAGGCGACGACGTGGCTCTGATTGGTGCCGGCGCAATGTTTGGTTTCACGCAGCAGGCAGCCGACCTTCTGGCAGCCAAGGGTGTCAAAGCCACGCTGATTAATCCGCGCAATCTGTCGGCTCTCGACACCGACGCCCTCGACAAGCTCAAATCCTACAAAGCTGTCATCACCGCCGAGGACGGCATCATCGACGGAGGTTTCGGTCAGAAAGTGGCTTCCTATCTGGGCGACGCTTCGGCCAAGGTGGTCAATCTCGGTCTGCCCAAGGAATTCCTCAACCGTTACGACTACTCCGAGCTTCAGAAACGTTGCGGTCTCACGCCCGAGCAGATTGCTCAGACCGCTCTCGACCTGCTGAAGTAAGCAATACTTAATATCTGTCTCCACCGGGAGGCTGCGACACGCTTCAACACAGTGCCGCAGCCTCCCGGTGCCATTCTCTGACGTCTCAGGTTTGACTTTCCGACGCTTTTTTGTAATTTTGCAGCCAACTTGAAAAAACTCGTCCACATGGCTCAATTCAACTCTTTCGAAAAAGCGATAGACTTTTCATTCTGGAAGGACATTTGCGAAAAGCATGGCACGCGGCGCCACTACGCACGCGGCGATTACTTCGCCCTTTGCGGGACGATGCTCAAAGAAGTGGGCTGGATTGTGTCGGGCGGTTTCAAACACTCGCTCATCGACAATGCGGGCAATCTCAAAGCTGTCGGATTCGTATTCGAAGGCTCGGTGCTCGCCAACTACACGGCCGGCATCCTGGGGCGCGCCATGCCCACCGACATCATCGCACTTGAAGATTCGGAAGTGCTCGTCGTGCCTGTCGATATGATAAAAGAGCGATTGCACGACGACCCATCTCTCGACATCCGTTTTGCGCAGGCTCTCTTCGAGCAGGCCTACTACCACATTCTTCACGACTACCGCTTCACTCCCGCCGAACGCTATTTCCATCTTGTCGACCGCTATCCGCGCATCACTCAGCTCGTGTCGCTCTCTGAAATAGCTTCCTATCTCAACATCTCCTACCGTCAGCTCCACCGCATCCGCTCTTCCGCACAGAAAGAATAGGAAGTTTTAAGTAAGTTCTAAAAATAAAACGATAAATGTGAAGAAAAATTCTTGAACAGTAAAACTCGTTCTTTTTGAATGCTTTGAGCCTTTCGTTCAGGCGCATAGCTCGCTATGCTTCTTCACTCAAGCCCCAAATCATCGCAAAAATAACTTCCTTTTATCTGTTCATTTATTTTTATCACTTACTTACGACGTCGCTGGCTCTTTCTGACATTTGTCACATTCGTTGTGGGGATTTAGTCCTACCTTTGCCGTCGAAACACCCATGACGACGATATGACTGCATTCCTCATTTCCAACACTACATTCATTTTTCGTGTCCTGACGACAGTTCTCATCTCCGTCCTCGCCGCGGGGTGGGGCGGGGCGCTCCATGCCAAAAAGATTTATGTTTCGCAATGCGGGATTGTCTACCTCAATTCCGGCGAAACAGTCGTGGCCGACGACACCCTCAACCTCCGGTTGCCCAAGAAGAAAGAGAAACCGGCAATTATCGCCCGTCCCTACACTGCTGAAAATCGAATCGTGCGCCGCCTCGAGCCTGCCGCGATAGATTCGATAGTTGCATGGAGTCGCACCGCGCCCGAACGCACCCACACTTTCGTCTATCTCGACGGACGCGGTTGGTGTCATCAGGCCGAGCGGGCCGACGGCGTGGCTGTGCTCCTATATGGGTCGAAAGGCTACCGTTGTTCGGGCAACGGAGGGTTGTGGTTTTACGGAAAAGGCGACATGATTGTGGTGAAGGACGGCGTTGCCTTCAGTTTCGGCCAGCCTCACAAGAAGTTTGATAAAAAGAAGCGTGCCCGTCTGGCGGCCTTGTTCAATGGTGACCCCGCACGTCTCGAATACATCCGGCGAGCCGAGGGGCGATGCGACAAGGTTCTTCGCGGCTTGTGTTCAATCTCGGATTAGTTATACACAGTTATACCTTGTAAACCTACAGCTATCATGAAATTACGTTTTTGCATTACCATGATTCTCGCCGCGATGGCAGGGCTGAGCGCGTTCGGTGCCAAAGACCCCGACGAGTATCGCGCGCAACTGATTCTCGCGAACGGCGACACCATCATCGGCTACATCCACAATGACCTTAAGACCGGATTGAAAAATATGTTTTCAAAGACCGGCTCAATCCGTCAGTATGTCAATCTCGGCGAACAGCTTGACGGAGGAAAGACTAAACGCTACGGCGCGAAAGAGGTCAGGGAGTACAGGATGCTCAACTCCACCGAGGCTTTCCCCGAGGGAGAAGTGTGCGTCTCGACCATGATTAATTCCCCCGCCATGTTCAAACCCCTCAAATATGTGCGGGGCTTCGCCTGGGAGCGTGACAGGCGTGAGAGCGGACAGATTTTGAGATGGGATGTGTGGGAGACTACCGGCGGACAGAACAGCGTGAGCCGACTCGTTCCGGCTATCGGGGTAAAATTCAAAGGCGCCCCCGCCGCGTTTATCCTCATGGTGAACGGGATGATGAACGATTGGTATGTGTGTCACTATCTGAAAAAGAACTATCCGGCACTTCTTGAGGCGTGGAATGCCTACTACCATGAAGGGGATGATGCCAAGGCCCACAGAAAGGAATTGACCGACAATCCCTCGACAGCTCTGCTGTTCTACGAGAATTTCCTCCGCGACAACCCCCCGCTCGACGACGACGCCGAAGCGGGCAAGTGATAGAGACGTTTCCCGACACAAAGCGGGGTCATGCTCTTTGCATGACCCCGCTTAATCGTCGTAAACCTTTGATAATGCCGTCGCTACGAGGTTATTCCTGCGGGATGGAGAGGGCGCGGGTAGATTCGAGGATGGGGAGGTTGGTCTCCGTGGGGACGTAAATCACGGTTTTGTTGCTGAGGTCGGATTGCTGACGCACCCAGAGGTATTGGATGTAGGTCGGAGTGATGCTTCCGTTTTCGATGCGGATAGCTTCGGCCGCGCCTTTGGCGCGTTCGATTTCGGCCTGTGCGTTGAGCTTCTCGGCTTCGAGATTTGCTTTGGCTTCCTCGATTTTGATTTTGCGGTTTTGCTCGGCCTTGGCAAATTCGGCTTTGCCTTCCATCTCCTGCGACCAGACGTTATACCAGGGGCGGATGAAGGCCATGGCCACGAAGAAGACGATAATTCCTGCGACGCCCATGAGAACGGGCTTGATGAGATTTGTAGGTAAGTGATTGGGGTTGTTATACATGGTTTTGTAGGCGTTTGAAAAAGGTGAGAACAGGGGTAATCAGTTCTTGACGAGCTGCACCACGATGAGGCGTCCGCCGTCGGCACCTGAAAGGAGGATTTTGCGCCCCTCGGTCAGTTCGACGTATTCGCCCACTTTGATTTGCTTCTTGGGCTGCTCGGTGACGTCCCACATGTCGGGGAGGCGGCGGTTGATGAGTATCCATTTTCCGTTGTGGAAATGGAAATCGCCCACCGGCTTCTTGTCTTCCGGCTTGATGCGCTCGTTGGGAGTGACGAAACGATTGACGTGCCACATGTAGAGCGACTGTTTGTCATAGACCATCAGGCGGTAGTTTTCAGGCAGAAACCTTCCCGCGGCGGGAGAGTAGTAGAGGTTGAGCACGGGGAGCTGTCCGTGGAACTCGGTGCCGCAGAAGGGGCATTTCGGTTTCGTGGAGTTGTCGAATACAAACCAATGCGCCTCGCACGAGGGGTTCTGACAAGGCTGCATGAGGTCGGTGGTCTTGACGAGGGCGGTTTCCCACTCGTCGGCGGTGGGACGCTTAGAGGGGTCGTGCAGACCGTCGATGAAAGCGCGGTCGAAAAGCTCTTTCAGGTAGGGACCGCAGATGGTGTAGGGAAGTTTCTCCACGTCGCCCTGAGGCAGTTCCGAGGGGGCCATGTTCTGAATCTTGGGCCGGTTGCTCTTGTCGGTGGGATGTTCGACGAACAGAGCCTTCTCGCCCATCGAGAGTTCTTCGTCGCGAGCCGCGTCGAGGTCGTTGACCTTGCCGCCCCGCAGCGGATGACGATAGAGCAGATACATGTAGATGAGCACCGCGAGGGCATGGCGGTCGGTCTGGATGCTCGGCAGCTTCTTGGCGGGGTCGCCGAGTTTGAGCGCGCGCGTCTGAAGCACCTCGGGAGCTATGAAATCGGGCGTTCCCACCACGTCGGGCGGATACTTGCCGGGCACTACGAGTCCGTCGATGTCGATGACAGCGGCGTGTCCCGTCTCGGGGTCGACGAGCACGTTCTTGTAGGAAAGGTCGGAGTGGGCGAGCCCGGCGGCGTGCAGACGGCGCACGGCGCGCGCTATTTGCAGACACATGTGATAATGGCTCAACCATGTGCCTTTCTGGGCGGGCTGAAGAAATTTGTTGCGCAGTTTGGCCGAGGCAAACCATTTGCCCTCCTTCTCCTTGCCTTTGAACATGCCGTCCTTGAAGAAAAATTCCTTATGGTAGGCGGGGCAGACTATACCGAGTTTGCCCTCCCACTCGACGAGCTTCGTGGGCCAGCAGAAAAGGTTTTCCCAGTAGTCGCCCCCCGCCTGATTGAAAATCTTCTCGCGATAGCGTCCGACGATGTTTTCGAGGCGGTCTTTGGCGTTGGCATCCTGCTTGTTGCGGAAGAACCCCACGACGTAGCTCTTGTCGGGGCTGAAATAGACATCTTTCATCGCGCCGCTGCCGATGACTTCGTCGACGAACTCGACGGTCGAGCCGTCGGAGGCTTTGAGTTTGATAGTTTTTGCCATGAGCGGTGTGATTAGTAAAGGATTGCTATCGTGCGGTCGTCGTGGTTGCCGGGACTCCAGAAGTCGAGCCAGCGCAGGAGCTGCGTCTGCGCGGCTTCGTTATCGTCGGTGAGATCGACCCCTTCGATTTCATCTTTCGGGAAACCGTTGCGGAGGGCTGAGTAAAACTCTTCCCACTTGGCGTAGTCGTTAAGGTTTCTGTCGGTCTCGAACATCGGGTCGGAAACGCCGTCGGTCATAAGGAAGAGAGCCGTGAAGTCGTCGACGATAGACATTCTGACACGTTTCGCCACGGCATCGGTGTCGTGGAAGATTTCGGGCATCGTCAGGAAGCGGGTCTGACCGGAAAACTCTCCTTCGTCGGGAGTGCCGAGGAGTTTGACGGTTTTACGTTCGGCATCGAAGATAGCCATGGCCCCGTCGCCCACCCAGAACGAGGCGATGAACCAACCGAAATCGTAGCGCTTGCAGACGGCAAACATCAGCGTCGTGGCGAAATCCTTAAGCTTTGACCCCTCGCAGTTTGCCGACACGCTCTTGACAGCCTCGTGAGCCTTCATGGCACCCTTGTAGACGATGTCGATGACGCCGCGTGTGAGGGCGGTGCGTTTGGCCGTGTCTTCGCGGTCGGCGGCATAGTCGAGGATGGCTTTCTCAAACTCGGGATTGTCGACGAGCAGCGATTTGCAGTGGTCTACGACGGTCTTGCAGGCCACTTCCGAACCCTTGCGCGAATACTTCGCGCTGCCCGCGCCGTCGGCCACTGCTATGACATACCAGTCGGAGTCGGCGCAATGGAAGAGGCTGAAATGGTCGTCGCGCGGACGGCCTTCCTGCGCGTGGCTGCGGCCTCGCTGACTTGCGGCCACGATGTCTTTCCTTGGCGCGCCGTCGGCTGCGGCCTCCACTTTGATGTAGGCCGTCTCGCTGTCGGGTTTGTAGTAGGGGATGTCGGAGTGGGTGGGGACGTTGCGCCAGAGGTCGCGGGGATTCGGATTGAACGCGATAGGAATTTTCAATTCCGATTCAGGCTCGCCTTCTACAGTCTTGAATTTCAGGATGAGCGAGAAGTCGCCGCTCGTCGTGGGGACGCCCGCGAGAGTGCCGACACCGTCGGCTGTGACAGCGAAAGTCAGTCCGACCTTCTCGGCACCTTCGAGCTGAATATCGTAAATCTTATCGGTGGGAAGAGGGAACGAGTGGGAGTAGTCCTGCTTGACGGTGCCATTTGGGAAGCGCAGTCCGAGCTGTTTCACTTCGTTTTCTATGAGAATGCGTTGGTTCATCCGTTCTTCTTTGTATGTGTTAATGAGCGACTTAATCGCCCAACCGAGGAAGCGTTCTTTTTCGGCCGCGTCGAGGCCGGCCTCGCGCATGATGCTGTCGATGGCGCGTGCCGAGGCGTTGAGGCGCACGGTGGGACGGTTGCAGCGCGCCGAGATGCGATGTTTTCTGTCCATAGTCTCAAATTAGCCTAAACTTCGGGTGATGTCCATTCCTCCGGGGCCGCTCTTGGTGAGCGTGCCTTGCATTCCGCACCAGGGGCAAGTGATGTCGGGGTCTTCGCCGGCGCAGAAGATGTGGCCGCAGTCGCAGGCTACGGCGCCAATCTGATTGCCGCAGCAGGGGCAGGCGGGCACTCCGATGAGTTCGAGGGTGTTGATTTTCACGCCTTCCCCTTTCGAGAGGCTTGCGTAGGTCTCACGGTCGACGGGGTAGGCTCCGACGAGCTTGAAGTCGGTGGCATGAAAGCGCTCCATTCCTTCGAGCGGACGGCGCCGGCGATAGTACTTTATGAGATAGTCGCCGCGGGTGTGCTGGCAGCGCGCGTGGATTACGGCAAAGTTCTCGTCGACGATGTCGTGGCCGGCGAGGCCGTCGTTGCCTACTTCGATTTTTTCAAGATTGATGCCCGAGGTCGGTGCGAGCTTCACTTCGTCGGAGGCTGTGGAGGTGACGGAGACGCTGGTGGTCTTGATTGAGGCCGTAATCCATTTGAAGAATTTGCTGAACGACTCGGCATCAGTGTCCTTGAGCAGCAGGATGTCGTCGGTGATTTTCGATAGGGTCTTCAGATTGACGTTTTCGCCCAGCGACACGGCCACGAGGTTGCAATGCGAGCGATACTTTCTGTTCCAACGTTCGAACGCAGCGTCGCAGGAGTCGGTGGGATTTCCGTCGGTGAAGAGGAAAATCACAGGTTTCCAATCACCGCGGCTCTCGAGGGTGGTCTTGACGACGTTGCGGTCAATGTCGTTCATCAGGCAGTCGAGCGCCTCGCCGAGCGAAGTGCCGCCTCCGACGGGAAAGACTGGAGGGTAGAACTTGTAGAGTTCGGTGAGGGGCGAAAGCACTTTGGCACGCCCGGCAAATGCTATGATGGAGACGAAAACAGTTTCGAGCGCGTAGGGGTCGACGCGCAACTCCTGAATGATGGTGCGCATGCCTTCCTGCACTTGCTCAATAGGTGTGCCCACCATTGATTCGGAAACGTCGACGAGGAAGTAGATTGGCAGTCTTCGCATGAAAGTCCTTGGTATTAGGGTTTTACGATAAGTTGGGCGGAAGGAATTTTCCGGGCGAGAGGTAGACTGTGCCGGGGCCGGTGACGCGGAGCATGCTGAGCCCTTCGCCTCCGAGCAGATTGCCGAGCGACCAGTTTGACTGCATCTGATTTTCGGCAATGTTGAGGAGGGCGATGATGTGGTCTTCGTCTACTTCGATGGTCTCGCCGTGGCGGAGGTTGATGGTGATGGGAGTGCCCTTCGTGTCGAGAAACACCGTCGACGCCCCCTGGATTTTCTGAAGAAGCAATCCCATGCCACCCGTGAGTCCGGCAAGCGACAGTTTGGTGGTGACGTTGACGCGGTTGTTCGAGCCGATGTAGACGCCGCGGTGGCAAATCATGGTCTCGCCGTTGAGCTTGACGGGCAGAATGCCGTATTGGCTGCCGATGACCACTTTGCGTGGCTGATTGGTCACGTTGAAGAGGCGGATGATGAAGAGCGATTCGCCCGAAAGCTTCGCACCGATGATGCGTCCGAGTCCCGACCCGTTGAAAGCGAGTTCCTTCTCGACACCTGCTTCGAGATAGATGACCGCGCCCTTCTCGACAAAGAAATTCTCGCCGGGCATGAGGGTCACCTCAAGGTGTTGGACAAATTGGCCTACAAGTTTGCAATTCATAATCAAATAATAACATTGACCTCAGCGGGAGGGGGCGGGAGTTCGATGCCGTCGGAGGCGCCCATGCTGCGGTTGCCCTCGACGATAGTGCCCGACACCCATTTGAAAAATTGTTTGAACGCGGTGCTGTCGACCGTCTCGAGCGCCACGACATCGTCGGTCAAGGCCTTGAGCGGTTCGGTGCGCGCGCTCATTCCGGCGGCGCAAGCCACGATGCCGGCGAAATTGCGTGCCTTCACTTCGGGAATCATCTCGTTGTAGAGAAGGGTGTCGGAGGGCTTGCCGTCGGTCATGATGAAAAGCAGCGGCTTCCAGTCGCCCTTGCGGTCGGGGGTGCCTTTCTGCACCTCTTTGTCGACCATCTCGCAGAGAAGTTTGAGAGCGAGGCCCGTGTGAGTGGGACCGCTTTCGGGAGTTGTGATTTCCGGAAGCTGGAGTTCGTCGAGCGGTGTGAGAGGCAGAATCTGTTTCACTTCTCGGTCGAACGTAATGATGCTGAGACACACGGATTCGAGGGCATACGGCTCCTGGCGAAGGCTCGAAACCATAGTCTCGAGTCCCACCTTGACCGATTCGATAGGTTCGCCACGCATCGAGCCGGAGGTGTCAATCAGAAGGTAAACGGGAAGTCGGCGCATAGAATTAGGGGAGGGAGAGGGTAGTGGGGGGAGTAGGCGACGGTCGCTTCCGCAGCGGTCGGAACGGCCTTGGAGGCGACCGTCGGCAATGATTGTGGGAGTCAGAACGATGGATTAAATCACGATGTTAACTTCGGGAGGAGGCGGGGGGAGCTCGCTGAGGGTAGTGGCTTCGGCGCCTGTCTCCTCAACCTTCATGCTGCCTGAGCTGACCGAAGCCGAAACCCACTTGAAGAAGGCCTTGATGGTGGCACTGTCGGCAGTGTCGAGCGAGACAACACACTCGGTGATTTTCTTGAGGGTGTCGGTGTTGGCGCCGGAACCTGCGGCACAAGCCACGACCATGCCCCACTTGCCTTTCTTGAAATCAGCGATGCCCTTGTTGAGGTCGTCGGTAGGCTCGCCGTCGGTCATGATGAAAACGAGAGGTTTCCAGTCGCCTTTCTTTTCGGGGGTAGTCTTCGTGACTTCCTCGTCGGCTTTCTTTGCGAGGAGCGAAAGGGCTTCGCCGAGGGCGGTGCAGCCGCTGGCCTGAATGTTGGGCTGCTGGAAAGAGGCGAGTTCGGTGAGGGGGGTGAGCTGCTGCGCGCTGCTGTCGAAGGTGATGATGCTGAGGTAGGCGGTTTCGAGCGCGTAGGGGTCCTGACGGAGGGTGGAAATCAGCACCTGCACTCCGTTTTTGACAGCTTCGATGGGCTCGCCATACATCGAGCCGGAGCAGTCGAGCAGGAGGTAAACGGGTAATCTTCTCATATTGTGTGAGACTTTTAAAGAAATTCAGCGGATAGACGCGTGGTGCGTGATTATCGCACTGTTTTCGTGAACGACTTAGTTATATTTGTTGAGGTAGTCTTCGAGGCCGCCCTTCATGCCGGTGCCGATGGCCTCAAATTTCCATTGGCCGGCGCGTTTGTAGAGACGACCGAATTCTACGGCAGTTTCGATAGAGAAATCTTCGTCGAGGTCGTAGCGGAGAAGCTCCTCGCCGTTGGCGGCATTGTAGACGCGGATGAAAGCGTTGCGCACCTGGCCGAAGTTCTGGCGACGCTCGCCGGCTTTATGGATTGTCACGACAAAGATAATTTCGGTGGCGCGGGGGTCGACCTTCGACAAGTCGATTTTGATTGATTCGTCGTCGCCCTCGCCTTCGCCGGTGAGATTGTCGCCGGTGTGGGTCACGGCACCGTCGGGCGATTCGAGATTGTTGTAGAACACGAAGTATTCGTCAGCGAGGATTTTGCCGTTTTCGCCGAGGATGAAAGCCGAAGCGTCGAGGTCGAAGTCGGTGCCGGTGTTCGAGCGGTTGGTGTCCCAGCCGAGGCCGATGGTGAACTGCGGCAGCTCGACGGCTACGCGCTGGCCTTTTTCAAGATTTATTGCCATAATGAAACTATGTTTGAAATTTTCGAATTATTGTCAGGTTTTGACTTACGCTGCAAAGTTAGTGACTTTTTCGCAAGTCGGAAACGTTTTGTAATGTTTCAGCCGAAAAAGATTTTTCAAGGTATCCGGGACTGCAACATTGCACCTGCGCAGCCCGCCCGGCGGCGCCGTCTGTCGCCCGTCACAAAGTTAAGAAATTTTTTGCTAACGCGCAACCTTTACGTAAAGCCGTCGTCAGATGCGCACGTAGAATTGACCATTCAACGAAACTATGACTTTGACAGACGCGGCTGCCGGAAATGGTGTCGTTTTGACTGAAATCCGCGAAAAATCGGATGAATTTTGATAGTGCTGCAGTTTACCTGAGCGGCAGAACGGTAATTCATAACTTATTGAAAATTAAGGATGATTACCCTTAACCGATTTACTTTTAAACATTACCCGATATTGTAAGTGATATTTATTTATCGTAATTTTGTATTGCGTAAAAATCAGACCGGTTTTTGCACCTAATTTAACAGAATCAGATGACCATGAAAAAATCCAACCAGAAATTCCGGCTACCCCGTGCGATGGCGCGAGCGGGAGTGATGTGTTTTCTATGGTTGTCGGCTTCGCCGGCATTTTCAGCCGAACGGAAAATCACAACATTCAACGAAGGTTGGGAATTTTCATTCGGAACAGATTCGACGACCCGAGAGAAAGTGATGCTGCCGCATTGCTGGAACGGCGATGCCTACCTGACCCGCGACTATAGAAGAGGAGCGGGGCGATATGTCAAACAGATAAAGGGCGCAGCCAAAGACCGACGCACTTACCTGCGTCTCGACGGAGCCGCGGCAAAGTCGGAAGTGAGAATCGACGGCCGCGAGGTTGGACGTCATGTGGGAGCATACTCTTCGCATACGTTAGACATCACGCCCTATGTCAACGACGGAGGCGAACACACTCTGGAGGTGATTGTAGACAATTCCGACAAATCGGTGCCTCCCTACTCGGCCGACTTCACATTCATGGGCGGTCTCTATCGCGACGCATGGATAATAGAAACCCCTGCGCTACACCTTGATTTGACATCCGGCCCGGAATGTGGATTCAAGGTCACCCCCTCCGTGTCGGCCTCGGGCGATTGCTCACTCTCGGTGGGCGGAACGGTGGTCAATGATGCCGCCGGAAAGGAGAAGGCCGAAATCGAAGTGAAGATTTCAGATGAAGCGGGCCGCGTCATAGCCACGCAAAAAATTTCGGTGAAGCTCAATGCAGGAGCGACGGGCGACTGGAGGGCGGATTTCTCAAATCTGAAAGGCGTAGAATTGTGGAGCCCCGAAACCCCGACACTCTACCGGGTCGATGTGAGCGTCAGCGACGGGAAAGGCAACGCCGACCGCGGCGAAGCGCTGACAGGCTTCCGCACCTACGGCTTCGATGACCAAGGGCGGTTCCTGCTCAACGGCCAACCCCTGAAACTGCGCGGAATGTGCCGCCATCAGGACCAGGCGCCGATGGGCTACGCCCTCACCGACGAAATGCATCGTCGCGACATGCAGATGATAAAGGATATGGGCGCGAACTTCATACGCATCAGCCACTATCCGCAAGACGAGGCCGTGCTCGAGATGTGCGACCGCCTCGGACTGATAGCCTGGGAAGAAGTGCCCGTGATTGACTTCGTGCCAGACGACGCCGCTTTCGCCGACAATGCCGAGACAATGCTCCGCGAGATGATAGCCCGACACTACAATCACCCTTCGGTGGCGATGTGGGGCTACATGAACGAAATTCTCCTGCGAGTGCCCGGCGAAGGACGCGAGGCCACGGTGGAGCGCACGCGCAAGCTCGCCAACCGTCTGCAAAACGTTTTGCGCGAAGCCGACGACACGCGCCTCAGCACCATGGCCTTTCACGGAAGCGACCAATACAACGAGACCGGGCTGAGCGGCATCACCGACGTGCAGGGCTGGAATCTCTATCAAGGCTGGTATGGCGGCACGTTCCCCGGATTTGAGGAATACCTGTCGCGACAGCACCGCGAGCACCCCGACCATCACCTCATCGTCAGCGAGTATGGTGCGGGGTCAGACCTGCGGCTTCACTCGCTCAAACCCGCTGCGTTTGATTTCAGTATGGAATACCAGCAGGACTACCTCGAACACTACCTTCCGGTGATTGAAGACTCGGCCTTCGTGGCAGGCGCCTCTCACTGGAACTTCATAGACTTCTCGTCGGCCAACCGCGCGGAGTCGATGCCCCACATCAACAACAAGGGACTCGTCACCAACGACCGCCGCAAGAAAGATGTCTACTATTACTTCTCGGCACTTTGGCACGACGTGGCCCGCGACACCGTGGCTCACATCGCAACCCGCGACTGGGCCGAGCAGACAGACATAGCCGGCGAGAATGGGGGAGTGGCACGCGACATCAAAGTCTACACCAATCTTCCCGAAGCGACGCTGAGAGTGAACGGCGTGCTCTGCCCGACCGTGGCCGTCAAGAACCGCACGGCAAAAATCCCCGTGACGCTGCGCGACGGTCTCAACGTGCTCGAACTTCTCGGCACGGACGGACGTGTGGCCGACTGCGCGACAATCAACCTCAAAACCATCGGCAACAGCGAGGGACGCCTCGACCTCGGGACAGACGAGCTGGCCGTCAACGTAGGGTCAGACTGCTACTTCCGCGCCGATGCGAGCGGATTGACATGGCTGCCTGACAGAGAATATGCGCCCGGCGCGCTGTACGGCCACACCGGAGGCGAGCGACGCACGAGTCAGGACCTCATAGGCTGCACCGATGACCAGCCCCTGCTGCAACACTGCCTGACAGGGCTTGAAGAGTATCGTTTCGACGTCGCTCCCGGCCGCTATGAAGTGGAACTCTATTTCGCCGAACTCGCCAAACCGTCGGCAGCCTCGGCCTACATGCTCGGCCGCAATTCGGGCACGGCTGCGGAAACCACCGGAATGGATATCACAATCAACGGCGTTGAAGCCTCAAAGGATTACGCGCCGGGACAGACAGCCGGAGAAAAGACCGCAGTGATGAGCCGCCACTTCGCCGAAGTGGGTGAAGACGGCGCACTCCGCGTGGCCTTCACCCCCAACTCGGGAGCCACATCACTCTCGGCAATCAAAATCAGAAAATTGTAACACCTTAATATAAATCACAATATGCGAAAATATATGCTTTCAGCCATGGTGGGAGCGGCGGCGCTCTTTGCGCCAACCATGGCAGATGCCCAGTCGATTTGGAGCAGAGAGCACCTTGACAATGTAAAAGTGTCGCTCGACCGCCCGATGTATGGTGAAGCCTATCGTGCGCTCATGGCCCGCGCCGACAAAATGCTTGATGCCGAGCCCCTCTCGGTGATGACGAAGAAACGCAAGACACCGAGCGGCGACCCACACGACTACGCAAGCATCGCCCGCTACACGCATCCAAATCCCAATACCCCCGACGGACTCCCTTATGTCCACCGCGACGGAGTGACCAATCCCGAAATTTACGAGTGGGACCGCGGCAACCTCGGCACCACAGCCAACCGCGTAGCCACCCTCTCGCTCGCTTACTACCTGAGCGGCGACGAGCGTTATGCCGCCAAGGCCGCCGAACTCCTAAAAGTGTGGTTTCTCAATCCCGCCACACGCATGAACCCCAATCTGGAGTACGCGCAGATGGTGCCCGGCGTAGACAATTGGAAAGGACGTTCCTACGGCGTGATTGACGCCTACTCGTTTGTTGAGATGCTCGACGGCGTAGCCCTTCTCGAAGGGTCGAAGGCTTGGACCAAGAAAGATAACAAGGCCCTTCAGAAATGGATGAGCTCGATGCTCGACTGGATGCTCACCTCGAAACAGGGCATCGAAGAGGCCAATGCCGCCAACAATCACTCCGTGGCATTTGACGCGCAGGCGATAGCCCTCGCCCTCTACACGGGGCGCGACGACCTGGCACGCAAAATCCTTGAGGAATTTCCCGAAAAGAGAATGTTCAAGCAAATCGAGCCTGACGGCTGGCAGCCTCACGAAATGCGCCGCACGCTCTCCTATCATTATTCGCAGTATAATCTGACCCATTTCATCGACATCTTCCTCATGGGGCAGAAACTCGGAATGAAACTTGACGACCGCACCGACAGCGAAGGACGCAGCTTCTACAAAGCCATGGACATTCTCGCTTCCTACCTGGGCAAAGACAAGAGCGAATGGCCCGGCCAGCAGCTTTCTGGCTGGGAGGCAAAGCAGCAGGATGTGGCCCGCGACCTCTGGAGAGTGGCAACCCGACTTGATACCACCCGTCAGGACTACAAAGACCTCTACCTCGCCCATCGCCTGTTCAACCCCTCGGAAACCTTTACACTCCTCTACTATACCCCCGACAACACCGACGACGCCTACACCCGTGCAGCTGCATCTCTGCGTCACGCCATCAAATGCACCGACACCGACCTGCGCAAAGAAGAAAACGCATCGCGCCGCAAAGTGAGTCCGCGCACCATAGCAGCCGACGGCAGTCTCGCGCTCGTAGGTGCTAAAGACTGGTGCTCAGGCTTCTTCCCCGGCGAACTCTGGATGATGGCCGAATTTACCAACGACCCCTACTGGCGTCAGGAAGCCGTCTCGCACACCTGGCCAATCGAAGAGGCGAAAAACCACGGAGGCACCCACGACCTCGGTTTCATGATAGGCGACAGCTTCGGCAAAGCCTGGGAGCAGACCGGCGAACGGAGCTACTTCGATGTGGTTAAGAAAGCTTCAAACACCCTCTGCGGACGATTCAACCCCACGGTAGGCGCAATCCGTTCGTGGGACCACAACCCTCAGAGGTGGAAATACCCCGTCATCATCGACAACATGATGAACCTTGAGATGCTCTTCAAAATGAGTGAGGCGACCGGCGACCCGCGCTATCGCGACATAGCCGTCAGCCACGCCGACGTCACACTCAAAAATCATTTCCGCCCCGACAAATCATCGTACCATGTCGTAGACTACGACCCCGAGACGAGCGAAGTGAGAATGAAAGTGACGCATCAGGGTCACGCCGACGACTCATTCTGGAGCCGCGGACAGGGCTGGGGCATCTACGGCTACACGATGTGCTATCGTTACACCGGCGACCAGAAGTATCTCGACCATGCGAGCGGCATAGCCGACTGGTTTATCGACCTTCCCAACATGCCCGCCGACGGCATTCCCTACTGGGACATGAAAGCGCCCGGCACCGAGACACCCGACAACCCCGAAGTGCCCCGCGACGCATCGGCAGCCTCGCTGATTGCCTCCGGTCTCTACGAACTCGCCGACTACGTAGATGACACCCGCGCCGAGAAATATCGCAACTACGCCGACAAAGTTCTGACAAGCCTCTACGCCGACTACACCTACGCCCCCGAGGAGGCTCAAGGTTTCATCCTTGCCCACTCGACCGGTCATCACCCGGCCGGCAGCGAGATAGACGTGCCGCTGGTGTATGCCGACTACTACTATCTCGAGGCGCTTGCCCGCCAACGTATGAAAAATGCCAATAAGAAGATTTTTAAATAATTATCAATCGTAATGTCACCAATGAATATTCTGCGTGGCATCACAATTTCAGCCGTGTCTGTGCTGGCATGGGGAGCGAGTCTCCCCGTGTCGGCACACGGTCGTGATGTAGAGCAACTTTTGTCGCGTCTTGATTCCGTCGTGGCGCATCCGCAAGCATGGGAAAGCATCAAGCAGCACCGCATAGCCGAGTTGCGACACAAGGAGCCTCAGATACGCACCCTCGAAGAGCGCTACTGGTATAACAAAAATCTCTATGAGGAGTATGCAGTGTTTAACGCCGATTCGGCCATGGCCTATGCCGACCGCAATTATGCGATAGCCGAGCGCCTCGGCGACGAAGGGCGCAAGACAGAATGGCTCATCAACAAATCGTTTCTGCTTTCGGTGACAGGTCTGCTCAAAGAGGCTCAGGACGTAATCGAAGACATCGACGAAGACAAAGTGCCCGCCGACCTCCGCTCCTCCTACTACAACCAATTGGCCTACCTCTATTCGCACTACGGCCAATACATGGGCGCACCTCAAAACCACCCCGGCGACTATTACGTGCAAAGCACGAATTATCAGGATTCTACCTTCAAGTGGGCCGACAGCAACGACCAGTTCTATCTGTGGTACAAAGGCTGGACCATACTGAAAGGCCCCGCCGAGGAGCGCGGAAATTTCATCACGGAACTCAAAGAGATGGTAGATTCGTCGAGGATGGACACCCGCACCGATGCCATGAACGCCTACCTGTTGGCCCGACTCTATGAGAAAAACAAAGACGAGGAAAACCGCATCAAGTATCTCGCCGTCTCGGCCATCTGCGACGTGATGACCGCCAACAAAGACATAGCCTCGCTTGAGGAACTCGGCAAAATCATGCTTGCCGAAGGAGACATTGACCGTGCTTACTCGTATGTGAATTTCTGTAGGACGCAGGCGCAGGAATTCAACAACCGCGTGCGCTCCGTGACCCTCGCCAACTCCGAACGCGCCATCCACGACGTCTATTCGCAGCGCGACCGCTCGCAACAGGCGCGACTGAGTGTCTACCTCGGCATCCTCGCCATGCTCTCGCTCATCCTCGTGGTGGCCACAATCGTGCTAATCCGCAAAAACAAGAGTCTGAAAGAATCGCGGAGCAATCTGAACTCGCTCAACGAGCGGCTTTCGAACAACGTGACGGAACTTTCGGCCCTGCGTGACGCCCAGGAGGAGACCAACCGCAAGCTGAAAGAGATGAACGAACAGCTGACCCAGGTCAACGACCAACTCAAAGAGTCGAACGTCATCAAGGAGGAATACGTCGGGCAAGTGTTCTCGCTTTGCAGCGAATACATCAACAAGCTCGAAGAATTTCGCAAAGACGTCTCGCGCAAGCTGAAAGTAGGGCAGACCTCCGCACTCATGAAATCGGTTGAATCGTCGACGATGGTGCAGAACGAGCTTAAGGAATTCTATCGCACGTTTGACACCATCTTCCTCAATCTCTTTCCCGACTTCGTCAAAGACTTCAACGCCCTGCTTCGTCCCGAAGAGCAGATAGTGCTCGGCGAAGGCGACCTGCTCAACACGCCGCTGCGCATCTACGCGCTGGTGCGTCTGGGCATCACCGACTCGGTGAAAATCGCCGCGCTTCTCCACTACTCGGCGCAGACAGTCTACAATAACCGCCTGCGAATGCGCAACAAGGCAATAATCCCTCGCGAGACCTTCGCCGACGCAGTCAGAAACCTCGGCTACCGTCAGGAAGTGTAAGCCCTACGGGTTTCACAATCCTTACCTCGCACTTAGCTAAGTGCTTGAACTGCAATGAATGTTGGTTTACTTTTCTTACCTCGGCGGATTACCCGGTGATTGCCGATGAAAAAAGAATTGATAACTTTGCATCGAACTCATCGGAGGGTCATCTCACCGGTACGTTTCACAAACAAATCAATTTTTAACCATATCGTTCAAATTACATTAACTACCAACAGTTCAAAAGCACTTACAAACTTACTTTAAATCTTGGAATAGTTATGAAAAGACAGTCCTTAAAACAACGGCTACCACGCTTCATCATGCTCTTCATGGGCATCCTCGTGTGCGCCCTGTTCGCGACTGAAGCAAAAGCTCAGTCGACAGGTCTAACAGTCGAGGCCGAAGTGGTGGACAAGGCCAGCGGCGACCCGCTCATCGGCGCCACAGTAATTGAAAAAAGCAATCCCGCAAACGGTGCAGCCACCGACATCGACGGCCGCTTCACCCTCAAAGTTAAATCGGGCGACGCAGTAATCGTAATTTCATATGTAGGTTACACCCCCGTAGAGCTCCGCGCATCAGACGTGACTTCAGTAGTCGAAATGGCTGAGTCAAGCGAGCTTCTCGACGAAGTGGTAGTCGTAGGTTACGGCACACAGAAGAAAGTCAACCTGACCGGTGCGGTTTCGGCCATCGACGGCAGCGAAATCTCAAACCGCCCCGCATCCGACGCCCTCTCGGCCCTTCAGGGTCAGGTGCCCGGCCTCCAGGTGCTCCGTTCGAGCGGTCAGCCCGGTTCGGAAACTTCCGGCATGCGAATCCGCGGTTTCTCGTCGGCCAACTCGACCTCGACCCTCGTGCTCATCGACGGAGTCGAAGGCGACATGACCCTCGTCAACCCCAACGACATCGAATCTGTATCGGTGCTTAAGGATGCTTCGGCCTGTGCCATCTATGGTGCCCGCGCGGCAGCCGGCGTAGTGCTCGTCACCACCAAGCGCGGTTCGGAAGGCAAACCCAAAGTGAGCTACAACGGCTACGTAGGTATGAACAAGCCCGGTCTGATGCCCGAGCGCGTTCCCGCATGGATAGAGCAGGAAATGATTAACGAAGCACGTATCCAGTCGGGTGGCGGTACAGACGGTTCGCTCGAATATGCTTCGTGGATTGGCAACCCCAACTTCAACTACCATCCCAACAACACCAACGGTCGCTGGAACTTCTTCGAAAGCACCAACTGGGTGGCAGAAGGTTCGCGCAAGTACACCTTCCAGCAGAGCCACAACGTCAGCGTGACAGGCGGTAACAAATCTACCAACTATCTCGTATCGGGCGGCTACTTCTCGAAGAACGGTGTGCTCAAGTACGGTCCCGACAAGAACGAACGCTACAACGTGCGTCTCAACCTCAACACCGAGCTCAACTCTCACATCAACCTCGAAACCATGGCCAGCTACGACGGCAAGTTCATGAAGCAGAACCCCTACGGAGCAGCAAGCCTTCTCTCTCGCCTCTACCGCGTCCGCGGTCGCCAGCCCATCTGGAACCCCGAAGAGGATGAAAACCCCTACAACGGCGACCTCCAGGTGAACGCCATCGACATCATGCAGAACGGCGGCGAAAAGAACACCGAATATCAGTCGTACACCGGCAAACTCTCGCTCAACATCCACGACTACTTCGTGAAAGGTCTTGGCCTTCGCCTCAACGCCAGCCGTCGCGCCGACTACTACAGCGAACGCACCTCGAGACGCACACTCATCTGGAAAGACCGTCTGGGCATCGGCACCCGTAACAGCGCCAACAATCCCAACCAGTACTATCGCCAGAAGAATAACGCCTATCACGACAACTTCGAGGCCATCCTGACCTACAGCGGCAAGTTTGGCAAAAACGCACTCGACGTGCTCGCCGGTACTTCTTACGAGCGCTATCGCAAAGACCGCATGGACGCCACTGTGAAGAACCTCAACAGCAACGACTTCTTCACTTTCAACGCCTACGACAACTCCGAAGCCACCAACACCGCGGTGTCTGACGAAATCCAGACCTGGGCAATGAACTCCTACTTCGGCCGTATCAACTACAACTTCGACGAACGCTATCTCTTCGAAGCCAACATCCGTTACGACGGCAGCTCGCGTCTGGCACCCGGTCGCCGCTGGCACGCCTTCCCCTCGTTCTCGGGCGCATGGCGCGTGACCCAGGAAGACTGGTTCAGAGTAGAGCCTATCAACAGCCTCAAAATCCGTGCATCGTGGGGTCAGCTCGGCAACGGCGCCATCCTCGGTCTCTACGACTACATCGCACTCATCAACCGCGGCCTCAACATGGGCGAGGCAAGCTACTATCAGAGCCAGATGGCATCGGTAGACAAAACCTGGGAAATCATCACTTCGACCAACATCGGTTTCGACCTCGGAATGTTCAACAACACCCTTACCCTTTCGGCCGACTACTATTGGAAGAAGAACGACAACATGCTCGCTGACGTGACACTCCCCAACCTCGTAGGTATCTCGGTTCCCCAATCGAACGTAGGTACGCTCAAGACCTGGGGCTGGGAAATCGAAGTCGGCTACCGCAACAAATTCGGCGAAGTTGAGATTAATGCAACTGCAAGCCTCAGCGACTCCGACAACAAGGTGACCAGCTACACCGGCAAGAACTCAATCTCTGAAGGCACCGTCGGCATCATCGAAGGCTATCCCCTCAACTCAATCTGGGGCTACCGCACCGACGGCATGTGGCAGAGCCGCGACGAATACCTCGCTTACAAGGCAGCGCATCCCGGCTACGAATCGTTCAACGACGCCAAGGTGAGCGGCGGTGACATCCGCTACGTGGCACAGGGCGACGGCGCCCACACCATCGGTCAGGGCGGCGGCACACCCGACGAACCCGGCGACCTCGTCTACCTCGGCTCGTCAAACGCCCGTTACTTCTACACCTTCAGCGTAGGTGCCAATTGGAGAGGCTTCGACTTCAACATCATGTTCCAGGGTGTAGGCAAGCGCAAAGTCTACGTAGAACCTGACCAGCTTGCTCCCCTCAAGAACACCTACGACATGCCCTGGACCATCCACACCGACTACTGGACCGAAGACAACCCCAACGCTTCGCTCCCCCGTCTCTACAGCGGCAACAACTTCAACTACAAGGCCTCTGACCGCTGGGTGCAGGACGGTTCATACCTCCGCCTGAAGAACGTGACCCTCGGTTACACCATCCCCCTGCCCAAGAAAGCCATCGAACGTCTCCGCGTCTACATCTCGGGCGACGACGTATGGGAACACACCAACATGCTGAAAGTGTTCGACCCCGAAGTAGGTGACAAGCCCTCGGCCAACTACTATCCCTTCTTCCGCACCTGGACCTTCGGTATCAACCTCACTCTCTAATCCCTCAAAAACACAGAAATGAAGAAATCATATTTCAAATATCTCATACTCGGGATTTTCAGTCTGTCGCTCGCATCGTGCGACCTCGACATGGAGCCCGAAACCAGCTTCACCGATGCCGGCTACTGGAAGTCGGAAGGTGACCTCCGCGGCGCCTGCAACCGCTTCTACGAGCAGATGAACGGCAACAACGACCTCGGCGACGGATTCAAGCACGACTATCGTTCGGACGAGCTCACGAGCGGAGGCGCCAACTCAATCAGCTCGGGCAACGTGCAGGTGCCCACCACCAACGGCGCGTGGACCGATGCCTACTGGCGCATCTTCATCGCCAACAACATCATCGAGAAAGCACCCCGCGCCAACGTTGACGAAAACACCCTCAACCGCTACCTCGCCGAAGCCCGCTTCTTCCGCGCTTACTACTACTTCGAGCTGGTCAAGAAATACGGCGATGTGCCCTTGCTGCTCAAAGCCATCAACTCGACCGTCGACCCCGACATCATGATGCCCCGCACCCCGCGTGCCGACGTTATCGCTCAGGTCTACGACGACCTCGACTTCGCAGCCAAGTGGCTTCCCGACATCGACAAACTCGACAAGTGGGGACACGTAGCGGCTCAGGCTGCCACCGCCATGAAGGTGAGAGTAGGTCTCTACGAAGGCACCCACATGAAGTATCACGGTGAAAAAGGCGACAACACCACACACTTCAAGACAGCAGTCGCCGCGGCTCAGGAACTCATCAACAGCAAGAAGTTTGAGCTCTATCCCGACTTCAACCTCCTCTTCCAGGACGTAGCCGAAGGTCGTCAGAACAAGGAGAATATCTTCGTCAAGGAATACGGTCCCAACGGCTCGGCCGCCACTACCACCCACGGCACCATCCGCCAGATGGAAAACTCGGTGAGCCTCACCCGCAACGTAGTAGACCTCTTCCTCTACACCGACGGTCTGCCCCGCGAGAAGTCACCTCTGGTGATTTCGCCCGAGACCAGCTATGACGACGTATTCACCAACCGTGACCCCCGTCTTTCGATGACGTGCTACAAGATTGGTGAAGAAGCCTACAAGGGAGCATTCTCTCCCCACAACTTCCACCGCGGCTACAGCCTCAAGAAAGGTTTCGACCTGACCCAGTGGTCGACCAACAGCAAGGAATGGACCGACTGGATGAACATCCGCTACGCCGAAGTGCTCATCTCTTACGCCGAGGCACTCTACGAACTCAACGGTGCCATCACCGACAGTCAGCTTGACGAGACCGTCAATGCCCTCCGTCGCCGCGTAGGCATGCCCGCCATGCTCACCAACCAGTTTGCATCGGCCAACGGTCTGAACATGCTCGAAGAAATCCGCCGCGAGCGCACCGTGGAATTCATCGACGAAAACAAGCGCTATGACGACATCATCCGCTGGAAGATTGCCGAAAAAGTGCTTCCCGTCGACATCATCGGAGCCCTCTGCATCGCCGACGAAACCTCGCAGAACAAGTACACCGAACTCTCCGACCGTCTGACCGTCAACGGCAAGCTCCGCGACAAGACCCGCTACGGCACACAGAGCGACATCTACGTCATCGAATTTGCCGAAGACCGCCGCTTCGACGTCAACAAGGATTATCTCTATCCCGTGCCCCTGCACGAAATCGCGCAGTCGGGTGGTGCAGTGACCCAGAACCCCGGCTGGAAGTAAAAACACCTAAATCTCCAAACCAGAAACAATGAAACGCTTCATATATTTTGTCGCCACCGTAATGGCGGCACTCTCCCTGAGCTCGTGCAGCGACGACGATTGGGACTACGACAAGAGCCTGGAACACGAATACTTCATCACCCCCAAACTCTGGGGCTACGACAAGCCCGGCGCGGCTTCGGGTGTAGGCAGCAACAACTGCGTGTTCTACGACGTCAATCAAGGCGAGACAGTGGCTGTCCCCATGGAATTCCACAGCGCCTTCGACCGCAACTACGACGTCACCACCTACTACTGGACCGCTCCGAAACCTGATGGCGAAAAGTATATTGACAAACTCAACAAATATACCAACGACGACCTCATCGCCTACGAAGGCCCCGAACTCGTCCGCGGCGTAGACTACGAAGTTGTCGATGCCAAGGGTAACGTCCTGACTCCCGGTGCCGACGGCGCTTTCAAGCTCGAATGGCCCCACGCACTGGCCGGAGTGCAGAACATCTATATCAAAGCTCTTCCCGGAGGTAAAAAAGGTTCGTTCAACGTTCAGACGGTAAGTCCCGAAGCTCCCACGCCCAGCGCATCGGAAGTGTCGACGACCTACCAGTATGAAACGAAGCAGTTCGCGGTACGCATCGTCTCGTATAACTACCGCGTGACCATCAATGTAAGATAACTGTTCTACGTTGTCATAACTCTTCATTCATATAGAAGATTGACTTAAGGTTGACGCATCAGGCGGTCAGTGATGATAGCCTGACACTAATCACAAGCAACGGGACATTCCCGGTAGCTTTCAGCCACCGGGAATGTTTCTATTTTTTGACACGTTGTTTTTAAAACACTTATTCAATATGAAACTCCTGAATACCATAATATTAGCAAGTGCATTCGTGCTTGCGGGGTGTGGGGGAGGAGAGAAGACGGCCGAAGCGGACGATGCACGGTTTGTCAGGGTAGAAGGCGAAAATCTCGTCACTCCCGACGGCGACAAGCTCTTCATCGTCGGCACAAATCTCGGCAACTGGCTCAATCCGGAGGGCTACATGTTCGGCTTCGGCAGGACAAACTCGCCCCGACAGATAAACGACCTTTTCTGCGAGCTTGTCGGGCCTGACTTCACCGCCGACTTCTGGCAGAAATTCAAGGATACCTACATCACCCGCGAAGACATCGACTACATAGCGTCGACCGGTGCAAATACCATCCGCCTTCCCTTCCACTACAAGCTCTTCACCGACGAAGACTACATGGGACTGACGTCGGCACAGGACGGATTTGCCCGCGTTGACAGTGTGGTAGGGTGGTGTCGCGACAACGGCCTCTATCTTATCCTCGATATGCACGATGCCCCCGGCGGACAGACGGGCGACAACATCGACGACTCCTACGGATATCCCTGGCTCTTCACGAGCGAAAAATCGCAGCAGCAGTTTGTCGACATCTGGCGCCGGATTGCCGACCGCTATAAGAACGAACCCGTCATCCTCGGATACGAACTCATCAACGAACCGATTTCGTCGAGACTCGCCGACAAAGACTCGCTCAATACTAAACTCGAACCTCTCCAGAAGCGTGCCGTGGCCGCCATCCGCGAGGTCGACAAGAACCACGTCATTCTCATCGGCGCTCCGCAGTGGAACAGCAACTTCGAACCGCTCAAGGATACCGATTACGACAACAATCTCCTCTTCACCTGTCACCGTTACGGCGGCGAACCTACCCCCGAAGCTATCAAAAGCTACATTGACTTCCGCGACAAATCGGGCAAGCCGATGTATATGGGCGAAATCGGACACAATTCCGACCAATGGCAGGCTGACTTTGTGAAAACCATGATTGAGAACAATATCGGCTACACGTTCTGGCCTTACAAGAAACGCGACAGTTCTTGCATGGTAGGCATCGGAATGCCGGAAGAATGGAAGGAGATAGTGAAATTCTCCGAAGGTCCCCACTTCACCTTCGCTGAAATTCAGGCAGCCCGTCCCGACCAGGCACTCGTGCGCAAGGCCATGACCGACTATCTCGACAGCTGCCGATTCGTCAACTGCCACCCGCAGGAAAACTACATTCTTTCAATGGGTCTCAAACCCTAAAAAAGTCATACCACAATGAAGAAAATCATAAGCTCAATACTTGTCGGAATGGCCGGCATGACCGCTCTCTCAGCTGCCACGCCCGTCTACCTCGACGAGAGCAAACCGATAGAGGAGCGCGTGGAGGATGCCCTTTCACGTATGACCCTCGAAGAAAAGGTGGCGATGCTTCACGCACAGTCGAAATTTTCGTCGGCCGGCGTGCCTCGTCTGGGCATCCCTGAATTCTGGACCACCGACGGCCCTCACGGCATTCGCCCGGAGGTGCTTTGGGATGAATGGCGTCAGGCCGGTTGGACCAACGACTCCTGCGTCGCATTTCCCGCCCTCACCTGTCTGGCCGCAACGTGGAACCCCGAAGTGGCCCACCTCTACGGCAAGAGCATAGGCGAAGAAGCCCGCTACCGCGGCAAGGATATCCTGCTCGGCCCGGGCGTCAACATCTACCGCACACCGCTCAACGGCCGCAACTTCGAATACATGGGTGAAGACCCCTACCTTGCTTCGGTGATGGTGGTGCCCTACGTCAAGGGCGTGCAGGAAAACGGAGTGGCTGCATGCGTGAAGCACTACGCGCTCAACAACCACGAAGTCAACCGCCACACCACAAACGTCATCATCGACGACCGCGCGCTCTACGAAATCTATCTTCCGGCGTTCAAGGCAGCCGTTCAGGATGGCGGTGCGTGGAGCATCATGGGCAGCTACAATCTCTACAAAGACCAGCACGCCTGCCATAACAGCTACCTCCTCAACGACATTCTCAAAGGCGAATGGGGTTTCGACGGGGTAGTGGTTTCTGACTGGGGTGGCACTCACGACACTCCCGAGGCCATAGCCAACGGTCTCGACATGGAATTTGGCAGCTGGACCAACGGTCTGACCAACGGATCGAGCAACGCCTATGACAATTACTATCTTGCCACGCCTTATCTGAAACTCCTCGCCGAGGGTAAGGCCGACACGAAGCAACTTGATGAGAAAGTGCGCCGCGTGCTGCGACTCGCGTTCCGCACCACCATGGACCGCACCCGTCCTTACGGGTCGCTCTGCTCGCCCGAGCACCTTGAGGCAGCCCGTAAAATCGGTCAGGAAGGCATCGTGCTCCTCAAAAACAAGGGTGTTCTCCCCATCAACTGCACCAAACCCGGCTGCCGCGTGGCTGTCGTAGGCGAAAACGCCATCAAGATGATGACCGTAGGTGGCGGCAGCTCATCGCTCAAAGTGAAATTTGAGAAATCGCCCCTCGACGGACTTCGCGACCGTCTGAAAGATGTGGCCGAAGTGGTCTATGCCCGCGGATATGTAGGCGACCCCACAGGTGAATACAATGGTGTGGTGACCGGTCAGAACCTCAACGACGACCGTTCGGCCGCCGAACTCATGGCCGAGGCAGTCGAGACGGCTCGCGGCGCTGATTACGTAATCTTCATCGGCGGTCTCAACAAAGCGGCCGGTCAGGATTGCGAAGACTCCGACCGCGCAGGTCTCGGACTCCCTTACGGTCAGGACGAACTGATTTCCGCTCTGGCGAAGGCCAACAAGAACCTCGTGGTAGTCAACATTTCCGGCAATGCCGTGGCAATGCCTTGGGTCAACGAAGCAGGCGCGATACTTCAAGCCTGGTATCTCGGCACAGAGTGTGGCAACGCCATCGCCTCGGTGATAGCCGGCGACGTCAATCCTTCAGGCAAGCTTCCCATGACCTTCCCGAAGAGCCTTGAAGACGTGGGCGCACACGCCCTCGCAACCTATCCCGGTACTCCCCGCAACGACGGCAGCAAGGTGGTGGATTGCAGCTACGACGACGGCATTTTCGTGGGCTACCGCTGGGCTGAGGCCAATGGCAAAGAGCCTCTCTTCCCCTTCGGTCATGGTCTGAGCTACACCACATTCAAGTATGGAAAAGCCAACGTCGACAAATCGTCGATGGCAGCCGGAGAGAAGGTGAAGGTCACCGTGCCCGTCACCAATTCCGGAAAATGTGAAGGAGCCGAAGTGGTTCAGCTTTATGTCAGCGACCTTCAGGCTTCCGTAGAACGTCCCCGCAAGGAGCTCAAAGGATTTGAGAAAGTTTCTCTCAAGCCGGGCGAGACAAAGGACGTGACGTTTGAGATTGATGCCGATGCTCTGAGTTTCTTCGACCCCGCACTTCACGCCTGGGTGTGCGAACCCGGTACGTTCGAAGTTCAGGTGGGTGCCTCTTCGGCCGACATCCGCTCGAAGGCACGTTTTGACTACGTAGATTCCTACGCCCTTAAGTAAGTGGAAAAAATGAATGAACGAATAACCGTATTCCATAATTTTTATTATACGTCGGACGTTCTATTTTTAGACCTTACTTAAACAATAGTTTGTCATGCAGGCCACGCAGCCGACGCATGGCCTGCATGACAAACCTTATTATTACAAATCCCCACGCCATGCAAAAACTTCATACGATTTTGAATTTCACCCTTGCAGGGGTCTTCACGCTCGGTCTGTCGGGCTGCGCCTCCTCGCTCAAGGTGAGCGTCTACAATCCCTCCGACGTAGCTCGCGAGACGGCCGTAGTTGAAATTGACGCCGCTCCCGTAGTAAGCAAATTCGGACATGAGATAGCCGTGACCGATGAGCAGGGTAGCCCTGTCACGACGCAGTTCACCTACGACGGAAAATTGCTTCTCGAAGGCGACATTCCGGCCCGCGCAACGCGCCGATTCAAAATCCGTAAAGCCGATGGCAAACATCCCGCCATGAAGGCTGACACCGTGTGTGTCGGACAGATACGACATGACATGCAGGACGATTATGCGTGGGAAAACGACCGCGGCGGCTACCGCCTCTACGGACCCTCCTATCGTAACGGAGGCGGAAACGTGAGCGGTTATGATATCTGGACAAAATCGGTGAGCTATCCTGTATTGGCCGACCGTTATGACGACCACCGTGTGTGTCGTGCGTCATATCACCGCGACCATGGTTCGGGCATGGATGTCTACACCGTAGGTCGCACCCTCGGCGCCGGAATGAACGCGCTCGTCGTCGACGGACAGACCGCCTATCCTTGCGCCTACAGCCGCTGCGACATACTCGACAACGGCCCGCTCCGCACTTCGGCGCGTATCACCTGCTATCCCGAAACTATCGGTGAAGACAGCGGCGTGGTAGAGACACGCATGATTTCTCTCGACAAAGGTTCGTGGCTCAACAAGATAGTCGTGAGCTACGAAGGCCTCTCGAAAACCTACCCGATGATTAACGGCATCGTGGTGCACAAACAAAATCCGACCGGTTACATCCTCGACCCCGACAAGAGATATCTTGCCTATGCGGATTTGACCGACAATCCCGCCGCAGGAAACGGCATCATCTTTATCGGCGTGGTCAACGCCGAGACTCCCGACAATGTGACATATTCCGACCTTTCGGAGCCACTCGGCGATGCCGTCGGCCACATTATCTCGGAAACCTCTTACCGCCCGGGCGAAAGCTACACCTACTACTGGGGCTCGGGTTGGAGCAAAGGCGGTGTGCGCGGTCTGAAACCTTGGGCCGCTTATCTCGCCGATTTCAGTGAAACGCTGAAAAATCCTCTTCAGATTACGATTGAATAACCGGACAATATACATCCACAAAAGGCACAGCGATTCTCTAAGGTAGTCGTTTTAGGTTTGCACGACTACTTAACTTGGTTAGAAACATTTGGATATTATAGGAAAAGTTGAAATTATGTTGAATATGGTAAAAAGGTTGTTTACTTTCAGTATCGCTGTTTTTATGTTGTGCGGGGGTCTTTGTGCAAAGGTGCCCGTGCAACATAAAACCCGCCTTTCCGACAATTGGCAATTTCTCCGTCAGGATTTGGGGAGCATCTGGGAATCTGTACGCCCGGCGCGTGCCGGTCAACCCGAGACCGTGCCCCTCTGGCAGGAAGTCACCCTTCCCCATTGTTTCAATGCCACCGACTGTGTCAATCCCGATGAAAACTACTATCAAGGCCCCGGATGGTATAAGACACTCCTGAGCCTTGACAACCCCTACGCCTCCGGGCGCACAATTCTCGAATTTGAGGGCGCGGGTCAGAAGACCGACGTCTATGTTTATACAACTAAAGTCGGTTCGCACGTCGGCGGCTACGACAGCTGGAACGTCGATATCACCGAAGCCGTTGCCTATTTCCTTTCGTCGCCCGGCGCCGAGCGTTTCGGCGGGAAAGTGCCTCTGAGCATCCGTTGCGACAACACGCGCGACTCGGAAATGATACCTTCCGACCTCTCTGATTTCAACCTTTACGGAGGTCTCTACCGTTATCTCAATCTCGTATATCTCCCCCCGGTGAGTGCCTACAGAGTAATAGTGAAGACCGCCGTCGATGAGAAACTAAGGAAAGCCGAAATCAAGGTCGAGGCCACGTTCTACAATCCTTCAGATGTGAGAGCGGCCGATGTCACTGTCACAATCATTGCCCCCGACGGCAAAACAGTGGCTACCAAAACGCTTGCAGGCATTACACCTCTCGGGCGGAAGCATCTGCTCACTCTCGACCTCGACCGCCCGCAGGCATGGGACGTCGACAATCCTCAGCTTTACACGTGCGAAGTCTCGGTCAGCGCCGACGGCGAGGAAGTGACCTCGATGGAGCGTTTCGGCATACGTCATACGGAATTTGTAGAAAAAGGCCCGTTCAAGCTCAACGGGCGCCGTCTCCTGCTTCGTGGCACTCATCGCCACGAAGACCATGCCGGAGTTGCCGCCGCAATGACCGAGGAAATGATGCGCGAGGAAATGAAGCTGATTAAGGAAATGGGCGTCAATTTCATACGCCTCGGCCACTATCAGCAATCGGAAATCATTCTCAATCTCTGCGACAGCCTCGGAATCCTTGTCTGGGAAGAAATACCATGGTGTCGAGGCGGAGTGGGCGGCGAGCTTTACCGCAATCAAGGGCTGCGCATGATGGAAAACATGATTACTCAACATCATAATCACCCCTCGGTTCTCATCTGGGGACTTGGCAATGAAAACGACTGGCCCAACGACTTCCCCGAATTCGAGCAGAGTGCGGTGAGAGCCTACATGAGCGAGCTCAACACGCTGGCCCACACTCTCGACCCGAGCCGCATGACCGCTATCCGTCGCTGCGATTTCTGTTGCGACATCCCCGACGTCTATTCTCCCTCCATCTGGGCAGGGTGGTATAAAGGCAACTTCAAAGACTACCGGAAGTATTCGGAAGAGTACTTTGACAAGGTGAAACATTTCCTCCACGTTGAATGGGGTGGCGACAGCCATCCCGGGCGTTTCACCGAGGAGGCCGAGCCGGGCAAGAACGATTGGTCGGAGTCCTACGTTGTCCGTCTCATCGACTGGCACCTGAAAGAACAGGAAAACATGCCGTGGCTCACCGGCACAGCCTATTGGCCTTTCAAAGATTTTTCGACTCCGGTTCGCCCCGAAAATCCCGTCCCTTACGTCAATCAGAAGGGTGTCACCGAGCGCGACCTCACGAAGAAGGAAAGCTATTACGTCTTTCAGTCTTACTGGACCGACCATCCGATGCTCCGCATTCTGGGGCATTCCCAACCGGAGCGGTGGGGCGAAGACGGCGAACTCAAAGAGGTACTGGTCTATTCGAATTGTCCGGAAGTGGAACTCTTTGTCAACGGCGAGAGCTGCGGCACGCGCAAGCGCGACAGTCAGGATTATCCCGCGGCAGGACTCCGATGGAACGTCAGGCTGCGTACCGGTGAAAACCAAGTCTCGGCTGTAGGTCGCGCCAAGGATAAGACGCAGGTAAGCGATTCGCTTGTCTGGCATTACGAGACCCGCCCGTGGGGCGAAGAATATCAGCTGCTCGTAACACACCGTCCCGCCGACGCCGACACCGAATTGATTGAGGTCCGTGTCACCGACAAGGAGGGTCAGACTTGTCTGGATTCGCGCAGGGTAATCCGCTTCGAACTTGCGGGCGACGGGCAGCTGATTGCCGACCTCGGCACAGCCTCCGGCTCGCGAAAAGTGGAAGTAGCAAACGGCCACGCTTCTATCAAGGCACGCCGAGGCAAAGGTAAATCCGCGATAGCGGTGAAATCGGACGGCCTCGAAACTCAATTCCTTTTATTCTAAGAAATCTCTTCTCATTTACTAAGCTGGATTCCTTGCCGCACTCGATTGCGGCAAGGAATTTTTCATGTTTCAATAGAGCAGCACTGTCAGCGAGACAGGGCCTTGGGCGCCGGTGATGTGAACGGCTTCGATATCCGCCGTGGCCGACGGCCCTGAGAATAGCGACGTGTATTGAATCTTTGACAGGTCCATCTTCGCGTATGCATTCTGAAGACCGTCGACGATTTTCGTTTTGTCGAGCAGGAGATAGAGGTTTTCGGCAAACAGACCGTTTGCAATTCCGCTGAATGTCTCGGGCGCTACGAGCACGCTGCCTGTCTCGCCGATGCCGAGGATACCTTCTCCGACACATGCGTTCAGACGCTCCGCATCCGCCGGTTTTTCAAAATGCTGCGGGTTTACATTACCTTCAAAGTCGGCGACAGCACTAAGTACGAGATTGTCGGCCGTAGGACGCAGGTTTTGCTTCAGCCACTCAACAGCCTCCTCGCGCGAAGCGGATTTGATAATCTTTCCGTCAAACCCTTCGACGTGGCTTACGAAGTTTTCCAGCGGGTCGCCTGCTATGGCAAAGACCGGCACGTCAGGATGCGCTTGACTTTTCGGGCGATTGGCGCGGATGCGAGCAAGGATGCGCTCGCGCGCGCTTTGAGTTTGGTTTTCTTTCTTCATAGCTGTCGGGCGTTATTGGTCAGTCTCGTCGAGATTTGACTTGTTTTCATTATACCATTCTCTGAATGTCTGTTCGGGCGGAATTGGGTTGCGGTGCCATTCGGCCCACGGATTCAAGCCGCTCTCAGCGATGGCCGAGGGCGTATGACGGAGCGCCCAAAGGCCGAGACGTTCGGCATGCTGGAGGTTGGTGGAATTTTTGAGCACCTCTCCCATCACGCCCTCTTCAATGTCGTGCGTAAAGAGCGACTCACGATTTGCAACCACTACCTCGCGCCAATAGAAAATCAGTTCGGGCAGCGGCACCTTGACCGGGCACACATCTCCGCACGAGCCGCAATGCGTACACGAGAAGGGCAGACGCGCGTAGCGGTGCAAATCGTAGGAGGGCATGAGGGCCAATCCGAGAGGGCCCATGTAATTTGCGTCATAAGAGATGCCGGAGGTGCGTCTGAACACGGGGCAGGTGTTCATGCAGGTGCCGCAACGCATACATTTCAGCACTTCCCAATACGGTTGACCGAGTCGTTCGGAGCGACCGTTGTCGAGCATAACCACATGTATTTCCTGCCCCGGAGCGGGAGCTGAAATGTGCGAGGTGTACTGCGTGATGTCATATCCGAGCGAACTGCGCGACAGGAGTCTGAGAAACAGCGGCAGGTCGGCCTGCGAGGGGATTACCTTCTCGATGCCTATTGTAACTATGAGCAGCGGAGGCACTGTGGCGCAGATGTCAACGTCGCCCTCGTTGGAACACATCACAATCGTTCCTGTCTCGGCCACGGCATAATTGCAGCCTATCATGCCGGCGTCGGCCTTTACGTAGCGTTTGCGCATATCGGCGCGCATCACGCTGTTGAGATATGTCGGGTCGTCGTTCGAGGGGTCCGACCCGAGTTTCTCGGCGAAAATGCGGGCCACATCGGTACGGAGCTTGTGGATGGCGGGCATCACGATATGACTGTCACGCTGATTGTCGAGCTGCTGAATGCGCTCGCCGAGGTCTGACTCATTGACCTCGATTCCGTTTCGTTCGAGATACTCGCGCATACTGCATTCGTCCATCGTCATCGACTTGCCTTTGGTCAGCGATGCCACGCCGTGCGAACGCAATATGTCGAGCACGATGTCGTTGTGGTCAGCGGCGGTCTCGGCCCAATGCACCTTGACGCCGCGCGATGTCAGATTTGCCTCAAACTGTTCGAGATATTTGTCGAGATGCGACAGCGAATGTTGCTTTATGCCAGAAGCTATGTCGCGCATTTCCTCCCACTCGGGAAGGGTAGAGGCGACTTTGTCGCGCCGCATTCGCGCCGCCCAGAGGCAACGGTCGTTGCTCTCGCGGTGTGGAGTGTCGGCGATAAATTCAGCGCCGAGCTTTACTTGATTGACCTGTCTGCTCATAGGTGTGCTTACTTTGCGTCGCCGTTAAGAATCTCGGCGATATAATAAAACTTGATATCCAGTCCGAATTTTCGCGCCACGCACGATTGATGAAGAAGGCACGACATATCCTGCGAAGTGACATATTTGAAACCATTTCGGGCGTAGTCGTTGACTTTGTCAAGCCCCTGCTGTCCGGAGCAACTTTTGTCCCAGATGGCAAACGTGCCTCCGAAACCGCAGCACTCGTCACGACGAGTGGCATAGCCCACCTCTATCCCGTCTACGAGGCTCAGAAGCTTGGCCGTCTTCGAAAATTCCGGAATCATCAGTTCCGTAGGGCGCGCCTCGTTGAGATAGCGCAGCGAGTGGCAGCCGTTGTGAAGCGCGACACGATGCGGGAAAGAGGCCCACGGCAATGCGTCGACTTTGACAATGTCGTGTAAGAACGTCACGAGGTCTACCGCCGAGTGGCGTATCTTCTCTATTTCGGGCGTCTGCGGAATATCGTCGAAATGATTTTTAAACTGGTCGGCACATATTCCCGACGGCATCACGATGTAGTCGTAGCCCGCCATTTCAGCGGCCACCGAACTTTCCACCTTGCAGGCGGTGTGGGTGTAGCCCATGTCTTTCATCGGTAGCCCGCAACATGCGGCGGCCTCGATGAATTCGGGATTAAATCCGAGCCGTCGGAGAAGTTTAAACGAGGAAATGGCTGCCTGAGGTGCGATGGCATCTATATAGCAGGGTACGAAAAATCCTATTTTCATATCAGTAGAGCATAATGTGCGGTTTTTTGTTTTAACAATTTCGCCGTCGGTTTGGTTGTCTGTGCTCGAGGAAAAAATAGTTGGGAAATTTTTTTGGAAAAATTTGAAATTTGATGTTGACATTTCGCATGTATGGAGTATATCTATTCACAGACACCCCAATACTCATCATTTAAAAACCTCCGCTCATGGGTCTTTTCAGCAAATCAAAGAAAGAAGTAAAGGTGGAAGAGAAAGTTGCTTCCACAACCACAACAACCACAACCACCACCACCACTACGACCGTTAAGAATGACGAAGGCTTCATGCCCGTCGCTCCCAAGAACGTCGGAAAACTCGATATGGTGATAGCCTTCGACACCACCGGTTCGATGGCGCAATACATCGACGCTGTCCGTCGCGAAGTGGCCGACCTCATCCCGCAGCTTTTCAGAGACAATCCCGACCTGCGTCTCGGTGTCGTGGCGTTCGGCGACTACTGCGACATGATTAATGCGCAGACTTTCGGCCCCGCCTATCAGGTGGAACCGCTCACCGCCAACGAAAACGACCTCATCAAATTCGTCCGCGAGTCGAAGAACACCTCTGGTGGCGACGGTCCGGAGTTCTACGAGCTTGTCATCAAGAAAATCGTCGAGGAAATGCCTTGGCGCGAAGATTCCACGCGCTCAATTCTCCTCATCGCCGACGCCATCCCTCACGAACTCGGCTACAGCTATCGCGACTATGTTCAGGGAAATCAGATAGACTGGTGCGCGGAAGCTCGGAAAGCAGCCGATATGAAAATCAAAATCGACACCGTCACAATTTCCGACGCTGAATGGTTCAGAGAACTCTCGGCCATGACCAACGGTGTCAGCGTCCCGTTCCGCACCGGCTACAAGACGGCCGAACTCGTGCGCGCCTCTGTCAACGCCCGCGGGTCGGAGAAAAGTCGCGAAATTTTCGACAGCTGCATGAGTTCTTGTGTGGATGACGAACTCAAGGAAGTCTACCGTTCCTACCGTAAAGCACGTATCTTTGACCATCCTGACAAATGAAAATCCCCGGAGTCAGTTTCTCATGGAAGCGTGCGCTCGGTGTCACGAAGGTCAAACGTGATTTCGCACGCGCCACAGGCATCCCCACCACGCGAGGTGGCTTGGAGCGCAAGATTGGCAAAACCATCCTGAACGCTTTGTTCAAAAAATAGAAAGTGAGTTAAAACAAAAAGTGAGTAAAACAATAAGATGCCTCGGGCGTACGCGCCGAGGCATCTTTCACTTTTCTGTGGGGGTGTCTATGAAGGGTTATTGTTCAAGCGTTTCATACGAGATTGCGTCCATGTAGTAGAACGAGAGGTAGGCTTTGCCCTCCTTGGCCTCACGCTCGGCGATGCGCTTGCGATAGTCGTCCATACGCTCCTTGAACGTGGTGAGGTCTTGCTGACCCTGGGCGGCTCGTTCTGTGTCGCATCCAACCTTCGAATTGGCTGCTTTCTGAGCGGCTTCCTCTCCCTCCTGCTCGGCTATCTCGTTGATGCGTTCGTTGTAGTCTTTCTCAAGAGCTGCGATGACGTCGTTGTCAATGCGTTCTTCGCGGAACACGCCGGTGACGACAATAGGTTTGTGGATAGTGTTGGCAGGGAAGGGCTGACCCATGAGGGGATAAGCCTCGCAACGTATCTGCACGTTGTCGGCGTTGCCCTGCACGAAGGCTTTGCGACCTCCATGTGCGCAGAGGTGCGAGCAGATGCCCTCGATGGTGATGGTGTCGTTGACATACTCTTCGGGCTGTTCGAACACGCGGTCTACGGTGAGTGCGCCGGTTTCCGTTTCGTCTACAGCCTGCGACGATTTTGAGCCGCCGCATGCGGTGGCCAGACATGCCACTGCGACAGCGGCGAGAAAGTGAAGTGCTTTTTTCATATTTGTGTAGGTTTTATTATTTGTTGATTCGTTTCATTAGCATGATGGGGATGAAGGCGAAGAGCCCGCAGATGAGTGTAGCCACAGCCTTGAGTGCCGTGCCGCGCGGAGTGCAGCCGCGTGCTGCGAAAATCACGATTACGGCAAGTATTACGTTGAGAAGCATGGCTTGCCATGACCAATTTTCGATGCGCGGATAGACATACTTGTCGTCGGCTTTCGTAAAGGTGGTCGTAAAGGGAAATATCCATTTCTCTACTTCGCGGCTCATGGCGGTGGGATTGGTGAAGTCGTAGACGGCCAGGATTGAGAAATCGTCGGGCGAAAGGGCTATCCATTTCGAGCTGTCACCTGATTTGACCTTCACACACCAACTGAATAGGTTTCGCATGATGGTCAGACGGTCGGTTGCCGGATTGAAATTCACGCCCGAAAGTTTGTCCACCGAGTAGGTCTCGTCATGGTTGATGGTGTAGAGATTGCCGTTTTGGTCGGAGAGAAGTCCGTAGTGCAGACGGTCGGCGTTTTCCATCACGAAGACGTGGCGCGGCTCAATCGTGTCGCTGAGCGTGATGCGGGCCATGCTCGGACGTCCGGCTTGCATCTTCAGGTGATACACCTTGTTGTCGTTGTCGATGATGAGATATCCGTTGTCGTATGCTTTGCGGGTCGTGACGTTGCCCGATGCCTCCTTCGAGGGGAAGCTGAAACCTTTGTCGGCAAACATGCGTGCGAAGCGCGAGGTCTTGACGTCGTCGAGCGCGTTTTGCTCGATGTCGATGATTTCTACGTCGTCGTTCATGGTCAGCACCACTTCGGGGTCTTCAAACTTAAAGCGTGCGGGCATCGACTCCATGAGGGGGTAGACCGTGGGTATCGAGCGGTTTAGGTCGCGGGGCCACGAGGTGAAAATCCAGCTGTTCATTCTGATGTCGCGCATCGTGATTTCGACCCCTTTTATCGAGTCGGGAAGCATTCCTTTGGCCGAAAGCTGACCCACGAATATTTCGGGCAGCAGCGAGTCGCGCTGGTCCATGGTGAAGTGTTGTCCGGGTGCTTGGGTCACGGGGTCTACTTCAAAGATATCGGCTTCTTTCGACTTGCCCGTGCCCTCGAAATCAGTCACGATGAAGCTGTCGGTGATAGGGGAGTAGCTGACGAACGGCTCGCGGTCGCGCTCGCTGAAACAAAGCGAGTAAAGCCAGGGCAACACCCAGCTCAGCACAGCCGCCGAGAGCAGAAAAAATAATATGTAATGAGTCTTTTTCATAATCAATCCTGATGGCCCTCCTTAAACCGAGCTATCGAACCAAATGAGAAAACTGTGACGATGCCGATAAACGCGATTATCGTGACGAGCATATAGTTATAGGCCGCCATGACGTTGGGCTGAAGAAACATCACGAGGAGCACGGCCACTCCGACAAGCCCCAGCAGTATGCGCATATACCAAGTGCCTTCAAGGCAGATGGCCGTCACGAAAAGATAGCCGGTAAATCCTGCCAGATACCAGGGAAGCATCGTCAGGAACACGCGCCCTACAAGCTCCGGTTGAAGGATGGTGGCATCGTAGATAAGTACGGCTCCCATCTGAAGCAGATAGATGACGAGCAGCTCTAGCAGTCCTGTGGCGAGCATCATCGCCACGAGGCGGAATTGAGGAAAGGGGAGATGTAGAGTAAGCTTCAGACGTTTCTGCGTCACTTCGGGCACCATCTGCGCTACGCCGAGCGCGAGGCCGATGGCGAGGGGAATGTAGGTGAGGCTTCCGGCAAACGAGGTGTCTTTGTCGAGCATGGAGAGCCAGAGCGAGATTACGCCATGCTCTTTGATGAATGAGTTGGTGGTGAGAATGGCGTAGGCGGCGGTGAGGAGCGCCAAAGCTAAGGCTATGAAAAACACCCTCCGCGTCTTGAGCCATTCCTTGAATATGATTGATGAATACATTGTCAGGTTGTGTGGATTGGGCGATTAGTATTTGCCGGTCAGGCCGATGAAGGCATCTTCGAGCGACATGGGTGTGCGTGTCAGGTCGGAGGCTTCATGTCCGGCTTTCTCGACGAAATCTCTTACGTAGTCTATGCCGTCAAACGAGTAGAGCTCCACTTCGTTGCGGATTTTGCCGGGGTTGATGATTTTCGGGTCGGCTGGGAGTGCGATGTCGCTGTCGGTGTGGAATGTGTAGCGCCCGAAATCAGAGAGCAGTTTGTCCACGGGCATATGGGTGAGGATTTTGCCGTAATCCAGTATGATGCAGTCGTCGATGAGGCGTTCGAGGTCCTGAATGATGTGCGACGTCATAAAGACCGTTTTGTCTTCTGCCTTGGCAAATTCTCTCAGGTAGTCTATGAAGAGCCGGCGATAGCCGGGGTCGAGTCCGAGCGAGAAGTCGTCGAGCACCAGGAGGTCGGCGTTCTGGGCGAGAATCAGTCCCAATGCCACTTGCGAGCGCTGTCCGCACGACATTGACGATATCCGTTGGTTGGGCGACACTTTCAGCTTGTTCATCAGCTCGTAGTAGGCCGCGCGGTTCCATTTCGGATAAAACTTCGAATAGAATTTCTCAATCTGCTCGATGGTCATGAAGGCATATTGCACGTGTCCCTCGATGAGCAGGGCTATTCTTGCGCGGGTCTCGGGACGCATTTCGGTGATTGACTCGCCGAAGATTCGACATTCGCCCGATTGCGGCCGCAGGTAGCCCATCAGTATGTTGATGGTGGTGGTCTTTCCGGTGCCGTTCTTGCCCAACAGTCCGAGTATGCGTCCCTTGGGCACGTCAAAACTCAGGTCGCTGTAGATGATGCGGCCTTTGCCATAGCGCTGGGTGAGGTTTTTCACCGAAATGACCGGTTGGTTTTCTTGATGCATTGTGTGAGTGTGTGTTAGAATGTGAGGGAGAGAGAGGCGTAGAAGTCGGTGCCTTTGTTGAGGTGGCGATACTCATGGCGCACGCACTTGGCCGAGAGGCTCACTACCATTATTGATAGAGCGCGCGATAGGGTTGCGCCGATGTGCATTGCCGATGCGTCGCAGGCCGACATCTCGTAGTTGTGGTGTGCCATTTCGCCCTCGGGCGACTCCTTGTCAAGCCCGGACAGTTCGGCCGAAGTCGTGGCTATGAATTTTCCTCTGTAGCCGGCGTTGACTCCTGCAGCCCAACGGTTTCCGAAGCGTTTCGTTGCTCCGATGGCTACCGCCCCTGTGGCGTAGTCGGTCGCGAGTTTGCTCTTCGGGTCTTTCAGGCTCTCTTTGTCTGAATGGTATCCGCCTTGGACGTTGACCTCTACGGCTGCGTCGGCTCGGTCTGATTGCCATGTCAGGGGGAGCGATAGGGTAGCGCCGTATCTGTCGTGGCTATAATTCTGGCGTTCGCCGATTTTCTCGTAATTGTCGGCCGATGAGCCGAAGAGGTTTTCGGTGCCGGTGCGCCGTGCGCCTTCTCCGCAAAGGGTGGGCACGAATGAGAATTGTCCGAACCTGACGAACTGCGAGATATTCAGACCGAAGGTCAGCGTTGATGTCGTGCCGAATTTCAGATTGTTGTAGCCGTCGAGGATGAGGTCTACGTTTGTCAGACCGACACGTCCCGTGGCATAGAAACCCTCCTGCTTGCCTATGGGGACAAACTGGAGAGTGCCGTAGAAGCCGGTGAGTTTGTGGGTGCTGCTTTGTGCGTTTGCTCCACTGAAACGAGAGGCCGTCTCGCCGATGCCGGTGAATACCTTGGTGATGGCGTGGACAGTAGGATTGTAGAAATCTACGTCGGTGTCCTGCTGATAGATTCTCACCCCGCAGTTGAGGGCTGCCAGATAGTTTGCTCCGATTCGGCGACCGCCTCCTGCTTCGACCCTTAGGTCGGAGACGATGTTTCTCACTCGGGGGTCAACGGCTCTGTGGGCGATGGTGGCTTTGTAGTCGGCCTGAATTCCTGCCGACCAGGCTCCGAAGAGACGCCCCCAACCTCCTCCGAAGAGGTATTGCTGACGTTTCAGATTGCCGCCGGTGTCGTCGCCGAGGATGTAGGGTGCCACGGTCTCGTAGTCGATAACGTCGCTGAAGGAAATGTCTCGCGTCGTCCCGGTCTGATAGCCGGCATGGCCCCAAACAGTGCTTGCGGCCGACAACTTGTAGCTCGATTCCACTGCTAAGCCGAAGAGGTTGTGTCCGGAGCCGTTCTGCATTATTATCGGCTCTTCGAATTTTTCAATGTCGGCTGTGAGGGCCGCGGTTGAGATATTCGTTGAGTCGGCGAAGTGCATGGTGGCCGCTCCCGACGTTAGGTATTCGTGCCTCAACCTTTCGGTGGCGGTCTCTCTGTTCAGTCTGACGGTCAGTAAATTATCACCCCTTTGGAAATCCCCGCACATGGCGGGGACTCCCGAAAGGATGAATGAGACGAGCGTTATGACACCTTTGCGAGTCATTATGCTTTTGGGCTGTTTAATCGAGTTCTTCTTTCGTGTTGATGTTCACAATCTTGAAATCCTTGGCTGAATCGTCGGTGTCCTGAAGGATGATGTTGCCCTCCGGGGATTTGCCTGCTTCGCGGCGCACAAACATGCGGTAGGCGCGGTCTGATGCGCTCTGCGGGTCGTCGTTGATTGATTTGTAGCTGATGTCGATGGCGGGCGGCAGACAGAGGAATTCCTGGGTGCTGGCAGGGCAGAGGTTGACGCCGTCGATAATCCAGTCGAGCGGAATGTAATACTGGTTTTCGCGGGTTATGTACTTTTCTGTGAATGTGAAGTAGTAGGTGTAGGAACACTGATAGTCGTTAAGGAACGACTCTGCGGTGACTCCTTCGGGGATGCGTGCTATGGCATACGAGCGGTTGGCCTGCTGCGAAAGTATCCAGATGGTGGCCGAGTAGCTGTACCATTTGTCAAGGTTGGGCACTGCGGGATTGTCGGTGTCGCGCACGGTGCCTATCGTCACTTCGTCATACCATTCGAAGTCGGCGCCGCGGTAGTCTTGGCCGCCGTTCACTTCGGTTGCCCAGTCGATGGCCTGGTCGACGATGGTGATTGATTTGCCCGGTTCGATGGGGTGTTCGGTGCCGTTGCCGGGGATGACGTAGACGGTGCCGACGAGGAATTTTTCTTCAGGAGTGGGGGTGAGGTCGGGATAGGAGGTCGAGTTGTTGAGCGAGCCTTCGCAGATGGCCAGGCCGTCGGCATAGATGGTCTCGTCGGTGTTGTTGTAGATGGTGATGTGCGAGTCGTAAATCAGTCCTTTGCCGGTTGCGTTGAGCGAGCCGAGATAGATTTCGCTGATGACGAGCGAATTGTCGGGGTTGTAGAAAAACCAGTCGAGAGTCACGGTGCGTGCCGTCTCGGTGATTACCACGTTCTGTGCTATGGCGCGCATCGTCTTTTTGATGGTTGCGCCGTTGTCCACGGTCGATACGTCGGCCGTAGCTTCGATGTTGTAGGTGCCGGCGGGAAGTTGAAGGTCGGTCAGGCTGGTCACTGTCGTAACGGCGCGGGTGTTGACTTCGGTGAAGGTGATGGTCTGCGAGTCGATTACGTAGCCTGAGGGGAGCTGGGGGTTGACCACGATGTCATACTGGGGCGTGTCGCTGTCGCTGCACGACACCATGACGGGCGCTCCGAGAGCACACACGAGGAGTGCCTTGAGCATGAATTTGTTGATTTCCATAATTTATTGTGATATTGATGTTTTCCAGGACTTACTTATATTCTAAAGTTGAGCTCCATGCCGAAGTAGGGTGAGTAGTTGCGTCTCACCACTACGCCGTAAGGTTTGTAATCGGGAGCGATTGAGAAGAGGCGGTTGACGTAGAGCGCCACGTTGACGCGGTTTTTCCAGAATGATTTCGTGGCCTTTAGGTTAATCTGCGTTTCCGCGGGGACGGTGTTCTTGTCAAACGTCGAGGCTGAGTATTCTCTCACAAGTTGCTTGAGATAGCCGTCGTTCATCGACTCCTCCGTAAACTCAAAGACATTTCCGTCGAGGTCCATGTAATGGGTCGGTATACCAGTCTTGAAATGTGTCTGGCGCGATGTGAACCATACCGTCTGAAACGCGAGCGAGAATCTGAGGCCGAGCTTCGGAAGGTCGGTGTCGAGCATCACGTTGGTGTTGCAGCTTTTGTAGATGCTTCCGTCGGCGTCGTCATAAAGTCCGATGTAGGGCAATTCCTGTCCGTTCATCACCACGCCGGGCTTATACCATAGCGGGTCGCTGTTGGTGTTGATGGTTTTCAGGTATGCGCCGCTGACGGTGACGCGGGTCTTGATGGCTTTGAAGCGGCGTGTCTGAAATGTGTATTCTACGCCCTCTTTTCGTGTCGAGCTTCCGTTTGTCACGGTCGAGCGCACTGCCATGTAGCGCATCTCGGTCGAGGGCAGGTCTTCGAGACGCGGAGAGCGGTTTTCAGCTTCTGCATCAAACCCTGAGGCGTCGTAACGGCGGTAGGTGTAGTGTTTCACCGTGCCTGCGTGACGGAATCCGTCGTTCATCGTCTCGCGGAAGTATGTCACCGAGAGTCGGTTGTCGCGAAACGAAAGGTCGCCTCTCACTTCCCACTTCAGATTGCGGGCCGCTTTGAGATTGTAGTTGGTGAAGTCCTCGACGTAGGTCATCACGTTCATCACTCGGTATTCGGGAACGTTATGATAATAGTTGAGCTGCTCGAAATCTGTGTAGACCGGATTCGGGTAGAGGAATGCGGCCACGGGCATCTTGGTCTGCAGACCGATTCCGCCGTTGAGTTCGGGTGTCAGGGCGTAGCCTCCTATATAGATGGCCGGGAGGGTCCAAAGTAGGTTGGCTCGCGGGTCGAAGTAAGGTTTGCCTGAAAGGGCATAGCGGCTGTCGAGGTGCAGCAGCTGGGTTTCACGCAGTCCGAGGGTGGCTTCGAGGGTGTGCCGACCGAGATTCATCAGGTTGCGGCTTTCGATGTAGGCCGACAGCTGATGCATGGCCGGAATGTCGTTGAACGGGCGCGGGCGCGACGAGGTGCTCGCCGTAATCGGCCGCTCGATGTCATACACGTTGCCGCGACCGTAGTTCTTGCTCATGTTCCATTCTACGCCGGCTTTCAGAAACGAGGTCAGTCTGTCTGCCGTCCATTTCATGGAGGTGGCTCCCTTGACGTAGGCGGTGAAGGGGTCGCCTTCCACGTCAAGCTCGGCAAGGTAGAGCATCGGCAGGTAGCCTACGTAGTTGCTGCCTGCGACCATCGACACAGGCATGGGCATGACGCGCGACTGTGCTACGTGGCGCTCCTGATGCAGACGCTCGTTGCTGTAGCTCACTCCGGTCACCAGTGTCGCTTCCTGAAGAAAACCAGCTTCTACGGGGCGGACCGTGGCTGTGTTGTTCCACGAAAAGGTGTGGTTGGTGGTGCTGAATCGGTCTATTGTATTGTTGACGGTGAGGTCAGGGTCGTTGTTGTCGCGCTCGAACGATGCGCTGTAGTTCACCGACGAGTTCCATGTCACGTTTGCCACTGTGCTGTTCCAGCGCTTGTCGCTGCGGATTGATGCGTTGACGCGCTTGTAGTTTTCGCGCGAGTTGCGAGGGTCGATTTTCGCGTCGAGATACCCGACGCCGGTGTTTACTATCCAGTCTGTCCCCGGCATTTGAAATCCTTTGCCGACGTAGAACAGCTGACTCTTCGTGTCGGCTTTGAATCTCGCCTCAAGCCGCGACACTCCGCTTTTGCGTTTGATGTTGACCAGACCCGAGGTGAGTTCGCCGTATTCCACCGAGGCGATGCCGCGCACTATCTCGACTTTTTCGATGTCGTCGGTCGCGATGCCGCGCATATCCACTCCTTTTCCCACGGTCTCGCGTTCGGAGTGATTTGAGTCGGGCGTGGTCTGCATACCCGAATTGTTGTTGACGGGCACTCCGTCTATGATAAACGAGGTTCCGATGGCCGATGTCATATAGTCATCGGTGGGTGTCACGTTGAGCGAGGTGCGCAGGTTGATTACGTTTGGCGCCCCCATCGACGGGTCTTTGGATACTCCTCCTGGAAGGAGTTCGAGAAGGTCGGTGAAACTTGAGGGCTGAAGATGTTGCATGGCCATCGTGTCAATCACCGATGCACTCGACGCGCTGCGCGATTCTCGGGCCGTCACCACTACTTCGTCGAGTGCGTTCTGCGGTTCGAGGCTTATGACGTATGTTTTTCCGTCAATCAGTCGCAACGTCTGTCTGACGGGTTTGTAGCCTACCATCGTCACATCCACGCGCCATTCTCCTTGCTTTGAAGCTGTCGTAAACCGTCCGTTGAGGTCGGTGTTGCCCCCGGCAAATTTCCCCTCGCCGAGCGGAGTGAGGGCAACCGCTGCAAATTCAAGCGGCGTGCCTGTCTCTGCATCTCTCACGGTGAAATCCACCGCCGCATGTGCGCATGTCGCACTTGCGATAATCGAGAGAAGGGTGGGGAAAATATGTCGTTTCGATTGGTTCATCTGTAATTTTGCGGGTGTGTTTTTTTCAGCACTGCAAAATTACTTCTCTCCTTCAATCCCCGAAATACTCAAAATTTGGTAAATTGACATTATAATTCTCCTCCCTTCTCACACAAATCGGGTATTTTCGTGCCGCCTCGGCAACTTTTCAACTCGTTTTGGCCGAAAAATCCCTCGATTTGCAGGGGCAGTCGTTCAGGTGGTCATCAATAAATCCTGTGGCCTGAAGAAACGAATAGCATATCACCGTGCCGAAAAAGCGAAATCCTCTTCGATACATGTCTTTACTGATGGCATCCGAAATTGCTGATGACACCGCTACCGACTTCATGTCGGGCACATCGTTGACCACTCTGCGCCTCCCCGGGAAGAAACTTATTATGTAGTCGTAGAACGACCCGTATTCCTCAACAATTTTTCCGAACAACCGGGCATTGACTATGGCTGAATGAATTTTCCGCCGGTTTTTCACAATTCCGTCAAACTTGTAGAGCAGTTCCTCATCTTCGGCTGTCATCAAGCCGACTTTACGATAATCGAAGTCATGGAACGCCTCGCGATACCCTTCGCGCTTTTTCAAAATCGTTATCCACGACAATCCGGCTTGAGCGCTCTCAAGCGTCAGAAATTCAAATAGTGTTCTGTCGTCCGTAACGACGCGTCCCCATTCCTCATCGTGATACTTCACGTACAACGGGTCCTCGCCACACCATTCACAACGTTTGCTTTTCATCTTTTAGTTTTGTTTTGCGGTTTAATGATTCTTTTCTAACTCACTGAATTTTCTGCAAAGTTAGCACAAACCGACCTCATTTCGGGTGTGATTACGACGTTTTTTGCTTACAAATCTCATCTTTTCCAAAATCCACCCGAGCCGTCCGCCTCGCGGCGAGCTACCTTACTGAATCCGCCCCTGCTATTGTCCGGTAGGGGCGCAATACATTGCGCACGCAGCCCCCCTCACTTCCTTCTTTTCCTTAGCTATGCCCGGCCGGATTATTTCTCTTCTCCTGCGCGATGCTCTGATGCGTGATGCTCTGAAAGGTGCATTTCCTCCCCTCCGTTTCTTTGACAGAATCCTGTAAAATGCAACATTAACGTCTGTGATTAACATATTTTAAGAATTAATATTTGTTTTCAACTGTGTAAAAGTTGTAATTTTGTATAGATTTAGGAGTAAAATCACCATAAATCACTGTTGACCATTTTGCTCTTTTATTATTGATTTTTCTTTTTTGCGAAAGACACAATAATAATTAAGCTGGAAAATGCAAACTTTCTTAGATATTCACCAATCTCTCCAACCTACCTTAATTAAGAATAGATGACCGACGACCTCTACCCGTTGCTCACTCTATTTATCGCTTAAACCTTAAAAACACATGTCGAAGTCGTACGACCGTCAAAATATCACTTCATTTACCTCCCGCGCGGAAGGCAGATGTGGCAATATCAGTCTTATGATAAGGCTGGTGTGCTTTTTGGCATTCCTACCGGCGGCCTTCGATTCTTTAGCTCTCCCCGGCGATGACTCGGCCTCCGGTGGTCTCGTCAACGTGACAGATTCTACCGAAATCCATTTCAACGTGTCGAGTTCCGGATTGGACTTAGGCAGAGATAACGACGGCGTCAAACTCGAAAAGCTGAGACAGACTATCCGCGAGCTTTCCGTCGCTGATTCTTCAATGACCATAAGCTCGCTGAAAATCGTGGGGTCAGCTTCTCCCGAAGGCTCGGATAAATTTAACCGTTTGTTGTCGGAAAAACGTGCCAATACCGTCTATGAGTATCTCACCGAGCTTGTCCCTCTTCCTGACTCTATCACCAAAATCGAGTATCTCGGACGAAATTGGGTGGGACTCTACAATCTCGTTGCCGCTGACCCTGCCGTGCCCTCTCATTCCGAGGTGCTCGCTTTGCTGCAAAAGGCCTCGACAAACGCCTCTCTGTCGGTCAGGGAGAGTAACATCCTGCTCTCCAAGCTCAAGAATCTCAAAGGTGGCAAGCCTTACATTTATATGTATCGCGAACTCTTCCCTGCCTTGCGTACAGCATATGTATTCGTAGAATTCGAGAATCGGGTTACTCCCGAAACATTCGCCCCGGAGCCTGCCGACTCTGTCGTGACTCCCTCTGAGGAAATTGAGATTATTGAAGAACCGACGTTAGATTTGGGTTCTTCTATCTCTACGAAGCTTTACGAGGATGAAAGTCTCGTCGCCGATGGCGGAAAGCCTTTCTACATGGATATCAGCACCAACATGCTCTACGACATTGCCGCCGTGCCCAACATCGGTGCCGAATTTTACGTAGGTAAGAACATTTCGGTCTATGGCAACTGGATGTACGCTTGGTGGAGTAAGAATGCGCGTCATCGCTATTGGCGCATCTACGGCGGCGAACTCGGCGCGCGCTGGTGGTTTGGCCGCAAGGCGCACGAAAAACCGCTCACCGGTCATCACATTGGTCTGTATGGCGGAATGCTCACCTTCGATTTCGAATGGGGCTCAACCGGCTACATGGGTGGTCGTCCTCGAGGCACCCTTTGGGACCGTGCGCTTGTCAATGCCGGAATTGAGTATGGCTACTCTCTCCCTGTCTCAAACCGTCTGAATATCGACTTTTCTCTCGGCCTTGGTTATATGGGTGGCAACTACATTAAGTATTTCCCCTTCGACAACGAATATTTTCGTCAGAAAGAGTATAAGTTGGGATTTTTCGGGCCGACGAAGCTCGAGGTTTCCCTCGTGTGGCTCATTGGCCGCGGCAATCATAATAAACGGAAAGGAGGCGGTGCGCTATGAAACTAATGTTTGATAAATTGTCAGTAGTGCTCCTGAGCTTTCCCGTACTTTTGTCTGTCGGTTGCACTCATAAAGACCTTAACGACGATGCTCCGACCACTATCGCCAACAACGTCGAGGTGGTTTTCGACTGGAGCAAAGCTCCCGACACGAAAGCTTCTTCAATGGTTCTCTATCTCTATTCCGACCATCACGAGGTGATGAACTATTGGTTTAACAACAACAAGGGAGGCACCATCAAATCGTATAGCGGAAAGCACACTGCTGTGTTTCACAGCAATGATGACCCCTACCTCCACCATCTGCGCAATCTCGATTCGCACGAAGGTATAGAAATCTACACCGATGAGTCGGGCGTACTCGTAGGACAGGGCATCTCCACGCGAGGCATACCCCGAGCCGAAGGCGCTGAGGACGAACCTCTGCGCGTGACACCTACCATGATTTACGGCGGACAGGAGCGCGACATCAACTTCAAGGCGAGCGGTCTGCCCCAGACTCTGACTTTGTATCCCGAGGAACTTGTGTGTCATTACACGGTAGAATTCGTGGAGGTTGAGAATATCCAAAGTGCCGACTTGCGCATCGACGCTACAATCTCGTCGCTTGCCGGAGGATACTTCCCCGGGCAAATGCGGACGAGTGCGGAAGCTGTCTCTCACACTTTCACTCTCGAAGCCGACATTGAAAACAACTCCATGCGTTCGGAATTTCTGACATTCGGAGTGCCAGACGGAGAGAACAGGTCTCACAAAATTTGCGTTTACATCGCTCTCAGAAACCGCACGGGAAATTTCTACACCTTTGATGTCTCCGACCAGGTCAATCAGGCTGAAGATCCGAAGAACGTCACAATCCGGATTCCCGGTCTGAAGTTGCCCGAGCTTCCGCCCGAGCCTCCCACCCCTCCGGAAGAGAGTGGAGGCGTGAGCGTGGAGGTCGACACATGGGAAACTATCCATTTTGACGTGAAAGTGTAACCATCAACCATATTCGACAAATAAATAAATTTTCACTAATACTTTAATGTTCTTGAATCGATGAACAAACTATGTCTTACCGCAGTTGCCGGAAGCTTGGTAGCTTTCGCTTCCTGCACGCAAGAAGAAGTGACGCCGGCGCCCACCAAGGCCAAGGAGGATTTTTCCATCGCATTTCGCGCCGGCGTACTGAGCCGTGTCAATCCCGACCTCGACTACACCGGCAATCCCTCGACATTCTACGTGTCGGCCTATCCTAACAGCCACAAGCCTGTCAACGGCCATAAACCCGATTCGCTCTTCTGGGACGAGCCCTTCTATCTGATGGGCGCTAATCTCTACGCCAGCACAAGTAACCAGAAATGGCCCTCGCGCGAGCAGGCCGAGAAAGTCGAGTTCTTCGCATACGCTCCCTCGCTCGAAGAAATTCAGGAGGCGGCTATGACTCAGCTCGACCCGAATGACGCCGACTACGCCTCGCTCGTCGAAACCTACAAACACGGTATGCAGTTCTTCAACCTGTGTCAGGACGGCGTTCGCCTCGACCCGATGAATCAGGAAAATTCCACGTTCGAGGGCGTGCAGCTCTACAAGGGCTTCAAGCTCGGTCGCTTCTACGTGGCAACTGACATCTCGAAGCAGGTTGACTTCATCACCGCTCACATCGCAGCTGACACTCCCTCGAGCGAGGATGACGCAAACTTAGGTGTCGAACTCAAATTCAGACACCAGCTTTCCAACGTAGAGCTTCGCGCTTTCTCTGCCAACAAGGATTTCAACATCGAAATCGCAGGCGTGCGCCTCGGTCGCCCCTACACCGGTGGTGCAATCTTCAACTTCTGCGATGCTGAGGGTAACCTCGACAATCCCGAGGGCGGTCAGTGGGGCATCTCCAAGAATCCTCAGCGTCTCCCGGTTGAATACATCTACGGCGAAGGTGATGAAATCTACCAGATGGGTATGTTCAACAACCTCAACGGCAGTCAGGTTGTAACCACTGCGCCTCACTCTTCAGCTACTCAGGCCGCAAGCATCATGGGTAAGGGTGGCAACGCTATGGTGCTCCCCACCAAGAACGGCGCATGGGCCGGCGAAGGAAACCCCTATATTTCATCCAAGTATCAGGCCGCACTCGACGGCAAGGACCCCCTGCCCTGGAGCGCAGACAGCAAGGAAGGCGACATGTATTTCAGTATCCTTCTGCGCGTCACTCTCAAACCGTCCAACAACGAGGTTAGCACTCCCCAGATTTATCCTTACGGCAACAACACCACGATGAACGTCGTTTATCTTGAAAAGGAGAAGAATTCCAGAAAGATTATTGGTCGCGTGCCTTCGAAGAATGCACAAATCGGCGCCAACAACGAACTCGTGGAGTTCGGCTGGGCTTGCGTGCCTATCGGTGTTAACTGGGAACGTGGCAAGAAGTACATCTACACCCTCGATTTCTCTGATGGCGTAGGTATTCAGGACCCCGATGATCCCAAACCCGGTGTGCCCATCATCGGCGGCGGTATCAAATTCTCTGTGTCGGTTGTCAACTGGGAAGAAAGCACCGGCGACGTTGACGTTCCGCAGGAATATTAAAAGTTTCCTCTTCGGAGGACGAACCACTTCAAAGGTCAACTGCATTAAAAGTATATGAATATAATAAGAGTGACATTTTTTGCTCTTGTAGCGTCTGTTTTCGCTGCCTCCTGTTCTGAGGAGGCAGCGAGGACAAACGTCATCGACTGGGAGGACGGTCAGATTTATTTCAAGACCACACTGTCGGCCGTCGCTTCGTCAAGAGCCAACGATATGACTCTTGAGGGGCTTGAATCTTTTCAGGTGACATGCTTTTATAGCGGTGACATTAAGAAAGATGCTTCCGGCATTGTCTTTCCCTATTTCGAAGACGCTACATTTATCAGAACCGAGAGTCCCACGGGAGGCCTGGTCTACAGTTCGTCGCCCGACGAGGAACTGCGTAGATGGCCCGGCGGTGACGGTAAACTCAAGTTTCTGGCTTTCTCTCCTTCACGCGCCGCAATGGCAGCCGATAACAAGGCTTTCGAAAATCAGTCCCGCGAGCCATTCTTCAATTTTATCAACAACACCACCGAAATCGCTGCTCTGTCTGATGTAGAGTATGCCTTGAACCGAGTGCGCATCAACCCCGACATTTCGCGACAATTCGACTTCGTGACAGCCGAAGCGGCAGGGGAGAGGTGGGTAGATTTCAGCAACGTCATCGACCTCGCCTTCCATCATCAGCTGGCGCAGGTTGAACTGCGGGCCTGGGGCGCGTCAGACACCTATGATTTCGAAATCGCCGGTGTTCGCATCGGCAACCCTGTGGTTGAGGGCACCTTCATCTTCTCAGGCTCACCCTCTCTTTCTCACCAATGGCTGACGGTTGACAACCCTGTCAAGGATAATGTCGATTACCTCTACGGAGATGCACAATTAACGTCAGACGATATTATCACCCGCGATAAAATCTACTTCATCAACGATGCCGAGCATAACAAATATTCCGATGCCGCATCGATAATGGGTCTCGGCGGTTGCGCGATGGTTATCCCGACCGTCAACGGCAGATGGGAAGGCCTCGCCGACCCCAATATCGCATCCACGCCCTACGCCACTGACAAAATGTACTTCAGCGTGCTGATGAGGGTGACTGAATCTGCTACGGGTGAGCGAGTCTATCCCTATTCCGGCAATCCGTATGGAATGACCGTAGTTTACTACGCCGTCGATAAGTCGGGCACAATTCTATCGCGTGTGTATCCCGGCAGCAAGGAGGGCGAATACTTCAGTGACCCCGCCCTGACAAGTTACTTTAAAGGGGGGCAGGACATTGAAATCAAAGAATTTGGGTGGGCCGCCGCCCCCGTCGACGCCGACTGGAAAGCGGGCAAGCGCTATGTCTACACCCTCGACTACACCGAAGGCATCGGTGTGCATGACCCTGACGACCCTCACCCCGGCAAGCCAATCAGAGGTAAAGCCTCAATCTCATGGGGTGTCACAGTTTCAGATTGGGAAACAGGCTCGAAAACCGATGTCACCGTACCAAGAAAATAAAAAGTAAGTTCAAAAAATATAACGAAATATGTAAGAAAAAATCTTGAACAATCAAACTCGTTCTTTTTGAATGCTTCGTGCTTGTCACTCAGGATTGAAGCGCGGCTACACTCTTTCGTTCCGCACACGAATCATCTCAAAAACAACTTCGTTTTATTTGTTCATTTATTTTCTCACTTACTTAACCACAACTGAGCGAAAATATGAACAATAAGATAAAGTCTTCACTCTGCATGATTGGTGCCACACTGCTTCTGGCTGCCTGTTCTGAGGAGGATGACGGCCATATCAACGGTCGCGACGGCAATCTCATCAAATTCCGCACATCGCTTCCCTCTCTCTCAAGCCGAGCTCAGATTGTCACGAAAGATAATCTTCCTCACTTCTGCGTCACGGCATTCAACCCCTCCGACCGCGACCTTGTGAACCCCGCGGGAGTGGTGAACAAATACATCAGCGAAGAGCTCATCAACAATGTGGCAGGTGAGGATTTGCTTACTTCAGAAAACTGTCTTTGGCCCGCTCCCGGCAAAGATGGCGACCTGGACTTTTTTGCATTCTATCCCAAAGCATCCGGCGGCGCGAAGCTGATGAACGCCACCAAGCTCAACGGCACAAAGCTCGCGATTGATTACAAACTGACCAATTTCCGCGTAGCTGCCGACATAGCCGACCAGCTTGACTTCGTCACCGCTTACACCTCCGGCTCGATTGATAAGAATCTGTTCTCCGGCGTTACTTTCAACTTCGAGCATAAGCTCAGCCGCATCGAATTGCAGGCATGGAGTGCCAATAAGAGTTGCGACATAGAGATTGCCGGCGTGCGTCTCGGTGGCGTTGGTGTCAAAGGCACCTTCGATTTCAAACCGGTCGAAGGTGGAGGCAACTGGGTAGGCAACTTCGACAAAGGCGTAGTAGAATACATCTATCGTAAAGACGACAAAATCGTTGCGCTTGACAAATCTGTAGGTTCGGCTCTCACTTCCGATGCCGCCGTCTCGATAATGGGCAGCAAGGTGGGCGACGACGACAACTGCGCAATGCTTCTTCCCGCCACCTATGCCGCATGGGACTTCTCAGCCGATGGCAAAAATGAAAAAAAACAGATGTTCATCAGCGTGCTTCTCAGAGTAGTCGATGCCACTTCGACTGACGGAAAAGGGGAGCAGCAGTATCCCTACACTCAAAACAGCGTTGGTTCAGACGCGGCGAACATTTCGAAAGTGTATCTGGCCGTCGACAAGGCTACCGGCAAAACCGTCAGCACCCGTCTCTACAAGAACGGCAGCAACTACTTCACCGACGCTTCCTTCACGAAGGCCTACACATTGTCCGGCAATGAAGAGGTGAAAGAGTTCGGCTGGGCCGCACTCCCCGTGACAGGCGAATGGGAACCGGGCTATGTCTACACCTACACTCTCGATTACACCTCGGGCGTAGGTCTGCACGACCCCGAAAATCCTGACGCGGGCAAACCCATCATCAGCGACAAGGTCGGCGTTTCAGTCAGCGTGAAAGACTGGCAGCAAAAACCGTCATCGGGCGTTGTTGTTCCCGGTTCATAATCTATCCTCCTCAATTCGTGAATAAGAAAACACTTACATATCTCACTTTTCTCTCGCTGCCCGCTTTGATGTTGCCGTCGTGCAGTCAGGACGACGCACCGGACCGGCTCGTGGCTGACGACCTAATCTCTTTTCAGGTCTCGGTGCCGGGCGTCAGCAGTCGCGCGGCCGAGAAAGACGTGCTTGGCGCTCTCGCCTCAGGTTTCGACGTTACGGCCTTCTGTCTTGAAGACGAGTCAAGCGTCTCACCTGACGGGAAGCTTCGCGAGTATTTCACCGAGCAAAGAGTGACGCGCGATGTCGACGGCATATTCCGCTCTGAACTTTGCCGCTGGCCCGGCAATAAAGATGAGAAAGAAGGAAGCCTGAAGTTTTTCGCTTTCTATCCCTCGCGCGAAGAGCTTCGTCAGAGTGTCGAAGAAGGTGAAACATCCACCCGTTTCTCTCTCGCCAACTATTCATCGGCTTCCGCTTTCGACTACCGTCTTGAAAATTTCAAAATCAATAAGGACATCGCTCGCCACGTTGACTTTGTGACTGCCTCGGCCGACGGTTCCAAAACCGAAAATCTCTATTCCGGCGTCAATCTCAACTTTCAGCACCAGATGACCCGCGTAGGACTCCGCGCATGGGGCGCAAGCAGCATCTACAACGTCGAAATCGCAGGTGTGAGAATAGGCCGTCCCGTCGTGGAAGGCACTTTCAACCTCGCCGCCGAGCCTGAAACCCTTGAAACCGGAGATAACAGCATCGGCGCATGGGTGCTCGCTGCGTCTCCCGCGAGAGACTGCGTCGAATACATCTTCCGTGAGTCGGGCGACGTCGTTATCCCTGTCGACGGCCGTAGCAACACTTCGGAGAAAACAGCATCCTCCATCATGGGCAACGGCGGATGGTCGATGGTGATACCTTTCACCCACACCGCATGGAACCACCGTGAAGACGGCCCCAACACGTCGGACGGCATGTATTTCAGCGTTCTGCTGCGTGTCACCGACAAGTCGGGCATCCGTCTCTATCCCTATCCCGGCGACACTTCTCTCGACGATTCCGCCGAGGGAAAGATGACGGTGATTTACATGGCGGTTGAAAAACAGACAGGCCGTGTCATGAAGCGACTCTACAAAAGCGGCAGCCGTTATTTTAGCGACCCCGATTTTTCAGCCGACTCAGAGTATGTCGTTCCCGCCACTCAGGAAGTCCGTGAGTATGGTTGGGCTGCGCTGCCCGTAGCCACCGACTGGAAAGCCGGATATGAATACACCTACATGCTCGATTATTCGAAAGGTGTCGGACTTCACGACCCGGACGATCCCTATCCCGGAACTCCGATTCTTAACGAAGTCTCGGTGTCTACGACCGTTGAGAAGTGGGTCGACGCAGTAGGCGAACATAAGGTCACAGACCTCACCGTTGAATACAATTCTCCCATAGACATAGGTAAGTAAGCGAGTCTGCCCACGGATTTTCCTGCCGGGGATTTCGCATTTTCTGACTTACTTAAACAAATCTACCGCAATGATTGACAATCTGAAATACTTGGTATCATGCTGCGCTTGCGCGTTTGCCGGGCTGATGCTCTCCTGCTCGTCGGAAGATTCCGAGTCTCCTTCCGAAGGCGCCGAGGAGTTGGTGTTTGTCACTGCTGAAAAATCACGCGCGGTCGAGTCGACCACAGCCAATCTCACCTCCAAGCCTTTCGCTCTCTATGGCGACGTTTGCCTCGCCTCAGGCGAAAGCGAGCTCACCGTGCTGATGAACGGCATGCAGGCCACCTACTCCGGCGCATCCAAAAAGTGGGATTATGGTACCGCCCTCTATTGGTTTCCTAATCATAGCCACTCCTTCGTGGCTCTCCACCCCATCGAAGCTGTCAACTCCACCCGCACCGTAAAGGATGTGAAATACAGTGATGGCACGCTGAGCTTCAATTACACTCACCCCGATAATTACAAAAATGCCTCCGACCTCCTTGTGGCCACCCACCGCCGCCAATATCAGCAGGTAGGAGGAGTGACGGAAAAACCTGTCTCGTTTACATTCGAACACATCCTCTCTGTGCTTGATATCCGCATCAAGTATAACGAAGAGCAGGCCTACAACAACTGGAACAACCGTATTGTGATTACCGAAGTCGTTCTCGACGGCATCAACGTTTCAGGCTCATACAAAGTGCGTCCCGATGACCTCACCGCTGCTAATGCCCGCACAGGCACCGATGACCACGCCGAGAGCGGTTGGAGCAACCTCGTATCAGGAAGCCGCACTTTCCGGGGAGATGTCTACAATGTCTGGAACACCGGCCACATGAATCAGTATGGTGTAAATCCCGGTGAATTCAAACCTGTATTCAAAAATACCGACGCCCTCGTGGTCTTGCCTAAGGCAGCGGGAGATGTGAAACTCACCATAACATTCCAGCTCTACGTCAACGGCACCTACGCTGCCGACCATACTCTCTCGACGGTGCTTGAAAACGTCGAATGGAAAGCCGGGCAGAAAATCACTTACGACCTGCGCGTAAGCGTTGGCGAAATTCTGCAAGGCGGTTGCAGCGTGGAAGATTGGAACAAAATTTCCGGGCTGACCGAAAAGATTTACGATGCCTCCAGCGACCATGATGCAGGCCAAGGCGAGCTCGGTAGCGACAATTGGCACGATTTTGAAAATGGCTGGTAACCAAGTAATCCGACCGCCGCGTCTCCGCGCTGCCGGATTTGTTATCAACCTCTTTATTAGCTAAACTGACACAATATGTTTTCGTTAAACAAACTTCATATAACCCCCGTTTGCCGGACGTTAGCTTCGTTGATGCTGACGTTGCTGGCCGTGTCGTGCAGCGACGACCCCGTGCCATCACCGTCGGATGAAAGTGAAGGAGTGGAACGCACCGTCTCGCTCTGTCTTCAATCTGAAGGCTTCAGCGGCGACGACTCCGGCGCCTCGCGTGCCATCGGCGATGGCATTGTCGATGAAAACACCATCAAAGACTTCTGGTTGATTGAATACGACCAAAACGGCAACCGAATAGGATTCCCCCGCTATTACGAGTATAGCGAAGCCACTCACATAGTCCGCATCATCGTCCCGACTGACCCCTCACACGTCTATCGTGGGGTGATTCTCGTCAATACCCACAACTCGAATCTCTTCGACCAGGAAAACGATATGTCAATGTCGGAAGACCGTCTGCAAACCATGTACGACGAAATCCGCCAGGAAGAAGAGATTTACACCACTTTTGTCGGAAGCGATGGCAAGACCTCTCACTTTCTACCGATGAGCTGCGTTTTTGATATCCCCGCTCCCAAAAACGGAGAGATTCAGAAGTTCACCTGCACGCTGCGCCGCAACGTGGCCAAAGTGGTGATGCATATTAACACCAAGAATGTGACAATTGACAATGTGCTTTGGTGCAATGTCCCCGAAAAACGTTACACAGCCGAACAGCTCCTCAGTTTCCGTGGCTCGGATGTTGCCTCGTTCGCTGAAGCTTACAGCACCGCAATGGAGCCGTCGGTCAAAGTGCTTGATTGGGATAAGGACGAGATTGACGCCGCACAGAACGCGCTTGCCGCCGGCAAAGATGGTCTCGAGCTGACCTATTATCTCCCGCGCAGTTGCTGGGGAAAGGCCGGCACTGCCGCTCTGCCCAGAGATAAGAACCGCTACGCGCCCGAGAAAGCGACCTATTTTGAGATAGACGCCACGAATAAGAAGACTTCGGGAGACGGAAAACTCCGCTACCGCATCTACCCGGGCACGAATGCCACCAACGATTTCAATATCATCGGCAACTGCTGCTACCACGTGACGGCTGTGTTAGACGCCGACGCCATAGCCAACGACAGCCGCGTGGAGGATTTGAACAAAGTCCGCCTTGCCGAATCCAATTCCTATATCATAGACTTCGCGAATCCCGTCACCTACGAGATTCCGATAACGCGCATCAACAGATTCTGGGCAAACGAAACTGCCTACCCGAAAGGTGCCGACAATGTGCTTAAGGATGCCGACGAGTGGGTGGCAGAAGTCATCTGGCAAGACCAACCTAAGCAAATGATACAATTCTGCTCGGCCGACTCCGACGAGGGAATGACTTCCTACACCGGTGTAGGGGCTACTTCTTTCTACGTCCGTCCTGTGGTCGGTTCCGTCGCAGGCAATGTCGTTATCGGCGTGAGAAGAAAGCCCACCGGAGCCACTGACGCTACCCCCGATAAACGCACCTATCTGTGGAGCTGGCATCTTTGGCTCACCGACTACAATCCCGACGAGTGGACGCATGCCTGGGAGGAGGGCAAATATGCTTATAAAGTCAATGGCGGCGAAGTCCACCGCTATGAATCAAGCTATTGGCAGACGACGTTCCATAACAAGTATATGATGGACCGCAACCTTGGGGCAATGACATCAGAGCCTGGTGACAATAACGCAAACCTGATAAACACCTTCGGTATGTATTATCAGTATGGGCGTCACGAACCGCTGCCGTATCCCAACCTCGCAGCTGTCTACGACGTGAAGGGTGTCAGCATAACTGAATTTGCGTTAAAGAGTAAAGTAAACATGGTCAAACAGCAGTTTGCATCATCACATGCCGAAGCCGTTGCAAAACCTCATACCTTCTTCTATTGTTCGAATGGCACGGTACAACCGCTCGGCTACAAATTGCGTCGGTGGTTTGATGGAAATCTCACCAATCCATACGAAAGAAATGTGTGGGACAATCCCGATTGGTATTCCGACACGAAAAGCCTTTTCGACCCTTGTCCCCCAGGCTGGGAGGTGCCTGATTATGGCGTTTATGAAGGGTTTGCATCCTACGACGTGAGCTACCGTGACAACAGCAATGTCGTGAAAAGTTATTTCAAAACGAATTCCGTGGAGGAAAATAAAATTGGAGCGGCAAATAACGCCGTTGTTAAGGGTTATCACATGTATCTCAACCCCGACGAGAAGGATAAGGGTGTGGCGTGGTTTCCGCTTGCAGGATGTAAAAGCTCCACGGATGCCTCTTTCTACCAAGGTCCCGGCACCTCGGGCAACGCCCATAACAGCGGCCCGGAAGGAATGAATTGGATGAGCGTGCCCATCAATTCCGACTACTGCAACCGTATGGATATGACACGAGCCGGCATCCAGCTCACCCCGAGTTTCGACCGTGGCAGCCGCAGCGCCGCCTGCGCGGTGCGCTGCATCCGTCAGTAACCCCCATACTTCATTATCACAAAACGACATCTCATGAAAATATATAAAAGCCTGAAAATGCTGCTCCCCGTTCTGGCATTGCTCGCTGTTTCATGCAGCGACGCGATGATAGATGATGGCGGCCTCTCTACAGACGACACCGACTCTGGCGTTGAGGGCACTATCACTCTTCACCTCTCGGTCAGCGATGGTTTTGAAGGTGACAAGGCCTCCAGCCGTGCGTTTGGCAGTGATGAGGTGGATGAAAATTCCATCAAGGATTTCTGGTTCATAGAGTATAACGAGGGTGGACGTCGCGTGGGTTGGCCACAATATCACACGCTCGAAAGTCAGGACCAGCTCAAGGACCTTCACGTGATTGTGCCCAACCGTCCTAACCTTCGTTTCAGCGGTCTGATTATAGCCAACACTCACGACCCGAATCTGCTGGCCCGAACTAATCAGGCTAATCTCGATGCGTGTGACTCCATCAAGAAATTCAGCACCGCGTTCTACAAGGATATAGTCGGCCCCACCAGCTGCATCACTACCGGCCCGGACGGCAATCACTATCTGCCTATGAGCGGCTCGTTTGATATTTACAAGAAGGCAGGAGCAACTAACAACGAAGTGAGCTGCCGACTCCGTCGCAACGTTGTCAAGATGGTGTTGCAGATTGAAGTTCCTTCGGCCGAAGTCAAGCTGGTCAATGGTTTGTGGCGCAACGTGCCTGACAGGATGTGTTTTCTCGAACACTTCAACCATCCCGATTACTACGAGACGAAAGACGACGATGCGGCTTACAAGGCAGTCTACTCGACCTATGAGGGATTCTACCGGAAAGCTATGGGCGCGACGAGCAGAGTCCCTGAAATAACGGTGCAAAACTGGGCGGAGGAGAAATTAGACCATGTAGGAGCCAACACGGTTGAGATGGTCTACTACCTTCCGCGCAATGTGAGCGGCATTCACGGCACTGCCGATGACATGCGAGACAAAAACCGCGCCGCCACTAATCTCAAGGCCACATTTTTCGAGATTAATGCCAATGCCGGCAATTATCAGCTCCGCTATCGCCTTTATCCCGGCAAAGACAAATTCTCCGACTTCAATCTGCTGCCGAACTACTGTTACACGATGCCGATTGTCGTCAGAGCTCCCGGTGACCCCGAGACCGACTCGCGTGTGACGAACATGAATAAAGTCCGACTCGACGAGTCAAACTCCTACATCATCAATCCGACGGCCAATTATACATTCGCAGTCCCCATTTCGCGAATAAATTATTACTGGCAGAATGAGGGAGCCTCACAGGTCATCAATGAGTCTGACGAATGGATAGCGGAGGTTATCTGGCAGGACCAGCCGAAACAGCTTATCAGTTTCTACTCTTACGACAACGACCCGCTGCCCGGAAATTTCGAGGGTAAGGGCGATGCGGCTTTCTATTTCCGACCTATCGGAAGGAGTGAGGGTAATGTAGTCATCGGCGTTCGCAAAAAAGAATCTACCACCCCCGCTCCCGGTGACAGGAAATATCTCTGGAGCTGGCATCTTTGGATTACAGGCTACGAGCCCGACGACAATATCTCTCCCTGGGAGGAAGGTAAGTATGTCTATCCCGTGACCGGCGGCGTTATCCATCGCTATGAGTCGAGTTTCTGGGACAAATCATATCTGAACAAGTATATCATGGACCGTAATCTCGGAGCCTTCTCGGCTGACCCTGCTGCAAACTCCCGCTCTTTCGGTCTCTACTATCAGTTCGGTCGCTTTGCGCCGATGCCATATGCCGGCGCGAGGGTTTATGATATAAAGGGCGAAGTCATACCTGATTTCTGTCACAGCGATACCTGCAATATGAAAGTCGAGGGTCCGGCCCAAAATATCTCGTACGCCATCCAAAGACCCTACACCTTTTTTAAGTGCGCGGCTACGGGCACCGACCAAAAATGGTTGGCCAGCAACAGCTATGACAAGAACTCATGGAACAATCCCAACTGGCACACGTCGGGCACCAAGAGCCTCTTTGACCCGTGTCCTCCCGGATGGCGCATTCCGGGTGATGCCGTGTGGGAAAATTTCCGTTCCTATGAAGTCACGCATTCGGACATGGCCAAGACCCGATTCAAAGCCATAGCCGACCTCGAGAATTATCCCTTTGACACTGCTCATGGATATTATTTCTATATCGACGAGGCTAAGCCCGAAGTCGGAAAGACTTGGTATCCCGCGGCAGGTAAGCGAAACCGGGAATCCGGCGGGATGACCGAAGTCGGCACCACAGGTTTCTACTGGATGACTATGCCCGCAAGTTCAAACTTCGGGCAATGTATGGATATGAACTCTATAGGTATCCAGCTCACGGCCGACTTTTCCAGCCACGGCGGGCGTAGCGCTGCATGTTCGGTGAGATGTATTCGTCAATGATTCGACCGAATATGAAATCGAGATTGGCGGCTATTCTGATTGCATTGGCTGTTCTGGCAGCCTCTTGCTCAAGCAGCCACGATCAAACCCCACACCAAGGCACGGCAAGCGAAGAACTTTCTCCGCTCGCTGTGCTTTGCCGCGGTATAGATTTTTCAGACACGGTCGCGTTGACCGACGAAGGCATTATGACCCGGCGGATGACCGACATCGTGAAGCTTCTGCCTTACACTGACAGCGTGACTTCGAGCCGGGAGTTGAAGGGGTTTTTCGATGGCCTAAGCGCCGTGCCCCGCAGCGTCAATATCGCAGATAGTCTCGGCGAGCTTTTCCTCAACAATCCTGCCTCACCGGTGAGAGACAACGAGCTTTACATCCGCTTTCTCAGCGCAATGCTCTCGGCCGATTCCATTTCTGATTTCGTAAGACTGAGGGGCGAAAGAAATCTTCGCATTGCGAGCCTCAATCGCGTGGGGACTGTGGCCAATAACATTTCGTTTCTCGACCGCAACGGCCGCAGGCGCGATTTACACTCTGTTCAGGCGCCCCACATCCTCTTGGTTTTCTACGACCCGGAGTGCCCGCATTGCGCAGAGATTTTGGAGGAGATGGCAGCCGACCGCAGGTTGAATGAGTTGGCCCTGGCAGGGCAGCTTGCTATTGTCGCTGTCTACGCCGAAGGCAAACGCTCTGTCTGGGAAAACACCAAGGCCGAAATGCCCGACAATTGGATTGTAGGCTACGACTTGAGCGGCGTTCTCGACAACGAGCTATATTCGCTCCCGGCAATGCCCGTCGTCTACCTTCTCGACAGCGACCGGCGCGTCCTGCTGAAAGACCCCGAAGTCTCCGCCCTACTCCGCAACCTCTGACTCAAACCAAAATCAGACATGGCTTCTAAGAAATCTGCATACATCAAGACGTTCGGAATTTTCCTTCTGCTGTCGGGATGCGGCGGGGCCGTCGTTTCACTCGTTAATCGCGTTCTGCGTGAGAATGGGATGGTTTCGCAAGCGTCGACTGCAATCTTGTGGCTCTGCCTTACGGCCTACTTCTTTGTCATCTGCCGATGGCTTTTCCGAAAACTTAAGTAAGTGAGAAAAATAAATGAACATATAAAGCGAAGTTATTTTTGAGATGAGTCGTGTGCGAAACAAAGGAGTGTAGCGTGCTACACGACTGAGTGACAAGCACGAATCATCCGAAAAGAACGAGCTTTATTGTTCAAGAATTTTTCTTCACATTTATCGTTTTATTTTTAGAACTTACTTAATTCTATAGAAAAAACTTCATAGCATCATGGAGGAAATCCGAATCGACGTCACGAAACAGGCCGCCGAGGAAGTGGCTCTCGCCAATCATCATGCGCAACTCATTTTCAGATTCAACCACACGATGCCTGGCACTCCCGAGTATGCCGAACTCATGCACAGTATTTTTCCCAAGATGGGAGAGGGTAGCCGTGTAGGCACTCCGTTGACTGCCGTCCGTCCCCACATGGTCAGCATAGGCAAGAACGTAGTCGTGATGCCCGGATGCCTGATGATGTCAGCCGGCGGAATCACCATTGACGACGGCGCGATGATAGCCGCCAACGTGCAGCTCATCTCAAACAACCATGACCTTTACGAGCGTCAGGTCATCACCTGCAAACCCGTCCACATCGGCAAGAACGCATGGATTGGCGCCGGAGCCACCATTTTGCCCGGAGTGACCGTCGGCGACCACGCCGTAGTCGGCGCAGCCTCCGTGGTCACCAAAGACGTCGCTCCTGACACCATCGTAGCCGGCAATCCCGCCAAATTAATCAAGGCAATCCCCCTAAACCCCACTTCTCCGACACCCCCGACGATGAAGACATCATCCAGCTCGGCCTCGACAGCTGCGCAGACTGACCTCAGTATTGATATATTCTGAGAGATTACCATTCCCTGTAATCTCTCGGAATGTACGTATGAGACCCTCCGCTGCCAAATGGATACTCGCTCACGTCCTTATTCAGATACGGAGAGTTTTCCAGAATATTCCCCTCAAAGGCATATCGAGTTTTTTGAAAAACCGTTCCATCATCGGCAACATCACAAGGTGTAAAACTTTTAACGTCTATAACTATGCGGACTATGCCTCGATAAATTCCCAAAATGTAATCAACTTTAGGAGCCTTATTGGCTGAAATAGCCCAGTATTTACGAGCACTCTCATAATCAGAGTCTCGCTTATAGACACCCTTTGCAATAGCTTGATTGTAGGTTCTGTTCAGGCTAACCAAAAGTAATCTATCTCCGGGTATGGGTTCAATCTTTTCGCAATCGTACAAGAGATTGATTTCGTTCTCTGTCTTTATTCCCTCATTCCATTGGTGGTGACCGCTGACAAGATTTGTAAGGATATGGTCGGTATTGAAAGCTTCATAGGTCAGAAGATCTATGACTACTGACTCTACAAGGAATGCTTCCTGCTCTGTGAGATTGTGACGAAGAATGTAATATTCAACCTCCAATCCCGCATTGTGTATTTCTCTGATTTTTGAAAGTTTCCGACTTTCATTCATTTCGTCAAGAGAGTCTTCGGCGTGTTGATAAACTCTATCACCGGTACCTTTGCCAACATAAAATATTCGCTTATCTCTTGGATCAACAAGTGCATAGACATAGTATTTCAATGCCTCCTTGACGCTTTGCTTGAAAAATTTTTTCATGTATTTTTTTCGTTTTTAACATTGAGGAAAGAACCACTATGGGCTTCATTCTCACATCTCAAAGGCCTCTGAATAATCGCAGCCGTACATTGCCAGACCTTTCATTGGTAGACTTTCAGCAGTCAAAGGACGACTATGATTGGCGAGGGTTATTATCTTAGTTTTCATGTGGTTCTATTATGATTGACAAAGTTAATAAAATTTTTTTGGATTATATTACTTTTATTCATGTCAATATTGCAAACATGAAGAAGAGCTAAAATCTCACAAGTAGTCATCTTGATGCACTATTGAGCAAGCAATCTACTCCTATCTACGCCCGCCTTCATTAACACTAAATTTCACGAGGGCGAATTTTTATTTTATGGGGTCGGAGCAGTATGCTTTGCGGCCGCAGCGGGGGCAGTGGTCGCCGCGCCATACGCTGTCGAATTGCTCGCAGGCGGCATCAATCAACGGCACCTCGTCGGTGACGATGCCCGCTTCGAAGTTGCGCCGGTTGTCGCTCTTCATTCCTATGCCGGCTCCAGTCAGATTGGCCGAGCCGATGTAGGCTGTCTCGAAATCGAATATCAGCATCTTGAAATGAACGCGCGGGCAAAGCATACGTTCCAATCCGGTTTTCAGAATAGGGTAGCGGTCGAAGTCCTCGCGGAAAGCCGGACCCGGTTCTTTGGCGTGGATTAGTCTGATTTCTACGCCTCGTTGGAGAAGCTTGGCAAGTACGGCAAGCAACGGTTCAGTCGACGAGCCGGCTTTGACATGAAGGTCTTTGATGTCGGCCGTCCCAATCCAGAGCGACTTCCTCACCGAAGCCACGCACGCTATCACCTTTTCGTAATGGTCTCTCCCTGAGATAAATTCAACTGCCATGAGTGTGCGCTTTAATGATATTTTTCAATCGTTTTTATAGAGGTGGTACATATCGGAAATCCAACCTTTCATGGTCCGGCGTAAATGTGCAGGTTCAATCACCTCTACCATTGAGCCCACGCTGAGCAATCTCATTACGAAGTCGTAGGTCGGGACGAGGAAAAGCTCGAAATCGGCATACTCTCCGGCATCTTTAATCAAGCGCTGACTATGGTGGAGAGGGAGCGATTTCATGTAAGGTTTGTGGGCCTCATTTGCTCTTAAAACGATTTTCTCCGGTTTTTCGCCTGTCCCAACCACGATGCCGTAGGCGGTGGAAAAATACTCTTCCGCGTCAAAATCTTTCGGGAGTTTGAATGTCTCGCCTGAGACATCTACATTCTCAATGCGGTCGAGACCGTAGAGACGAATGTCGTCGTAACCCGTGTTGTGAGCCACCACATACCATCGGTTTTCGAAGAGTTTCACGCAATATGGCTCGATAGGGAATGTGTGGCTCTGCGACTTCTTGAAAGATTGATATGTTATAGTCACGACGCGATTGTCTTTCATCGCCTCCAGAATGGTGGTGAGATGGTCGCGCCCCGAAGGAATCTCGTCAACCAGAATCCGTCCTTTTAAAGAAAGATTCTCGCCGATGACATTGCCTACCGCATACGAATCGAGCATCCATTTTCTGAGCTTGTCATCGTCGATATCGCGCGGGTTGGCAATGTAGTAGAGGTAGCCGCCGGTCTTCTGACAATCTATCATGATGCTGAACTGGTCGTAAATCGCCTCTCGCCAACGGTTGAACGTTGCGCGGGAGAGCGGGCGGCAATCGCTAAGTTCCTTGTGGCTTTGCCACTTCTCGGAAAGCTCCTTGTGAGAAATCTTCCCGGCCCGGCGGATTGTTTCAATCAGCCATGTGTATTTCGGCAGTTGGTTCATAGAGAATGTAAGATTTTTCCTGCAAAATTAGCGAAAAGCTGTCTCATTTCATGCAACACCCGAGATATTTTTTATGAAGTCCGCACATAGACAGCTTGAGTCTATTATTCTTGAGCGCGCTTGCAATGCCCACGAAGTTTGCCAATGGGTGATGGTCTCCACACCCGCGCTCCGAATTCTGCGACTTAATAGGGGAGAGGTCCTCCTCCGCTTCTATCCACGCCCCGAGCGAATTTTCCGCGCCATTTTCTTGATTTTCTGACGCAGAGTAGCTAACTTTGCATCCGAAATCTTCGGAAGAGATGGCACATAGCGCGGTGCTTCGGCATGGCTGAGCGAGTCCTCACGGGCGATTGTCTTACCTTCCGGAGATTTTTTCGTTTGCGTTAATACGAGCGCTTACGGCTTCCATTCAGCATCTCTCAAAGTCTCTCTAAAATGTGTCTCTTTGCATCGCAACTCGCTCGCGCACATCTCATTTCACAGCTTCCGCGCTTGCTCTTTCAAAAAATTGTGGTAACTTTGCATCAACAAACTCGTCAGCAGTCCCTCTCGCCCGTGATGTAATCGGATACGACAAACTGTTGTATGATTGTTATCCGCTTTCGGTTTGGTTCGGCCTGGCGTTGATTGTAGGAACCGTTCCTTCCGAAGCGGATTTTTTGTTTCCTTCAATACCTGCGTTTCGTCTTCCAATCGGCATCTCTCGAAGTCTCAACGAAACGTGACCATTTGCATCGCAATTCGCTCGCACATATCTCGTTTTGCCGCTTCCGCGCTGGCCCATTCAAAAAAATGTTGTAACTTTGCATCCACAATCCCATCGAAGTCGGTAGTCCCCCGTGATGTAATCGGAATGGTTCGGCTCTCGGTGGGATATTTTACACATCTTTAATGATTACAAAAGAAGAGTGCGTTCTTGCTTGCCGATTTCATGCGGTACAGGTGTCAGCTCACAAATAGGGTCCCCCTCTCGATACTTATTGCCCTCGTATGCATTCGGCGTCTGGCCGAGTTTGTAATACTCTTCGTCACCTTGCTGATGCAAACTTTTTCTCCGGCAATGGGGAATTCTTGAAATTTTCCACTATCTTTGCAAGCAATTCAAGATTCAGGCCGATTCGTTCAGACTCCACGGTATTAGTAGTCCGTTGACTGTCGATTATCGCCTGAATTTTTTCCGTCTATCTGAATCTCTCGTTACGCTCGTTGAAGGATTCAGTGTCTGCTATTTGCCGTCCGAGTTCGTCAAGGCTCAAAACTTCCAACTGCTCGGCAGTTTACGACCTTTCTCGGTCGATTTCTTGATTATGTGACGCAGAGTTGCTAACTTTGCGCTCAGAAACGGTTGGCTTACCGTTGGGTTCAACGGGTGATATGTCGCATTGCTCATCTGTTGAAAGCGAAGAGCCACTTGAAACGGCATTGTTCGGTTGCTGAGGTTCGGTCTTGGCGACCGTTTCTTTTCCATTGCGTAGGATGGAGGTGCGGCTAAGCGCGGGTCAGTAGATATTTTCGGTTGGTCTCAATATAAATTTTAACCATATAAAGTGCATAATCTGTACAAGAAGAATGT
>JAIDCC010000015.1 GCA_029056055.1 Duncaniella sp.
TATGCTTGTCACTCAATCGTGTAGCGCGGCTACACTCATTCGTTCCGCGCACAAATCATCTCAAAAATAACTTCCTTATATTTATTCATTTATTTTTCTCACTTACTTAAGTTGAAAAAATAAAACGTTACGTGCAAAGGCAAGGATTTATCGGAGAAACACTCCCGGGGCGGAAAAGTTCACGCGGCAGCTCAGGGGGAGGCAGGCGTGTTGCATAAAAATCTGCTCTGCGTGCAACTTTCAACCGCCATACAGACCACTTTCGCGGCCGAAATAAGGAAAAATACACCAAAAACGCAACTTTATCGAGAAAAAGTTGTAGACATTAATAAAATTTTTCTTACCTTTGCAGCGCAAATGGTGAAAACCGTTTGTCCGAAACACAGAAAATTATTAATCATTCCTTATTCAAAACCAACTATGTCTGAAATTGCATCTCGCGTGAAGACCATCATCGTTGACAAGCTCGGCGTTGACGAAAACGAAGTGACCGAAACCGCAGAATTCACCAAGGATCTTGGCGCTGACAGCCTCGACACCGTTGAACTCATCATGGAGTTCGAGAAGGAATTCGGCATCTCGATTCCCCAGGACGAGTCTGAGAACATCAAGACCGTCGGCGACGCTATCGCTTTCATCGAAAAGACCAAGGCTTAATAGCTGAGGCGCAGCGCGAGACTTTTTCAATCTCGCCCAAGAAAGAAAACATCACGTAGACCGTGACCCAAAGGCTCCACACGCCCCACAGCGCGGTGTGGAGCCACTTTTATTTAGATAAGTAAGTTCAAAAAATAAAACGATGTATGTGATGAAAAATTCCTGAACAATAAGACCTGTTCTTTATATTCGTTCATGTATTTTTCTCGCTTACTTACCAATATTATCTCTCATGGAACTTAAAAGAGTAGTTGTCACCGGTCTCGGTGCAATCACCCCAATCGGCAACGACGTCGAAACCACATGGACCAACGCCGTGGCAGGTAAGAGCGGCGCCGCACCTATCACCCACTTCGACGCCTCGAAGTTTGCCACCAAATTTGCCTGCGAGGTGAAGGGCTTCAATGCCGCCGACCACTTCGACCGCAAGAAAGCCCGTCAGCTCGACCTCTATGCGCAGTATGCCATGGTGGCAGCCCGTCAGGCCATCAAGGATTCCGACATCACAGAAGCGCCCAACTACGACCCCGACCGCGTAGGTGTCATCGTGGCAGCCGGCATCGGCGGCCTCCACACCTTCGAGGAAGAAGCAGGCTACTATGCTCTGCACGGAGAGGAGATGGGCCCGAAATACAATCCCTTCTTCATCCCCAAGATGATTGCCGACATTGCGTCGGGTCACATCTCGATGGAGTATGGTATGCACGGCCCCAACTACGGTGTGGTTTCGGCCTGCGCATCGTCAAACAACGCCCTGATTGACGCATTCAACCTCATCCGTCTCGGCAAAGCCGACGCATTCGTAACCGGTGGCGCAGAAGCAGCTGTGTTCCCTGCAGGTGTAGGCGGCTTCAACTCGATGCACGCCCTCTCTACCCGCAACGACGACCCCGAAGGCGCCTCGCGCCCCTTCTCGGCCTCGCGCGACGGCTTCGTCATCGGCGAAGGCTCGGTGGTGCTCATTCTCGAAGAACTTGAGCACGCTCTGGCACGCGGTGCGAAAATCTACGGCGAAATGGTAGGCGGCGGCATGAGCGCCGATGCCCACCACATCACCGCCACCCACCCCGAAGGTCTGGGTGCGATACTCTCGATGAGCCGCGCCCTCGAAGACGCAGGCATGAAGCCCGAAGACATCGACTACATCAACGTCCACGGCACATCGACCCCCGTCGGCGACCGTTCGGAAGTCAAGGCTATCCAGCAGCTCTTCGGCGAGCAGGCCCACAAGCTCAACATCAGCTCGACCAAGTCGATGACCGGCCACCTTCTCGGTGCCACCGGCGCGATGGAAGCCATGTTCTCAATCCTCGCATGCCGCGACGGAGTGGTGCCCCCCACCATCAACCATGCCGAAGGCGACGAGGACCCCGAAATCGACTACACACTCAACTTCACCTTCAACAAGGCACAGAACCGTCCCGTGCGTGCTGCCCTAAGCAACTCGTTCGGTTTCGGCGGCCACAACGCCACCGTGATTTTCAAGCGCTGGGAAGGTAAGTAATCCTCGCAAGAGACACTCAATCATAATCCGGTCTGTCCCCACGGGGCGACCGGATTTTTCATTGCGCGTGAAAACAGCCGCGGACGCCGCGATAAAGGGCTGCAATGCCTCGCAGAACGCGGCAGATAGTTAAAGTTAGTTAATCGCGTGTGATAATACATAAAAATTGAGTAACTTTGCACCCGGATTTGGAGCGCAGTGCTCCGAGTCCACCAAGAACACCAATCAATTAATTTTCATTTACCACAATGAATCATTACGAAACCGTTTTCATTTTAACTCCCGTTTTGTCTGACCAGCAGATGAAGGAAGCGGTAGAAAAATTCGAGAAGGTGCTGACCGACAACGGCGCATCTATCGTCAACGAAGAGCTCTGGGGTCTTCGCAAGCTTGCCTACCCGATCCAGAAGAAATCCACCGGCTTCTACAACCTCGTGGAGTTTGACGGCGATTCCACCATCGTCAAGAAACTCGAGACCGCATTCCGTCGCGATGAGCGCGTGCTCCGCTTCCTCGTGTTCCGTCTCGACAAGTATGCAGCTGAATACGCAGAAAAGCGTCGCAGCCGCAAAGCCAACACCACAACCACCATCACCGAAGAAGTTAAGGAAAACTAATCATGGCACAAGCATCTGAAATCCGCTACCTCACCCCCCTGTCGGTAGACGTCAAGAAGAAGAAATACTGCCGTTTCAAACGTAGCGGCATCAAATACATCGACTACAAGGATCCCGAATTCCTCAAGAAGTTCCTCAACGAGCAGGGCAAGATTCTTCCCCGCCGCATCACCGGAACCTCGCTCAAGTTCCAGCGTCGCGTGGCACAGGCCGTGAAGCGTGCCCGCCACCTCGCACTCCTCCCCTACGTTACCGACTTGATGAAATAACTTTAAAAGCTATCAGGAATTATGAAGATCATCCTTAAAGAAGACATCTCAGGCCTCGGCTACAAGGACGACGTGGTAGAAGTGAAGAACGGCTATGGCCGCAACTACCTCATCCCCACCGGCAAGGCTGTCATCGCAACTGATTCGGCTCTTAAAGTACTTGCCGAAAACCAGCGTCAGCGCGCCCACAAGCTCGAGCGCATCAAGGCAGAGGCCGAAGCAGCTGCCAAGGCACTCGAAGGCGTTAAGCTCACCATCGGCGCCAAGACTTCGTCGACCGGCACAATCTTTGGTTCGGTCAACGCTATCCAGATTGCCGAAGCCCTCGAAAAGGCAGGTCACGTAGTAGACCGCAAGCTCATCGACATCGAACCCGTGAAGGAAGTTGGCGAATACACCGCCAAGATTCGTCTGCACCGCGATGTCACTGTCGAAATCCCCTTCGAGGTAGTAGCAGAATAATAAATTCGCGCTACAACCGCATCGAAGCGGTGTTTGAGACAAGAGGTTGTTTAGACTTTTCTACTGAGAAAGTTAAAATTCAATAATGTAGAAGGTTAAAACGGCCTCTAATGACCGAAGCGAAAGGCGTCCGCTGAAAGCGAGCGTCAAAACACATCGAACATCCCAACCCTCCCCCCGAGGGTGTGCCTCCC
>JAIDCC010000016.1 GCA_029056055.1 Duncaniella sp.
AGGGTGCGGGGCGCGGAGGGAGGCGACGAAGGGAATTTTTGAGGGGTGGGGATTATCGCGTTGTTTTGTTGAAATTTTTTTGTAATTTTGCAGGTGTGTGGGTTGGTATGTTTTTTATTTCTTTATTAATTAGAATTTTTACCATGAAAGCTTTAAATCTGTTTGCCGCCGGGGCGTTGCTCCTGGCTTCGGGGGCATCTGCCGAGGTGCATACGAATGGCGGGCGACAGTATCTGTTGTCGCAGACGCCTGATGTGTCGGCTGATTTCTCTGATTTTTCGAATCATTACTTTTTTGCCGATTCGCTGGCCGAGTTTGATACGGCTACCGGGCGGGGCCGGTTGAAGTGGAAACGTCAGCAACTGATGCCGCGTCAGGCGTTTAACGCCAATACGTATCTCCACCAGCCGTTGAAGAGTCTTGATTTTCCGGATACGGCTTATGAGAACGACCCCGTGCTCGATTTCGAGGTGACGCCGGTGGCCGACGACATTCTGCGTGTGAGGGTGTTTACTTCGGGGGTCAGGAAGCCGGAGCTTAAGGATGACCCGATGATGAGCCCGACTCCCCGTGAGGCTGACGCGGGGTCGTGGCGCGCAGAGCGAAGGGAAGACGGGACGGTGGTCTACAAGTCGGCGAAGGGGGAGCTGACACTTGAACCTCATCCGTGGCGCATGGTGCTTCGCGACAGCAAGGGACGCGAGTTGACCCGGACGCGAGTGTGGGCCGACAATGATTCGACGCAGGTGAAGGCCATGCCTTTTGCGTTTATCAAGCGCGGGGCCGACAATTCGCGGTCGATAGCGCCGGTGTTTTCGCTTCGTCCCGGCGAACGGATTTATGGTCTTGGAGAGAGCCCGACGACGCTTGACAAGGCGGGGCAGAAGGTGAACCTGTTCGTGACCGACCCGCAGGGGCCTGAGACGGCAGACATGTATAAGCCGATACCATTCTTCATGAGCGACAGAGGGTATGGGATGTTCATGCATACGTCGGCACCGGTGACGGCAGATTTCGGGAACAGTTACATAGGGTCGACGCGTCTTTACATGGCAGACGAGGAGATGGACATTTACATCTTCTTGGGCGACCCGAAGGAGATACTTTCGGCGTATACGTCGCTGACGGGGCGGCCGGAGCTACCGCCTGAATGGAGTTTCGGCACGTGGGTGAGCCGCATAACGTATTTCACGGAGCAGGAGGGGCGCGACGTGGCCGCCGCGCTCAAGAAGCACAGGATACCGGCCGACGTGATACACTTCGACACGGGATGGTTTGACGTGGACTGGCAGTGTGACTATGCGTTCTCGCCGAGCCGGTTCAAGGATGCCGAGAAGATGCTCGGCGACCTGAAGAAGGAGGGCTATCATGTGTCGCTGTGGCAGCTGCCCTACTTCACTCCGAAAAACAAATTTTTCCCGGAGCTGGTGGAGAAGGGATTGTATGTGCACAACGGGGCGGGGACGCTTCCTTACGAGGATGTGGTGCTTGACTTCACGAATCCGGCAACCGTAGAGTGGTATCAGGATAAGATTGCGGGGTTGCTGCGTCAGGGAGTCGGAGCCATCAAGGTGGACTTCGGCGAGGGGGCACCGGTGGATGCCATCTATTCGAACGGACGTTCGGGACTGTATGAGCACAACCTCTATCCCGTGCGCTACAATAAGGCCGTGGCCGACGTGACACGTCGGGAGCATGGCGAGAACATCATCTGGGCACGCTCGGCGTGGGCCGGGTCGCAACGCTACCCGCTGCATTGGGGCGGCGACGCGGCAACGACCGACACCGGACTGGAGGGAACACTCCGCGCGGGGTTGTCGCTCGGGCTGAGCGGATTTACGTTCTGGAGCCATGACATAGGCGGGTTTGTGACGGCGTCGCCCGAGGGGCTTTACCGCAGATGGCTTCCGTTTGGATTTCTGACGTCGCATTCGCGCATCCACGGAGCGCCTCCAACCGAGCCGTGGCTCATCTCGGAGGAGTTTACGGACTACTTCCGAAGGTGTGCGGAAATGAAGTATTCGCTGATGCCCTACATACTTGAAGAGGCCAAGACGGCCGCCGAGAATGGTTGGCCGATGATGAGGGCGTTGTTTGTGGAGTATCCTGACGACCCGGGCGCGTGGCTGATAGAGGATGAGTATCTGTTTGGGTCGAAACTGCTTGTGGCTCCCCAGATGGAGGAGGGCAACGGGCGGAAAGTGTATCTGCCGACGGGTCCGACGCGATGGATTGACTATCAGACGCGTGAGGCCTATGCGCCGGGGTGGCATACGATTACCTATACCGAAGAACAGCTGCCGATAGTGATAATGGTGCCCGAGGGGACGACGATTAAGCATATCGCCCCGGCCCTGACTACGGCCGAGCTTGACGAGACGACGATACATGATGTGACGTTCTGAAGCGGGAGCGGGCGGAGCTGAAGCCCCGCCCCACCACCAAAAAGGCTGACGCGCCGCGGGGGGCGCCACAGGGCGCAGAGACGCAACCACCCGAAGACAAACTCAAGAGCGGCGGAGGGGCGGACGCAGGGCGCGGAGAGACGACGCGGGCTGCGCTAAAGCTTGCCCCACCACCAAAAAGGCTGACGCCCGGAGGGGCGCGCGACGCAGGGCACGGAGGGGCCGGCGCGAGGGGCGGAGGG
>JAIDCC010000017.1 GCA_029056055.1 Duncaniella sp.
GGTGAGGGGTGATTTTGCAGTGCAAAGTTATAGATTTTCCCTATCATCTGCAAAGAATTTTCCGACAAAATTTTTCGATGCAAAAGTCTAAGCAGTTTGTAGTTTTGGAAAACTTTCCGAGTTGTTGTATTTCCTATTTACCTGATTTTCAAACATCCCTTTTTGCGTTTTGGACAACTTCATTTCTTAAGCCGCTCAAATTTGTTGACCAATTCAGGCAATTCTGCAAGCGATGAAATTTTTTCGGATGGCCAAAACCCGGCCTCAACGCTTTCAAATTGTTGCGGATGAATATTGCGTCCAAAGTTAAGCAGACAAACCGTGCGCCAATTCAGCCGATTAGGTATCAGGAAATCCTTAGTCGGATTGTCGGCCACATAAATCTTGGGCAGTTCGGCGGGGCATGACTCATCAAGCATCACGAACGCTTCGCCGGAAAGTTTGTCGGCGCCCACCTCTTCCGATATGAAAATATCCCGGGGCGCAACGAGGCGGTTGAGTCCGAGGGCACGGATTTTGTTGCGCTGCGTCACAGAGCGGCCGTCGGTGACAATGGCGAGCCGATGGCCGGCGTCAGAGAGATTAGCGAGCATCCGCCTCACTTCGGGAGAGAGACGGATGTCGGGCATGTGACGGCGGTAGATGTCGAGCAGGCGGTCGATGGGGAGCCCCGTAGCATCGAAGGCGGCGGCCGGAGTGGGCGCCGACATCATCAGAGGCAGCAATTCCGCTCCGTAGCGCGACGCGATAGCCCGATAGGCCGACTCTACAAAGTCTGCCTCGGCAAACAGCGTGTCGTCAAGGTCAAAGGCTACGAGCATTTCGTCAATGCGATTTAGCAGTAATAGTCGACGCAGGCGCGGTCTGCCTTGCAGTCGGCTATGATAGAGGCGGCGGCTACGTGCGCGGGGTGGTTGGCATAGACAGCCACACTTTCCATGTCGGGAAGCGTTGCCGTGAGCACCACATCCCAATGTTCGGCGGGATTAGCGTTGATACCCACCTCGATTGATTCGAGAACATCAATAAGTCCGGGAAGTTTTACGAGCGCGTCACGGAAGGCTTCGGCTTTCAGGAGACGTTCCGTAGGCTCGCCTTTAAGCTTGAAGGTCACTATATGCTTTACCATAGTTGTCTGTGTTTAAATTCAACGACAAAGATAGTGAAAATCTCCGAGGTGTGCAAACCGATTTTGCCCCCAGTCTGTACCATCACGTGTTGGGGAGGCTTCCGCCAGTACCACTACTCCACCCTCGCATCGGGACATAAAAAAAGCCGGTCGCCCGGTTAGGGGTGATCAGCTTAATGCCTTTGAGGGGCTTATATCTGTAAGCCCACTCGCTGTAGGTCTTGTAGACCTGTCGCCGGTGTCCTAAACTTAGGCAGCTACAGAGTCAGCGGGAGCAGCTACAGAGTCAGCAGCTACGGTGTCGGCAGCTACGGTGTCAACGGTAGCAACTTCTTCAACAACAGCTTCTTCAACAACAGCGTCGTTGGCAGCGTTGTTTTCCTTCGAACCGCAAGCGAACAGCGATGCGCTGAAAGCTACAGCGAGAACTAAAACTAACTTTTTCATTTTTTGTTTGTGATTAAAGTATTGAACAATATTTAAGCTTCAAAAACGCTGCAAAGTTATAACAAAAAATTGACATACCAAACTTTTTTTAAAATATTTTTCCAACATGGCCAAAATTCAGCTAAATTATGTGAAATTCTGTATAATTTTTGCTCATAATTTAACGTATTGCACATCTTGACTACGTTTGCGCAGCTTTTCCGCGTCGTAAACATTGTTCGCCACAAAAGGTCAGAAAAGGTCAGACCGCCGTAGCCGGGCGAAGCAAAACCGACTGATTTTGCATCCAGCCCTGGGTGATGTTGCGCAGGCGCAGTGAAATCAGTCCGGAAATGTTGCCCGCGATTTTTCGCATCTCGCGAATCACGTCAGACATCGACGAGCAACCGCTGATGACGATATTGACGCAGAGGCGTCCGTTGCGGAGTGCCGAAAGAGAAAGAGTATCGGTGGGGAGGATTGTTGCCATAGGGAATGTGGTTTTAGGAGAGAAATAGTAAAAATGTAATACGTGCCGTCGCGCAGGCTGTGCGCTACACATTATTATATTACAGAGAGGGCGAGATTTGTGTTTTCCCTCTCTTTACACTACAAAATTAGGCATCGCTTGGGCAACATCTTTTCCCAATATTGCAAAACTACATTAATCATCACCCGGAATTGTTAACCGATAGCGAGTTAGCAGCCACCCACAAGCTCACTCTCCCGGACTCTCTGCCAAAACAGTTTCCCGGGCAATCACACTCTTGCACATGTCGCGGATTTTTCGTATCTTTGTAAATTAAAACAATCCCGAATTTCGGAACTACGTAGAAATGGACTACAAACTCACCTCAGCATATCAACCCACCGGCGACCAACCCCAGGCCATCGAGCAAATCGTCAGCGGCATCCGCTCCGGACTGCCCGCCCAGACGCTGCTTGGTGTGACCGGTTCGGGCAAGACCTTCACCATGGCAAATGTCATAGCGCAGGTCAACAAACCCACACTCATACTCAGCCACAACAAAACCCTTGCCGCACAGCTCTACAGCGAGTTCAAGAGTTTCTTCCCCGAGAACTCGGTGCAATACTTCGTGTCGTATTACGACTACTACCAGCCGGAGGCCTACATCCCCTCCTCCGACAAATACATCGAGAAAGACCTGATGATAAACGACGAGATAGAAAAGCTTCGACTCTCGACGGTCTCGGCGCTGCTCTCGGGTAGAAAAGACGTGGTAGTGGTGTCGTCGGTGTCGTGTCTCTACGGTATGGGCAACCCTCAGGATTTCGAGACCAACGTCATCGGCGTGCGCGTCGGGCAGAAAATAGCCCGCAACGTCTTTGCGCGTCAGCTCGTCAACGCGCTCTACTCGCGCGACGACATCGAACTCAAACGAGGCACATTCCGCATCAAAGGCGATACGATAGACATCCGACTCGCCTATGAAGAAATCGTGGTGAGAGTGTCGTTTTGGGGCGACGAGATAGAAAGCATCAAGACCCTCCACCCCGACAATTCGACGTCGCTCGGCACGTATGACTCCTATCGCATCTTCCCGGCCAATCTTTTTGTAACGTCGCCCGAACGCATGGGGTCGGCAATCGGACAAATCGAACTCGACCTCGGCAGCCAGTACAACTTCTTCATGCAGGATGCGCGCGAACTCGAAGCCAAGCGTCTTCTCGAACGCGTCAGCTATGACGTCGAGATGCTTCGCGAGACCGGCACATGTTCAGGCATCGAAAACTATTCGCGCTACTTCGACGGTCGTCAGCCCGGAATGCGTCCCTTCTGCCTCCTCGACTACTTCCCGAAAGATTTCCTCACGATAGTCGACGAAAGCCACGTCACCCTGCCTCAATGCCGCGCCATGTATGGCGGCGACCTCTCGCGCAAGACCAATCTTGTCAACTACGGTTTCCGCCTCCCCGCCGCGCTTGACAACCGCCCCCTCAAATTTGAGGAGTTCGAGCGTCTGACACCACAGATGCTCTACGTCAGCGCCACTCCGGCCGACTACGAACTCGAACGCAGCGAGGGCGTGGTGGTGGAGCAACTCATCCGTCCTACCGGTCTGCTCGACCCTGAGATTTTCGTGCGGCCTTCGCTCAACCAGATTGACGACCTGCTCCATGAAATATCGCTTCGCATCGAGCGCGACGAGCGCGTGCTCGTCACCACCCTCACCAAGCGCATGGCCGAAGAGCTCAACGACTACCTCACCAACCTAGACATCAAGACCGCCTACATCCACAGCGACGTAGACACGCTCGACCGCATCAAAATCCTCGACGGTCTGCGTGCCGGACAATTCGACGTGCTCGTGGGCGTCAACCTTCTCCGCGAGGGTCTCGACCTGCCCGAGGTATCGCTCGTGGCGATACTCGACGCCGACAAGGAGGGTTTCCTGCGCAACCATCGCTCGCTGACGCAGACCGTCGGGCGCGCCGCGCGAAACCTCAACGGCACCGTAATAATGTATGCCGACAAAATCACCGACTCGATGCAGCAGACCATCGACGAAACGTCGCGCCGCCGCGCCATTCAGCTCGAATACAACCAGACCCACGGCATCACCCCGCGAGCCATCGTCAAGGCACGCAACGCCCTCATCGGCATCGAAGACACCGAAGACGCAGCTGCAATCCGTCCGAAGAGCTCGTCGCGCCGCGACCGCCAGCCGGGCGTAGCTCCGTCGGTGGCCTACGCTGCGGAGTACAGCACCCACATGGATATCGCGGCCGACCCCGTCGTGGCATACCTTTCGAAAAACGAACTCGAAAACCTCATCGAACGCAAGCGCAAAGAGATGATGGCGGCAGCGAAGGATATGAATTTCGTGGAAGCCGCACGCCTGCGCGACGAAATCCTCGGCTACGAAAAGCGCATCGAAGACCTCGCTAAAGCATAACCACCACCTCACCCCCACTCTTCATATGTCAACGACACCTTTGCAACATCTCCCGACAAGCGTCAAAGAAATGAAAGCCCTCGGGTGGGACCACGTAGATGTGGTGCTCTTCACCGGCGACGCCTACGTCGACCATCCTTCATTCGGCGCGGCCCTGCTCGGGCGCGTACTTCAGGCGAAAGGCTACAATGTGGCCATCGTGCCGCAGCCCAACTGGCAGGACGACCTGCGCGACTTCCGCAAATTCGGAGCGCCACGCCTCTTCTTCGGCGTGTCGGCCGGAGCCATGGACTCGATGGTCAACCACTACACCGCCGCCCGCCGCCGGCGCTCCGACGACGCCTTCACTCCGGGCGGCCGTCACGGAGCGCGCCCTGACTACCCGACCATAGTCTACAGCAACATACTTCGCCAACTCTTTCCCGACACCCCCATCATCGCCGGAGGTATCGAAGCCTCGATGCGACGACTGTCGCACTACGACTACTGGGAAGACCGCCTGCGCCCGTCGCTGCTTGTCGACATGGCGGCTGACCTCATCTCCTACGGCATGGGCGAAAAGACTCTTGTCGAAATAGCCGACGCGCTCGCTTCGGACAAAAAGATTTCCGACCTCACCGACCTGCCTCAGACAGTAGTGAGAGCATCCGCTCCGCCCGCCTGCGCTGACGCGAAAGAGGGTATCGTCGAGACCTCTTCCGACATAATCCTACACTCCTTCGAAGACTGTCAGCGCCGCAAGATTGCCCAGGCCGAAAATTTCCGCCATATCGAGCGCGAAAGCAACGCGATGCACGGACGCACCATCTGGCAGCGCCACGGCAAAATCTGGATAAAGGTCAACCCGATGTATCCCCCCATGACAACGGGAGAAATTGATGCGTCGTTTGACCTGCCTTACACGCGTCTCCCCCACCCAAGATACAAGGGAAAGACCATCCCGGCCTACGAGATGATACGCCAT
>JAIDCC010000018.1 GCA_029056055.1 Duncaniella sp.
TCTGGGGTTCGTCGGCAACTACGCCCTGTGTGGACTTTCACCACAGATGTATGACATGCCCGTCATACAAAACAAATCGCCCCGGCGGGGCCGGGGCGATTATGGTGTGGGGGCAGACGCTTGAGGCTGCCGCGATTTTACGGGGGATTGCCGGAAGGCTCGCTATTAGCGGATAACCTTGGCTACGTTGTTGCCCTGCTTGCGGATTACGAGACCCTTAGCGTCGTCGGCAACGCGAACACCCTGAAGGTTGTAGTATTCAACGGGGGCGTTGTTGTCGGTGATGACGGTGTTGAGACCCGATTCGCCGCCGGGGGTAAGGGTGATGAGAGCAAGCGTGGGGATAGCGTTACCTTCTCTATCAGTCCACTGGTAAGTGGCATACTTGTCGGAATTGATACCGAAGAGACAGTTGGTGATTTCGATAACGTTAGCATCCTTGTCGTAGGTGGAAACTTCGTCGAAGGCACCCACGATGTCATCGGCAGTGAAGTCGTTCTGATAGAACTCAAGGTATTCCTGATTGTAGTTCCAGTAGTATTCACCTTCGAGCTGCATACCGCTGTAGTAGTTCTGCATAGCCATGACGCACTCGGGATAGGTGATGTCGAGCACTACGGCACCGGTAGCGTTAGAGGTATTGATGATACCTTCTTCAACCCAGTTGGGAAGGTTTTCGTTCATGAAAGCGTTAAACTTACCATAGGGCTGGTAGACGGCGAGGTAGGTGTGCATTTCCTCGTCAACATCGCAGAGCATTTCCTTGGTGTAGTATTCAGCCTCAAGACCGGGCATTTCGACAGCGTTGTCATAGCCAAAGAGACCGTTGAGCACCCAACCTGCATCGAGGTATGAGCAGGTGCCGGCCTTGGTCCAACCTTCGAGGTCGAAGTCAGGAATTACGAAGCGTTCGAGAGTGAAGTCGCTACCGAGGAAGAAATAACCGAGGTCAATACGGAGGGCTACACAACCATTTACATACTTATTGCCGCCAACTTCGAGAGAACCCGAGGGGCAGGTGAGGTTGCCGTCAGCAAAGCTGAACACAACGGGTTTGTCGGTCTCAAACTGCTCAACGCTTGTGCCTGAAACTTTTGTTTCCTGCCAGCAGAGGTAGACCCACTTGTTGTAGTTGGGGTGGAAATACACGTCCTGACGGGGGAACGAGATGGTCTTAGCGTTGAAGTCTACGGTACCTTTGATGGGAAAGTTGCCAAGAAGGCCAACCATTTCTACCTGATTAGCCTCGCCTTCGACGGGAGAAAGAGTAACACCAACTTCCTGCCAACCGTTAAGGCTTTCAAGACGAGCGTAATACTCACCGAGGTACATGTCGCAGAGTTCCTCCATGTTGGTGGGAACCTTAGCGTCAGCCTTCTGGGGAGCCTTCTGGGGAGCGGCAGCGGCGAGGGTTGCGCCGAAGTCGACGTTCTCGATAACCTTGGCGTTCGAGAGGTCGACGGTCTTTGCAGCCTTGGGAGCGGCGGCGGATGCACCGAACGCTACGGCAGCTGCGAGAGCGAGAGTTGTGTAGAGTTTCTTCATAGAAAAAGTTTCTATTGGAATGAGTAAAAGTTAATGCATTCTGACGGGTAGATAGTCTGCCCTTTGGATTGTGGCTGCAAAGTTAAGCGATATTTTAATAACTTCCAAGAAAAATTCAAAAAAAATGACAAAAAGATATGAAAAAGGGGTGTGCGATGGAATTTTGCGCACCTAAGCATGTGTTCGAACACATACTTAGCAGGGTGTGGTTACGCCTCGGCGGAAGAGACCTCGGGGGCTTTGCGGATGAGGGTGAGGCCGTCGCGCAGGGGGAGCATTACGGCGAGGAGGTCGGGGCGCGAGGCCACGAGGGTGTTGAATTCGTCGAGGCCGAGGGTCTGCGCATCGTGATTGGCGGCAGTGTCGGTCACCTTTCCGTCCCAAAGGGTGTTGTCGGCTATGATGAAGCCGCCCGGGCGCAGGCGCGGGAGAACGAGGTCGAGGTAGGCCACGTAATGACGTTTGTTGGCGTCGATATAGACGAGGTCGTAGGGTCCTGTCAACGAGGGGATTATCTCGGAAGCATCGCCGATGTGGAGACGGACGCGGCGCCCGTAGGGAGCCGTGGCGAAAAGCTCGCGCAACTCGTCTTCGGCCTCATCGTCGATTTCGATAGTGTCGACCGTGGCGCCGTGGCGCGAGAGACCTTCGGCAAGGCAGAGGGCCGAGTAGCCCGAGAAGGTTCCGAGTTCGAGCACGCGCATCGGATTGACCATGGAGCAGAGCATGGTGAGGAGTCGGCCCTGCACGTGGCCGGAACACATGCGCGGATAGAGGCGCGTCAGATGAGTGTGGCGGTAGAGGCGGCGCAGGTGGTCGGGTTCGGGGGAAGTATGGGCTGCGATGTAGTCGTCGATGTTCATTTGCAGGCGAGGATGGCCGCTTCGACGGCGAGGGTGTAGGAATGGAGGCCGAAACCGGCGATTGTGCCGCGGCAGACGGGGGCGATGAGCGACGTGTGGCGGATAGGTTCGCGGGCCATGACGTTGGAGATGTGTACCTCGGTGACGGGCACTTTGATGGCGGCGATGCAGTCGGCAATGGCGAGCGAGGTGTGGGTGTAGGCACCGGCGTTCAGCACCACGGCGTCGGCATCGGTGAGCTGGAGGGTGTCGATTATCGCGCCTTCGTGGTTGCTCTGGGCATACTCGATGTCGGCGCGTCCGGCAAAGCGGGCACGGAGTTCGGGGAGAAAGTCGTCGAACGAGCGGGAGCCGTAGATGCCCGGTTCGCGACGGCCGAGCATGTTGAGATTGGGGCCGTTAAGGATGAGAATTTTCATATCAATTCAAGTAGAAGGAGGAGGGAGGGGGTCAAAGGGGTGCGATAAGCTCGGGATGCGAGGCGAGCCACCACATGGCGGCGGTAGACATGACCATGAGAATGGCGAGAATCCACGCGAGGTCGGGGCGGCGGGGATAGACGCGCCATGCACACCACGCGGAGGCTATGAGATAGAAGGGATAAATCCAGGCGAAGAGTCGCAGTGGCGACGTGGCTGTGGCGGCGCCGAGGATGAGGGGCGTCGAGAAGAGCGGAAGGGCGAGCAGGACGAGGAGTATGGCGAAGTAGCGGCGCGGCATGCGTTATAATGGGGAATTTGGAATGGGGAATGGGGCGTTAATGGGGAATTTGGAATGGAGAATGGACAATGCAAGGTGAATCTGGGTAAGAAGGATTGGGGATTTAAAAATCGGTAGTTGGTGGGCGGGCTGTT
>JAIDCC010000019.1 GCA_029056055.1 Duncaniella sp.
CTCCCGGAGCCTCTCCCCTACTCCCCTCTCCGCGCTCGCCTCGTCTACCCTCTGCGCCCCGAATCTCTCCGCGCTTCGCAGCTCCGTCTCTCTCCCCGAACCTCTCCCCCGCGCCGAAATCATCCCTCTGGTCGGGCCGCGGGCTCCTCGCACGCGCGCCCGCTTCTACATATATTAACGTTAGTGCAGGGCATTTTTTTGTTGAAACGCTTGCAACTCCCCCGAAATTATTGTAATTTTGCACATTATATGGCCTGCACGGCCGAAAACACGTTTTTAAAGCTTAATCATAACCTTAAAACATAGAATGGCTACTCTCGAAAAAATCCGTAGCAAATCGGTGCTGCTCCTCGTAATTATCGGCGCAGCCCTCCTCGCCTTCATCATCGGCGACTTCTTCACTTCGGGCCGCACTCTCTTCGGCTCCGGCACCACCATCGCTAAGGTGGGCGACGTTAAAGTTGACGTTCAGGAATTCCAGCGCCGCGCTCAGGAGGCCACCACTCAGGCCCAGAACGCAGGTCAGCGCCCCGACGCCTCGATGCTCAATCAGCAGGTGCTCAATCAGATGATTGCCGAAAAGCTTCTCGAACAGGAATATGAGAAACTCGGTCTCACCGTCACCGACGCCGAGCTCACCGAAACAATGCTCGGACGCAACGCGGCCTACGTCAACCGCTACGTGCAGCAGACGCTCGGTGTGCCCGACGCGGCCACCGCTCACGACATGGCCTTCAACCCCTCGAAGTATGGCCTCACCGCCGAGCAGTCGGCTCAGCTCCAGGCAATGTGGCTCGACCTCGAAAAGCAAATCGAGAAGTCGATTATGATGAACAAGTTCAATACGCTGTTCTCGGGTGTGCTCCAGGCCAACGACCTCGACGCCCGCGCGCTCTACGACGAAAACATCTCTACCTCGAAGATTGCCTTCGCCAAGAAAGACCTCTCGACTCTCCCCGACACCGATTTCGAAGTATCGGATGCCGACATCAAGGCTCTCTATAACGCCGACCGCGGCCGCTACGCTCTCGACGAGCCCGAACGCATCGTGTCATACGTCATGGTGCCCATCGTCCCCTCGGCCGACGACATCGCCGCTGCCGAGCAGCAGGTTGAGACCGCGCTCGCTACCCTCAACGCCGACGCTGCCGCAGCTTCGCTCCCCTCTCAGCCCGACTTCGTGGTTGAACGCTCGAAAGTCACCGCTTCCGACCTCGACCGCAACGTGCGCCTCAAGAACGTTGTCGATACCCTCGCTGTAGGCCGCGCCACTCTCGTTGGCAAGAGCGGTCAGGACTACACCATCGCCAAACTCCTCGGCCGCTCTTCGGAAACCGACAAAATCAAAGTAGACTTCATCGCTCTTCAGGGTGGCAAGGCGCAGACCGACTCGCTCCTCGCCCTCCTCAACGCCGGCGCTTCGTTCGACTCCATCTCGGCTTCGCCCCTGGCCGTGCAGTCGCAGAAAGACCTCGAAATCTCGATGCTCGACCCGCAGATGGGCGAACTCGCCACCGAATTTGCTAACGCTGCTACCGGCCGCTGGTTCACCCCCGACACCATCGCCGGCGCTGCCCGCCTCTTCCGCATCAGCGAGCGCACCGCTCCCGTGACCGTCTACGAGCTCGCCACCGCAACCTTCACCGTAGAGCCCTCGAACGCCACCGTCAACAATCTCGAGGCCGGCCTTCAGGAATTCCTCTCGTCGGTCAAGAATGCCACCGAGTTTGCCGACTCTGCCCGCAACGCCGGTTTCCTCGCAATGCCCGCCACCGTGACCGCCTCGTCGGCCACCCTCTCCAACCTCCCCGACACCCACAACGCTGTGGCTTGGGCCATGGAGGCTAAGAAGGGGCAGGTTTCGCCCATCTTCGGCGACGTTCAGTCAGGCCGCTTCGTAGCCGTTGCCCTTCAGGACATCTACACCGACTACACTCCCGTGAGCGACCCCGAACTCAACACCATCTACACCGCCCGTGCCCGCGCTGAGAAGAAAGCTGCAAAGCTCCTCGGCGACTACGCAGGAAAGGCTAACGACGTAGCCGGCTACGCTACCCTCATGGGCGTCGCCGTCGACACCACCGACGTCAACTTCTCGCAGAGCATGATTCCCGCCATCGGTTCGCGTGAATCTGCCGTGCAGGGTGCCGTTGCCGCTGCTGAAAAGGGCAAGCTCGTAGGCCCCCTTAAGTCTAACAACGGCGTTGTAGTCTTCCAGGTCATCGACGTCACCTCAAACGGTCGTCCCTACGTAGCTGAAGAATACGTCACTCGCTACAATGGTCAGCGCGGTGCCCAGGCCCTCGGCAACAACCTCCCCGCCATCCTCATCGGCAACAAGAAGGTTGAAAACAAAATGACCACCTTCTACAAGTAATCTTCCCCCCGCCTTCTCCGAAGGCGCATCCAACCTCTAAAAAACGCTCCGCCCACAGGCCGGAGCGTTTTTCATTTTACCCCTCTCCACCGCGAGCCTGCCCCCCATGTAGGGGCGCAATACATTACGCCCACAGCGAAGGCGCGTGGCAACTCGGGGGTATGCGACGTCGTGCCAATTCGCCGCGGACGCGCCATTCAATACGTTCAGAATATGAAAACGGGCGAAAAAATATGCGACCATGTACGGACGTGCCTTTGGCACGTTGCTCATGCACAGCTCGTTAGGTAAAATTTTTACGTTACGATTTGGGGTCGACCGGCATAGGCTACGTGCCAAAGGCACGTCCGTACATGGAGGCGTAATCAATTGACATATAGGTGATTTTGCAAAGATATCTCGGACATGCGTGGACGATTGGGGGAAATTCGCCATCGTGGGTCTCCGCGGACGCGCCATTCAATACGTTTGGAATATGAAAACGGGCGAAAAATAAGTGAATATGTACGGACGTGCCTTCGGCACGTTTCTCATGCACAGCACGTTAGGTGATATTTTTACGTTGCTATTTGGGGTCGACCGACATGGGCTACGTGCCGAAGGCACGTCCGTACATTGAGTCGTAAACGATTGATACACATATGACTTTATGACCGATATCTTGGACGTGCGTGGACGATAGGTTGAAATTCGTCGTCTTGGGCCTCCGCGGACGCGCCATGGCACGTTCATGCCTGATTTTCAATCCTTTACCTTGCCTCGCGGCACATCCCCGGAGGGGATGAATATTCCCATCGCGTAGGAAGCAATTTCTCGACGGCTCTCTAATACGCCACGCCTTTTCCGGCTGAAACAAAATTCATCCCCTTCAGGGATGTTTCGGGGGATAGGGCACTTTCCCCCACGAATGAATTCGTGGGGCTTTGTACTTCATCCCCTCCGGGGATGTATTGCGCGGTAATTGCCTGATTAGCAGGTAGGGACGCGCCATGGCGCGTCCACGCAGACCCACGACGACGAATTACCCCCTCTCGCCGCGCCAACGTCTCTGCGGACGCGCCATGGCGCAATGCGGTTCAAATAAGCTCGCTGTCATACGGCAATGGCGAAGCTGGATGGCGCCCCACCGCGATCATGAACGGACGTGCCTTTGGCACGTTTGATAGGCCGGACGCCTCACCGCGGCAACTTCGTATCCTCACTGGCGATGCATGCGTTGTGGAATTGTAAATTACCCCCGTCGAGGTGCATTAGAAACGTGCCGAAGGCACG
>JAIDCC010000002.1 GCA_029056055.1 Duncaniella sp.
CAGGAATAACACCTAACGAGTCAACTTCTGGCAGGAATAAAACCCTCCGACAGTCAACCTTTTTCAGGCAACGACAACGTTTCTCAGGAATAAGGCAACGCTTTCTCAAATTATCACTTCTCAATCATGGGGGCGTAGCGTGAGAAATGAGAAATGAGAAACCGACGCAGTCGCTTTGCTCTGCAAAGAAATGAGAACGTCGCTGTCGTGGGTCCGCGATGGGTTAGAAGGAGTGTTCGCGGCGGGAGGCGTCGATGCGCAGGAGGATGAAGAGCAGGAAGGTGAAGCCCCAGAGCGATGAGCCGCCGTAGCTGAAAAACGGGAGCGGGATGCCGATGACGGGGCAGAGGCCTATCACCATGCCGATGTTGATGCAGAGGTGGAAAATGAAGTAGGAGGCGACGCAGTAGGCATAGACACGCCCGAAGGCCGTGGGTTGTCGTTCGGCGAGCGAGATGATGCGCAAGATGAGAATGAGAAACAGCACGAGGACGGCGGCCGACCCTACGAAACCTTCTTCCTCGCCGATGGTGCAGAAGATGAAGTCGGTGTGTTGCTCGGGCACGTATTTGAGTTTGGTCTGTGTGCCGTTGAGAAAACCTTTGCCCAACATTCCTCCTGAGCCGATGGCGATTTTCGACTGATTGACGTTGTAGCCCGCGCCGCGGAGGTCTTCCTCGATGCCGAGGGCCACGCGGATGCGGAGTTGCTGATGGGGCTGGAGCACGGAGGTGAAGACGATGTTGACCGAGAAGAGGAAAATGAGCGAGGCCACGGCGGCGCCGATGGTGATGAGCAGCTGACGGGTGCGCAGTTTGAGCAGCAGGAGCAGACAGTAGACGAGAGCCACGCCTATGGCCAGGGAGAAGTAGAGAGTGCCGGGCACGTTGACGCCGAGCAGCGAGAGGATTGCGACGATGGCTCCCGTGCCGGCAAACCACAGCGCCACGTTGCGGGTGGCCTCGAAGTGGCGGCAATAGAGGGCGAGCATGGCCACCATGAGGAGCATGATGAGGATGAACACCACCGACTGACCCATGGGGATGCCGAGCAGGAGGGTGTCGGCAAACTTGACTTCGACCACGAAGAAGATGACGGCGCAGAGGGCGGCGAGGAGGATGAGGCCGCTCATGCCCTCGCGGTAGAGCACGAAGAAGAGCGACATGTAGACCAGCGCCGAGCCTGTCTCGTTTTGGGCGAGAATGAGAAGGATGGGGCTGAAAATGATGAGAAGCGCAAGGAGATAGTTTTTCTTCGAGGCGTTGAGCACGAAGTTGTAGCCCGAGAAGAGTTTGGCCAGACAGAGCGCCGTGGCAAACTTGCCGAACTCGGCGGGCTGGAGGCTGACGGGACCGAGCACGAGCCACGAATGCGAGCCCTTGATGTCGGGCGCCACGAATATCGTCACCACGAGCAGCATGAGCAACCCGACATAGATGACGTAGGCGTAGTTTTCGAACACGCGCACGTCGATGAGCAGAATGACGAGACCGAGCACGAGCGAGAGGGCTATCCACCGGAATTGCTTGCCCGAAAACTCGGCGAAGCTGAGCATGTTGGCGTGGTCGAAGTCGTAGCTGGCGGCATAGATGCTCACCATGCCCGCGAGCACGAGCACGATGTAGAGGATGATGGTAAACCAGTCGACGTATTTGAATACCGACGAATTCTTGTCGGCGCGAACCGTGGGGTTGAACATTGGAGCTTAGTGTTTCTTTGTTCCGGCAAACTGGATGGTGTTTGAATTGAGCATACGCTCTTCGATATATTTACGGTCGGGGGCGATGGAGCCTTTGAGATATTTCTCCATGACGAGCGAGCCGATGGGCACACCGAACGTTGCGCCGAAGCCGGCGTTTTCGACGTAGACGGCAATGGCAATCTTGGGGTTGTGGTAGGGTGCGAAGCCCATGAATGCGGAGTGGTCTTTGCCGTGGGGGTTCTGGGCGGTGCCTGTCTTGCCGCACACTTCGATGTCGGGCAGGTTGGCCAGACGGCAGGTGCCGCCGGTGACGGCCATGCGCATGCCTTCGGCCACTTCGTCATACCATTTTGAGGCGATAGTCGGGGTGTGGCGTTCGAGATACTGCGGGGGCACGACGGTGTCTTGAATTTCCTTGACCACGTGGGGGGTGATGAAGTGGCCGCGGTTGGCTATGGTGGCCGCGAGGTTGGCTATCTGAAGGGGAGTGGCGAGGATTTCGCCCTGACCGATGGCGATTGAGATGACGGTGTTGGCGCTCCAGTGGCCGTCGCCGTAGCGCTTGTTGTAGAACTCGACGTTTGGCAGGAAGCCGCGGTATTCGCCGGGGAGGTCGATGCCGAGTTTGTAGCCGTAGCCCATCGAAATCATGTGGTGTTTCCAGATGTCGAAAGCGTTTGCCACGGTGCCATACTTTCCGCGTTTGTCAATCATGGCCTTGAAGCCCCAGCAGAAGTAGGCGTTACACGAGGTCTGGAGGGCAGGCTTGAGCGGGAGGGGTGAGCCGTGGCCGTGGCAGCCTACGCGGAGTCCGCCCGAGATGAAGCCGTGGGAGCAGGGAAACATCGTGCCGGTGGTGATGATGCCCTCTTCGAGCAGGATGAGGCCTTGAGTGGGTTTGAATGTCGAGCCGGGGGGATAGGTGGCCTGAATGGCGCGGTTGAATAGCGGCTTGTCGAGGTCGCGCATCATTTCGTTGTAGTTGGCGCCACGCTCGCGCCCCACGAGGAGCGAGGGGTCGTAGGTGGGCGAGGAGACGAGACACAACACTTCGCCCGTCGCAGGCTCGATGGCCACGACGGCACCCTTCTTGTTGACCATGAGCGACTCGGCATATTGCTGCAGCTCGATGTTGAGCGAAAGCTTGATGTTTTTGCCGGCCACGGCGTCGCGGTCGAGCGCACCCTCTTCATAGCGGCCCTGGATACGGCCGAGGGCGTCGCGCATCAGCACCTCGGCGCCCTTGACACCGCGGAGATATTCCTCGTAGGTGTGTTCGATGCCGATATCGCCGATGTAGTCGCCGCGCATGTAGTAGTCGTCTTTCTCGATGTCCTTGGGCGAGACTTCGCGGATGTTGCCGAGCACTCCTGCGGCGGCCTTGTAGTTGTATTCGCGCAGGATGCGTTTCTGAATGTAGAAACCGGGGAAACGGTAGAGTTTCTCCTGCAGGCGGCCATATTCCTCGGCCTTGAGATGGGTGAGGAGTCGCTGGGGCGAGTAGGACGAGTAGCCGGGATTTCGCCGGCGGTCGCGCATGTCTTCGAAACGTTTGCGCAGCTCGTCGGGGGTGAGGTTGACGGCGCGGCAGAAGTCGAGGGTGTCGAAGTCTTTGACGTCGCGGGGGATGACCATGACGTCGTAGGCGGGCTGATTGTAGACCACCAGACGCCCGTCGCGGTCGTAGATGATGCCTCGCGAGGGATAGACGGCCTTACGGAGGAAGGCGTTGGAGTCGGCGTATTCTTTGTATTTCGAGTCGGCTACCTGGAGGTTGAACAGACGGACGAGGTAGATTATGACAATGATGAGGATAAAACCTCCGATGACGTAGCGACGTTTTTCGAGATTATAGTCTTTTCTCACTTCGGGGAGTCATTAGAGAGTCGATGCCGAGCATGAGGAGCACCGAGAGAGCCGTAGAGCACACGATGCGGAGCACAAGCATCAGGGGGTTGAAAAAGGTGAATGCTTCAATGGAAAAAATGACCGTGCAGTAGAGGAGCGTGGCCGTGATGAGATATTTGAGATAGACGGGAGTTCCGAGGGTGTGCATCGAGGGCTCGGGACGTGTCACGTCTTCTTCGCGGGGCACGTAGAGACGGAACACGGGGCGGCGGCACACGGCAAGGATGGTGCAGGCCATGGCGTTCATGCCCTGCGTGTCGGAAAAGATGTCGACCAACAGCCCCATGACGAAGCTCACTGTCAGAAGCCAGTTGAGCGAGAGCGTGATGGGGAGGCGAAGAATGAGGTAGATAAACACCAGGGGCACAGCCACGTTGAAGAGACAGATGTGATTGAACACAATCACCTGTGCGAGAATCAATGCTATGCCGAGGATGGCAAACTGAAGTATGGTTTTTCCCATCGGGGTGTCTGGAGACTGAAAGTGTTGAGACTGAAGGTTGAGAGAAATTCGGAGAGGGGAGGCGAGGGCGGCTCAATAGCCTTGCTTGATTTCGAGACTGCGCTCTACTTCGGTCAGCTCGTCTTTCATTTTGTCGGAGATGACGCGCACGGTAGAGAGCGTGGAGAAGTCGGTGAAGAGTTTGACGCGCAGCGTAAAGAAGTTGTCTTCGCGGTCGCGCGAACCGCCCACGACGGTGCCGACGGGCACACCCTCGGGAAACACCGACGAGAAGCCTGAGGTGACGATGGTGTCGCCCTTGACGAAACGGGCATGTTTGGGCAACTCTTCGAGCACGGCTTCGGAGGGGCTTTTGCCGTCCCACACGAGCGAGCCCACCTGCTCCTGACCTTTCACTTTGCACGAGAGGCGGAGGTAGGGGTTGAGCACCGAGATGAGACGTGCGGTGTGAGGCCCCACGACGTTGACGATGCCGACGATGCCATTCTGGTCCATCACGCCCATTTCCGGTTCAATGCCGTCGAGCGAGCCCTTTTCGATGGTGATGTAGTTGTGGGAATGGTTGATGGAATTGTTGATGACGTGGGCAATGATGAAGTTGTAGCGGCTCAGTGCAGGGTCGACGGTCATAGTGTCGGCGTAGGCCTGCTCCTGATGATGACGTATGATGTCGTTGAGACGATAGATTTCGAGCTCAAGGTCGGAGTTGCGGCGCTGGAGGTCTTCGTTGATGTCGCGCAGAGAGAAGTAAGACGTGACATTGTTTGAAAGACGGTAGGCTCCCGACGACACGACATTAGCCGACGAGAGGTAGACGTGGTGCTGAAAGGGATTAGCCGAGAAGAGCAGAAGGCCCGACAGGACTATGTAGAACACAAACAGAAACCACGACGAGTATTTGAGGAAAAACTTCAGCAGTTCGTTCACGTGACGGGAGGGTTGAGAAGTGAGAAGTGAGAAGTGGGGAGTGGGGATTGGGGAGTGAGTCCCGGTAGGGGCGCAATACATTGCGCCCGCGCAGGTCCACGACAGCGACTTCGGATTGTGGTAGGGACGCGATTCTTCGCGTCGTTGCAGGCGTGGTGTCCCAAAAGGAGGGGCGATTTCTCATATCTCATCAGGGGTAGGCTCGTGAGAAATGAGAAATGAGAAATGAGAAAACGGCTGTGGGTAGGGGCGGAATACTTTGCGCCCACGCCGCCTCATGACAGCGATTTGGCTTACCGGCAAACACCCCCCAACGCTATACGCCGCTACATGGTCGTTGCCGTGTAGGGGTTGGCGAATGAGAGACGCTGTGCCCAAGCAACGTGCCAAAGGCACGGCCGTACATGGTGGCGGGAATGAGGCAGCGAAGATGCAGGTAGGGACGTGCCATGGCACGTCCGCAGCGAAGTTGGCACGGCGGCATGGGTGATTCGACGTCGTGGGCAGGCGTGTGAATTGGGTCGAAACCGTGTTGCGGCCTGGGCGGTTCGACGTCGTGGGCCTGCGAGGACGCGCCATGGCGCAATGCGGTTCAAATAAGCTCGCTGTCATACGGCTATTGTGAAGTTTGGGCGCCGGTAGAAGTGTCCG
>JAIDCC010000020.1 GCA_029056055.1 Duncaniella sp.
TCGGCGCCCGGGCACTATTTGAATTAGTTACTTGGGGAGGCCCGTGTGTAGGACGCAGGGAGCGGCGCGAGGAGGGGCGGGAGGGGTGATTTTGGCACGGTTTTTGCTGAAAAATAGAGAAAAATTAGTAATTTTGCAGTATGGATTATATAAACCGTCTTCTTAAAGAGGGACGCCTGAATGAGGCGTTTGCTTATATTGAAAATCAGCTTATGGCGATGCCCGCAGGGGCGTTTGTGGCAGGAGTGCGCTCGGAGTTGGAGGGTCTGCGGCGGAGCTATGAGCTGATGTCGCAATACATGATGGACGGTCTGCCCGACCCCGGGCGTGAGGGGCAATGGAACGAGATAGCTGTGGGTCTGCTGACGATAGCGGAGCGGACGGAGCGCGAACGCGAGTTGGCCGACCGTCCGACACTCTACTACAACGTGGCACGCACCGAGCGCTATGGTGTGCAGACGTCGATAGCGGAGCAACTGGATGCGTATCGCGAAGTGACCGGGCGGCTTGCGCTGGCACCGCTCACGGAGGATGCTGCCACTGCGACGGGGCGTCTGACACGAAAGTCGGAACAGATACTCTCGACACTCTTCAACGCACTCTGGACCCGTCACCCGCTGACGGCTGCAGATGCCGAGGCATTGGAGAGGGCGATGACCGACGAGGGACTGCCCCGCCATGCCAAGCTGCAATGGATAAGCGCCACGATGCTTGCGCTGACGGAGTTTTTCGACGCGCGACGAGTGGCATTCCTGGCCGAAGCCTACCGAAAAGGCAACCGAGAGACGTCGCTGCGAGCATTGGCGGCGTTGATGGTGGCCCTCTGGAGTCAGCGCAACCATCCGTTGCCTCGGCGACTGCGCGACAATCTGGCGCAGTTGGGCGACGAGCCATTGTGGCGTCAGGATGTGGCGACGGTGACGCTGCAATTCATCCGCGCCCGCGACACGGAGCGCGTCACCCGGAAGTTTAATGAAGAAATCATCCCGGGAATGATGCGTCTGCGGCCCGAGATAGAAAAGTTGCAAGACAAGGCCCCGGCATCGCCCGAGGAACTGCTTGACGAAAATCCGGAATGGGCCGAGATGCTCGACAAATCGGGCATGACGGCACGCCTGCGCGAGATGCAGGAGATGCAGGAGGATGGTGCAGATGTGATGATGGCCACCTTCTCGCAGCTGAAATCGTTTCCGTTTTTCAATGAAATATCGAACTGGTTTCTGCCGTTCTATCAGGACCACTCGCTGTTCGAAAGTCTACCGCAGGAACTGGCCGACCTCGTGGAGGTGATAACGTCGACGCCGATGTTCTGCGACAACGACCGCTACTCGGTAGTGCTCTCGCTGGGACAGATACCTGAGCAACAGCGAACCCTCATGATGGGGCAGCTTAAGATGCAGAGCGAGGAAGTGAACCGTATGCGCGCGGCAGAGACCATGACCCGCGACAAGCGCGACGAGGAAATAGCGGCCGGCTATGTGCGCGACCTCTACCGCTTCTTCAAACTCTTCCGCCGCAAGGGAGAGTTTGCCGACCCGTTTGCAGCCGGCATCAACCCGGTGGAAATCGAGCTGTTCCGCCCCATCTTCGAGGAAGACGACACGCTGATGCTGACCATAGGCGAATTCTACTTCAAGCGCCGCTACATGGCCGACGCCTTAGGCATCTTTCCGGCACTGGCCGAACGGACAGCCCCCGACGCCACGCTCTATCAGAAAATCGGGTATTGCTACGAGGCGCAGGGAGAATGGGACAAAGCGATAGAGCACTACGAGAACTCGGAATTGCTCGACAGCCGTTCGCGCTGGACGCGCCGCCACCTGGCCCTGTGCTACCGCATGACGGAGCGTTGGGATAAGGCACTGGAATATTACCGCCTGCTCGCCGAAGACCGACCGGACGACCCGGCGCTCGCGCTCAACATAGGTCTGACGCTCGTGAAACTCCGCCGCTTCGACGAGGCACTGCCCCATCTGTTCAAGGCCGAGTTCTTAGGCAACGAAAATCTCAAATCGCTGCGGGCGATAGCATGGTGCACGCTGCTTGACGGCGACCTCGAACGCGCCGAGCGATACATCAGCAAAGTGCTTGAGGCAGCGCCCGAGCCGACCGCCAACGACCTGCTCAACGCCGGGCACGTGGCGCTGGCGTCGGGACATCTGAAGGAAGCCGTTTCGCGCTACGCCCGCTCGATAGCCGCGCGCGACTTCGACACCGACTCGTTCATAGCCGACTTTGACACCGACCTTGACGCGGCGGGACTACTCGCGGAAGTGTCGGCCACGGACCGCCTGATGGTGAGAGACGCGGCGATAGCACTTTCGACAACCCTCGGAAAATCAATCTAATCAGCAAAATAATGCGCAAAACACTCATCGGCCTCGCAGCGGCCACCGCAATTATGACACAAGCACAGAATCCGTTCTACAAGCCCTTCGAAGGCACCCCTCACCAGACGCCGCCCTTCGGACAAATCACCATGGCCGACTATGAGCCGGCCATCGAGCGTGGCATCACCATCGGTCTGGAAAACGTCGACGCCATCGTCGGCAATCCGGAAGCCCCGACCTTCGAGAACACCATCGTGGCCCTCGAAAACTCGAACACCGAACTCGACCGCGTGCTCGGCGTGTTCTATCCCCTCCTCTCGGCCCTCTCGGACGACGCGATGATGGACCTCTCGACCCGCATGTCGCCCAAGCTGAGCGACTATTCGACGAAAGTGTCGCTCAACGAAGGGCTGTGGAAAAAGGTGAAGGCAGTGTATGACACCCGCTCGACCCTCAACCTGAACACCGAAGACTCGATGCTCCTGGACCGTACCTACAAATCGTTCACCCGCAACGGAGCGCTGCTCGAAGGTGCCGACCGCGACGAGTATGCCCGTCTGTCGTCGCGCCTGAGCGAGCTGACCAACAAATTCGGCCAGAACGTATTGCGCGAGGTCAACACCTACGAGATATGGCTCACGGCCGACGACCTTGACGGACTGCCCGCAAGCTCGGTGGAAGCCGCCGCACTCGCCGCCAAAGAGAAAGGGCGCGAGGGGGAATATCTCTTCACCCTGGTACAGCCCGTCTACACGGCCTTTCTGAAAAACTCGTCGCGTCGCGACCTGCGCGAGAAGATGTATCGTCTCTACACGGGGCGCAACACCAAGGGGGAATACAACAACCTGCCGGTGATGAAAGAGATAGCCGAGACGCGCCTGAAGATGGCCCGTCTGCTGGGCTATGACACCTATGCCGACTATGCGCTCGAAAACACGATGGCCGGCACGAAAGAAAACGTCTACTCGCTGCTCAACTCGCTGCGCGACGCCTATCGCCCCGCCCAGCAGCGCGAGTTTGCCGAGCTGACCGAGTATGCGTCGCGTCTCGAAGGGAAGCCCGTGGAACTCATGCCGTGGGACTACTCGTATTATTCGAACAAACTACGCGAGGAGAAGTATGCCTACAATGAAGAGGAGCTTCGCCCCTACTTCGAGTTGTCGAACGTGGTAGACGGCGTGTTCGGACTCGCGGGCAAGCTCTACGGCCTGTCGTTTAAGGAAAATGCTGAAATCCCGGTGTATCATCCCGACGTGAAGGCCTACGACGTGATAGACAACGACGGCAGCTATCTGGGCGTAATCTACACCGACTTCTTCCCGCGCGACTCGAAGCGTCCCGGCGCGTGGATGACCGACTTCAAGCCTCAGTTTACGACAGCGGACGGCACCGATTCGCGTCCGCACGTGACCATCGTGATGAACTTCACCAAACCCACCGCCGACACCCCCGCGCTGCTCACCCCCTACGAGGTCGAGACCTTCCTGCATGAGTTCGGCCACGGACTTCACGGGCTTCTGGCGCGCACCAAGTATGCCTCGCTTTCGGGCACCAACGTGCTGCGCGACTTCGTGGAACTCCCCTCGCAGTTTAACGAAAACTATCTGACCGAGAAGGAATTTCTGGACGGCTTCGCCCGCCACTACAAGACCGGCGAGCCTATCCCGGCCGAGCAGGTGGAGCGCATCATAGCCTCGTCGCAATTCGGCGCCGCCTATGCGTGCCTGCGCCAGCTCTCGTTCGGACTTCTCGACATGGCATGGCACACCATCACCGAGCCTGTAGACGACCCCGAAGCCTTCGAGCGCGAGGCAATGGCCTCGGTGGCGATGTTTGCCCCGATAGATGGCAGCGTGACCGGCACGACGTTCAACCACATCTTCTCGGGGGGCTACGCAGCCGGCTATTACAGCTACAAATGGGCCGAGGTGCTTGACGCAGACGCCTTCGCACGCTTCCAGGAAGAGGGCATCTTCTCGCAGGAGGCAGCCAAATCGTTCCGCGACAACGTCCTCTCACGCGGTGGCACCGAAAATCCCGCCGTGCTCTACCGCCGCTTCCGCGGACATGACGCCACAATCGACGCGCTGCTGAAACGCGACGGCATCACCCCCGTGACAACCGACGCCCGCCTCGACCGCAAGGACTAATCAGGCCTGACGGGAAACAATTCAGAACCCCTGACCAAGGAGTCATCCTCGGTCAGGGGTTTACGTTTTGAGGAACTTCCGCTGCAACGGCTCACCGCTGTCTGCGACGAGGGATAAGACGAGTATCAACGACAGGCTCGTAGGCCTTCAGACCTTCGTCGCCCGTGAAAATCTCGACCATGAAATTATACCTGCTGTAGTAGCGTGCCACTTCGACAATCATAGCGTCGCCAAGCGACTGCCCGGTCAAAGCGGTCTGACGCCAAGCGAGCAACGTGTTTTTCAAAGCATCATTGCCCAAGAGAGCGGATTGCTCGGTGAAGGCAGCCCACGGAATCCGGCCATCGAGTGCGCTCTCGATATGATTTACAAATGCATTGACAAGCGCGTGACGGTCACCGTGAGCCTGCGCTATGTGATTGCCGGTTTCAATAATCGAAGCCAAAGGGAGAATCAAAGTCGCGCCGTCGGCTATCTCGGCGTCGAGTTTGGCACTGACAGACTCAAAAGTCCAACGAGCGGAATCAGGGCCGCACGTCAACTTGCCCGGGACACGAAGCCAGACACAAAGAATGCTCGTGTCAAGAATCAAAACCTTTTTCATTTCGCGTCGTTGGAGAGTAAACCGCGGGTCATCATATCGCCGGGAGTATAGTTGGCCAACAACCTCAACAGGTCGGGGGCATCTTCGAGCAAACGGATTTCGCTGCATCCGGTGGCTTCGGAGCGCGAGACATAGCTGATGAACTGCAACATTTCGGGACCAAGCGCATCAATCAACACAGGATTGTGGGTAGTGGAGATGATATCAATCCCCTTCTTCCGGCCAAGAGCTTTCAGCGCCATGACAAGTTCGCCGGCTCGTGAAGGATGGAGACCATTGTCGACCTCCTCGATGACAATCGTATCGCCCCTGCGCGCCGACATGAGAGCCGTGACTATGGCGATAAATCTCAATGACCCGTCAGACATAGCACGCGCATCAAATTCGGTCTTTTCACCATCGACCCACTCCTCGGCGCAATAGAGCATTGCATCAGACTTGAACCGCCCCACCGGCTCGGCCCAGATTTTAATCAAATCCTTGTCGGGGAGCGGACGCACATAGTCGGTGAGCTGTTCTTCGAACTCTTTCTGTCGGTTGTCAGGCAAGCCGGCGATAACACCCGCGATATTCGACCCGTCGGAAGCCAGTTTGTCGGCCAACGGAGAGTAGTCTCTCATCTTGTCGGGCTTGGGGTCGAAAATGAATATCGACTTGAGAGAGGCGGCCACCTCATCGACAAGGATTTTCAATTCGTCGGACACATTGAGATTTGCAATCTGCGTGAGGACGGAGACATCTCTTCTCGCCGCGAAGAGCAGACCGGAAGGAAAAAAGACAGACAAACGGGATGCTTCAGGCCCGGTGAGAGAGGCGGAAAAGAGAAGGTCTCGCTTGCCATCCGACTGAGCGAGACTTAGTTTCTCGCTGTGTATCAGCAACTCTTTATCCTCGGCCTGAAAGCATATTTCATAGGAAAAATCGCCTTTGTCGGTCACCACCTCAACCGCCAGAGACGCTTCGGAAGCCGTCCTGCGAATCAGGCCGTCGATTCCACCTCTGACGGGGACATCGGAGAGACGTGTGCCCGACGCTATGCAGGACAGAAACGAAAGCGCGTCGACAATGTTTGATTTCCCCGCCGCATTCGTGCCTATAATGAAAGTGAGAGGATCGACCCACAGCCGGGCGTCCTCGAAGCTTTTCCAATTTTTCAGTGCAAGACTTTTAATCATAATGTCATGTCGTATCGTGTCATGTCGGTAGTGTCCGTATTTTGCAAAGTTAAGCAAAAATCCTGACATCGGGGCAGGAGGGGCGGGGGAAATTTGGAATTTCGGGGGGAATTTTGTATCTTTGCGTGACTTTACCATCATCACCCCAGCCCTGAAAACACTATGAGCGATAGCGCGCAGGAATTTGACGACAGCACCCTTTCACCTGAAGAACAGGAAGAAACCACTCCGACCGCCGAGGCTAACGCCGCACCGGCAAAGTATGACCCGAAGATTATAGTAGATACTTCGGACGATGCGATGCGCCATCAGCTGAGGGGTATGTATCAGAGCTGGTTTCTCGACTATGCGAGCTACGTGATACTGGAGCGCGCGGTGCCCCACATCGACGACGGACTGAAGCCTGTGCAACGCCGCATACTTCATTCGATGAAGCTGCTCAACGACGGGCGTTTCAACAAGGTGGCCAACATCGTGGGCAACACGATGCAGTTTCACCCCCACGGCGATGCGTCGATTTATGAGGCGCTGGTGCAGATAGGCCAGAAGGAATTGCTCGTGGAGACGCAGGGCAACTGGGGCAACACGCTAACGGGGGCCGGGGCGGCGGCAGGGCGTTACATCGAGGCGCGCCTCTCGCCTTTCGCGCTCGACGTGGTGTTTGACCCGAAGGTGACGGAATGGACCATGAGCTACGACGGGCGCAAGAAGGAGCCGGTGACGCTGCCGGTGCGCTTCCCGCTGCTGCTTTCGCAAGGTGTCGAGGGCATCGCGGTGGGATTGTCGTCGAAAATCCTTCCCCACAATTTCAATGAGATAATCGACGCGGCGATAGCCCACCTGCGCGGCGAGGAGTTTACGCTCTATCCCGACTTTTTCACGGGGGGAGCTATAGACGTGTCGCGCTACAACGACGGCGAGCGCGGCGGCTCGGTGAAAATCAGGGCCAAAATCGAGAAAATCGACAACAAGACCCTCGCCATCACTGAAATACCTTACGGCAAGACCACCGAGACCATCCGCGAGTCGATTGTCAAGGCCTTCGAGTCGGGCAAAATCAAAATCCGCAAGGTAGAGGACTACACGGCCGACACGGCCAACATCGTGGTGCACCTGCTGCCGGGCACGTCGTCAGACCGCACCATCGACGCCCTCTATGCCTTTACGGACTGCGAGGTGTCGGTGTCGCCCAACTGCTGCGTCATCTCTGACAACAAGCCCCACTTCCTGGGCGTGAGCGACGTGCTGCGCCACAACGTCGAGGGCACCCGCACCCTTCTGGGCCGCGAGCTCGAGATACAGCTCGGCGAGGTGAGGGAGCAGCTCCACTTCGCTTCGCTCGAACGCATCTTCATAGAGCAGCGCATCTACAAAGACAAGGGTTATGAGGAGAGCGCCGACCGTCAGGCCGCCATCGACCATATCAGAGGGCGACTCGACGAATGGGCCGACACGTTCATACGCCCCGTGACCGACGACGACATCATACGTCTCTTCGAAATCAAGATGGGGCGCATACTGAAGTTTAACGCCGTGAAGTGTGACGAGCAGATAGCCGCACTGCGCGAGCGCATCGAGGAGATTTCAAACCATCTGGCCCACCTGACCGACTACACCATCGACTGGTTTACGAAGCTCAAGAAGAAATATGGCGAGCATTATCCGCGCATGACGCAGATACGCAGCTTCGACCAGATACAGGCCGCCACGGTGGCCGAAGCCAACGAGAAGCTCTACATCAACCGCGAGGAGGGCTTCATCGGCACGTCGCTCAAAAAGGACGAATACCTGTGCAACTGCTCGAACATCGACGACATCATCGTGTTCTACAAGGACGGCAAGTACAAGGTGGTGCGCGTGGCCGACAAACTTTTCATCGGCAAAGGGGTGATACACGTCGACGTGTTCAAGCGCAACGACCGACGCACCATCTACAACGTAATCTATCAGGACGGCAAGGGGGGTACCTACTATCAGAAGCGCTTCCCGGTCACCGGCATCACGCGCGACAAAGAGTATGACCTCACGCAGGGCAAGCCGGGCAGCAAGGTGTGCTGGTTTTCGGCCAACTCAAACGGCGAGGCCGAGGTGGTCAAGGTGACGCTCAAGCCGAAACTGAGACTGAAGACGCTGCAACTCGACGTAGACTTCTCGTCGCTGGCCATCAAGGGGCGCGGCGCCGTGGGCAACATCGTGACACGCAACGAAGTACACCGCTTCTCGCTCAAGGAGCGCGGCGGCTCGACGCTCGGCGGCCGCGACGTGTGGTTTGACCCCGACGTAAACCGCATCAACTATGACGGGCGCGGCGACTACTTGGGCGACTTCAACAGCGGCGACCTCGTGCTGGTCATCACCACCGACGGCAACTACTACACGTCGACCTTCGAGGCGTCTAACCACTACCCCGACAACATCATGCGCATCGAGAAATTCGACCCGCGCAAGGTGTGGACCGCCATACTCGAAGATGCCGACCAAAAGAATTATCCCTATCTGAAACGCTTCTCGTTTGAGCCTACGCCCAAGCCTCTGCGCTATCTGGGCGACAACGAAAAATCTGTGCTCATAGCCTTGACCGACAATCTCGGCGCCCGTTTCGAGGTGAAGTTTGGCGGAGCCGATGCCGTGCGCCCCGCGCTCGAGGTGATAGCGGCCGAGTTTGTGGGGGTCAAGAGTTTCCGCGCCAAAGGCAAGCGCCTCACGACGTTCGAGGTGGAGAGCATCACCGAACTCGAGCCCATCGAAGTGGCTCAGGAGCAGGATGTCGACGCCGAAGAGACCGAAGTAGAGGATGTCACGGCCGAGGAGGTGGGCGAGCCCCAGAAGAGCGACGACGAGGTGCGCGACGAACTCACCGGCCAGAAACGCCTGTTTGAATAAATCTCGCAAGCCCATGAAAAAGCTCCTGACACCGTTGCTGATTGTGATTGCCGCGCTGATTGGCGGCACGGGGGTGTGTCGCGCCGACGACGAGGCGCGCCCCGTGGTGTCGAGCTACACGTTGGGTGTCGGCTCGGCGAGTCTGACCGACACCTATCTCACCCCGCTGCATTACCGCGGCACGACGTGGCAGGCCGACTACCGCCGTCTGCAAGCCGCGCCTTTCCACCCCGAGAAGCTCACCATGAAGCTGGGGGTGAACCTCGACGTGGCGCAGACCCACAACCCGGCCGGAAACGCCACGATGTGGGAGGCGATGCTCACCGCCGACTGGGGCGTGATGCGGCGCTGGAGCCTGCTGCCGACCCTCACTCTGGCCATCGGCGGCGAGGTGCGTCTGCAAGGGGGCGCGTTCTACAACGCCCGCAACGGCAACAATCCGGCCAGCGCCAAGGCTGCCGCGACGATTGGTCTCACGGGGTTGGCCTCCTATACGTTCCGCATCGGCCGACTCCCCATAAGAGCCGTCTATCAGCCCTCGCTCCCGGCGCTCGGGGCATTCTTCTCGCCCGAATACGGCCAGCTATATTACGAAATCTATCTGGGCGAGCGGCGCGGTCTGGCCCACTGCGCCTGGTGGGGCAACTACTTCGCCCTCGACCATCTCCTGGCCTTCGACCTTCAGCTGGGACGCACTCAATTGCGCCTGGGCTATCAGGGGCGCTACCTGTCGACCCACGTCAACCGTCTCTCCTCAACCGCCTCGGCCAATCTTTTCGTCATAGGCATCACCACCGAATGGCTCTCGCTCTCTCCCCGCAAACCCTCTCCAATCCCCCTGATACATGCTTACTAAACACTTCGCGCGCCTGACGTGCGAACTCGCGGCCACTCTGACACTCGCCGCCTGTGCGGGCGACGACGCCATGCCCGACTGGGCCGACACTCCCGCCGACAACTTCGACGCGCTCTGGACCATTGTCGACCGCCGATACTGCTTTTTTGACCGCAAGGACGTTGACTGGCAGGCAGTCTACGATTCCTACCGCCCGCGCATCTCCGACGAAATGACGCGCGAGGAGCTGTTTGACGTCTGTGCCGAAATGCTCGACGAGTTGCGCGACGGCCACGTCAATCTCGTGTCGGGCTTCAACACGTCGGCCTATCGCGAATGGTGGAGCGGCTATCCCGAAGACTTCTCGCTCAGGGTGATACAGGAGAAGTATTTCAATTTCAACTACCGCCAGGCCTCGGGGATGATTTACGGCTTCCTGCCGCAGAACATCGGCTACATCTATTACAGCACATTCTCGCAGACAGTCGGCGACGGCAATCTCGACAACATCCTCTATTATCTCTCGACGGCCGACGGCCTCATCTTCGACGTGCGCAACAACGGCGGCGGCGAACTCACCAATGTCGAGACACTCGTGAGCCGTTTCATCGACCGCCCCACCCTCGTGGGCTACATCTCCCACAAGACCGGCCCGGGTCACTCCGACTTCTCGGCCCCCTACGAAATCATCTACCGTCCCGCCTCCGAGGGGCGTCAGCGCTGGGGCAAACCTGTGGTGGTGCTCGCCAACCATTCCACCTATTCGGCGGCCAACAACTTTGTGGCCGTGATGAAAAACCTGCCGCAAGTAAAAATAGCCGGCGCTCCTACGGGAGGAGGCGCCGGCATACCGTTTTCGTCGGAATTACCTTGCGGCTGGAGCATAAGAATGTCATCGGCGCCGATGCTCGACGCGCTGGGCCGTTCGACTGAGGAAGGCGTTGCTCCCTCGCCCGGATGCGAGGCAACCATACCTCCCGGGGCTACCGACGACCCTATCCTCGACCTTGCCGTAAGGCTTCTGACCGAGTAGACTTTCTACTTTTTAGAAGTTATAGCCGAGTGTGATGGCGAAGTTGTTCCACGAGCCCGAGTAGTCTTTGGCCGCGTGGGTGCAGCCCAACTGATAGGAGAGCGCCACCTGACAGCGGTGCCACGTATAGGCGGCGCCGAGGCCTACGCCAACGTTGAAGCGGTTGAAGCCGCCGTCGTCGCCGAACATCGACCCTGACTCCTGATAGTTCTTATTGCCTTCGCTCCATTTCAACAAGCCGCGGCCATAGATTCCGAGGTCGAAGTATGGGCCGAAGAACACCTGAACGGTAGATTCGGGAGCAACGGTGATGTGATAGTTGACGTAGACGGGAATTTCAAGCGCGTTGTAAGTGAGGCGCTCATAGAACGAACTATAAAAATAGTTCGAGCCTTCGCTGTCGACTTCCGTAAAGTTGGTCTTCGCACCTTTCATGGTGAAGTAGAGCCCCGTATTGATTGAGATGCTGTTGATGAGGTGCCAGTCGACGGCTGCACCCAGTTGCAGACCCGCCTTCGAGTCCCAGTCGAAATCGCCGCCGAGCGACGAAACGTTCAGACCTACGCGCGCGCCATAGGTTACGGTCTTTTCGGGCGTGCCTTCATCCCAGAAGTTCACCTCGCCGCGGGCCGGAAGTGTCACGGCTGCTGCGGCAACGGCTGCAAGAAGAAATTTTGTAGTTGACATATTGCGTGAGTATGAGTATTTGTTAAGTAAGTGAGAAAAATAAATGAACAGATAAAAGGAAGTTATTTTTGAGATGATTTGAGACTTGAGTGAAGAAGCATAGCGAGCTATGCGCCTGAACGAAAGGCTCAAAGTATCCAAAAAGAACGAGTTTTACTGTTCAAGAATTTTTCATCACATATATCGTATCGTTTTATTTTTTGAACTTACTTAGTTGAGTTTTAGGATTCTTTCATGAACGGCACCATCAGCGCGTTGAGCTGCTTCGACTCCACGAGAAAGCCGTCGTGACCGTAGGGCGACTCAATTTCTGCATATCGCGCGCCGGGTATGCGCCCTGCGAGTATCTTCATTTCGTCGGCCGGAAAAACGATGTCGGTGGTCAGCCCGACCACGAGCGTGCGGGCCTTGATGCGCCCGAGGGCGGCGTCGAGACCTCCGCGCCCGCGCCCCACGTCGTGGGTGTCGAAGGCGTTGAGTATGGCGTGATATGAATAGGCGTCGAAGCGGCGCACGAGCTTGTCGCCCTGATGGCGCTGGTAGGAGCAGGAGCGGCGGGGTGCGCCGAGCGGCAGGTCGTCGGGGTCTTGCTGCGAGAGATTGTAGCCCGACGGGCCGCGGTAGCTCAGCAGACCTATGGCACGTGCGGCGGCGAGTCCGGCTCGTGCAGCCTCGGCCGAAGGCTCTCCCCATGTCGGGTCGGCCTCGATGGCCATGCGCTGCGTCTCGTCGATTGCCACGGTCCACGGGGTGGCCACGGCATCGGTGGCCATGAGCGCCAGCCGCGTGAAACGCTCAGGCTCCATCACGGCCCATTCTACGGCCTGAAAACCTCCTACCGAACACCCCACGAGTGTGTCGATGTGGCCTATGCCGAGCGCATCGGCCAGAACGCGGTGGGCGTTGACAATGTCGCGGATGGTGTAGCGCGGGAAATCCCCGTAGTAAGGTTGGCCGGTGCGCGGGTCGGTGTGGAGCGGCGACGTCGTGCCGTAGGGCGAACCGAGGATGTTGGCACACACCACGAAATGTCGCGCGGGGTCGAGAAACGCTCCCTCCTCCACTGTCCCGGGCCACCAGTCGGCCGGGTCGGAATTGGCGGTCAGAGCATGACACACCCACACCACGTTGTCGGCCTCTTCGTTGAGGCGGCCATAGGTGTGATAGGCAACGGTGAGCTCCGGAAGGGTCTCTCCCGATTCGAGCGTGAAGGGTCGGTTGGAATGAAAGATATTTTTCATGCTTCGGTAAGGTCGCGGAAAATGTCGAGGGCGGCTTTAATCTTGTCGGCGGTGACGATGCAGTCGATGCACACGTCGCCGGGGGCGCGCAGCAGGGTGAAGTTGATGGCGTCGGGCGACGCATTTTTCTTATCGTGACGCATGAGGTCGACTATCGTGTCATAGTCGTCGCATGTGATGTCGGGCGTTCCATAGCCGTTCTCTCTCAGGAAGTCGCGGTAGGGATAGAAATAATCTGACGAAAACCCCAGCTCCATGTGCGAGAGTATCATATCTACGAGCAGCCCCCACCCCACGGCAAATCCGTGGGGCACGGGGCGCCCGCGGTGTAGCGCGAGGCTTTCGAAGGCGTGCCCGGGCGTATGGCCCAGGTTGAGCGCGCGCCTTATGCCTCTTTCAAAGGGGTCGGCGGTGACCACGCGCTCCTTCACGCCGACATTGTATTCGAGCAGTTCGAGCATCCGCTCGTCGCTGAGTTTCAACGGGTCTTCGGCTATCAGTGCGCGATAGGCTTCGGCGCTGTCGAGCAATCCGTGTTTCACCATTTCCGCGTAGCCCGAAAGTATCTCGCGGGCGGGAAGGGTGCCGAACGTGGCCGACGAAATCACCACCGCATCGGCCGGCGCGAATGCTCCAATTTCGTTCTTATATTCGTTGAAATTCACTCCCGTTTTCCCTCCGACGGCGGCGTCGACGGCGGCAAGCAGTGTGGTCGGGACGTTGACAAATCTCACTCCGCGCTTGAACGTGGCCGCGGCAAACCCGCCGAGGTCGGTCACCACTCCGCCGCCGATGTTGACCACCGTGCTGTGGCGCGTGGCGCCCGCTTCTTCCATCTGCCCCCACACTGCGGCCAGACTCTCAAGATTTTTGTTGAGGTCGCCCGGGGCAAACGAGCACACCGTCCAGTCGGCCGGGAGGCCGAGCCGGGGGAGTACGAGGCTCTTCACCTCATCGTCGGTAACGACGACAACAGACGACGGGCGCATCTCGCTCACTATCCTCGCCAGACTTCCGGCTATGTCGTTGCTGAATATGATTTGCTGTGGTTCGGCCATGATGAAAGATTGGGGTGTTGAGAAGCCAGCTTCTCCTTTGATTATTAACTGTAGGGCAGCAACCCGATTGGACAAAAGGTAGCGACGCGCCATGGCGCGTCCACGCAGGCCCACGATGTCGATTTTCGCCTGTCGCAATGCCAATTCGCCACGTAACGTGCCGCCTTAATCAAACAGCATAGGGCAGCAACCGAGCAGGCGGCCACTGCCCTATGCAGGTGGGTATCGAGGTCAGGCGTTACGCCCGACACATATTATTTCTTGTTGACGCGGAAGCGGTCGGCTCCGGTGGTGAGGAAGTCGATGGCCTGACGTGCGGCGGCGATGCCGGCGTTGATGTTGGCCTCGGCGGTCTGCGCGCCCATCTTCTTCGGGGTGAAGAACACGCGGCCGGGGAATTTTTCCTCAAACTCGGCGGCGCGGGCGGGTGCCACGTCGGCGGCATACTTCAGGTCGGCGCGCTCCTCGAGTGCCTTCATCAGACCCTCTTCGTCTATCACCTCCTTGCGGGCGGTGTTGATGAGCAGACCTCCCTTGGGCATGGTGCTCACGAGGTCGTAGCCTATCGAGCCGCGGGTTTCTGCCGTTGCGGGGATGTGAATCGACACCACGCGGTTCGTGGCGTAAAGTTCCTCCACGTTGTGCACCGGGCTCACTCCGGCCTCAAGCATAACGTCGTCGGGGCAATAGGGGTCGAGGGCCGAGACGTTCATCTCGTAGCCGCGGGCTATGCGGGCCACGTTGCGACCCACCTGACCGAAGGCCTGGATGCCGAGGGTCTTGCCCTTAAGCTCCCAGCCCGAGGTGCCGTTAAACATGTTGCGGGCCATGAACACGGCCAGACCGAACACCAGTTCGGCCACGGCGTTTGAGTTCTGACCGGGGGTGTTCTGCACGCTGACGCCCGCTGCCGTAGCGGCCTCGAGGTCTACGTTGTCGTAGCCTGCACCGGCGCGCACCACGATTTTGAGCTTCGGAGCGGCGGCCATGACTTCGGCGTCCACCTTGTCCGAACGGATGATGAGGGCGTCTACGTCGGCGGCCACTGCGTCGAGCAGCTCCTGACGCGAAGTATATTTCTCAAGCAGCGCCATTTCAGCACCTGCCTCCTCTATCACTTTCTTCATGCCCTCTATCGCCACGGGTGCGAAGGGCTTTTCGGTAGCAATGAGAATTTTCATGTGCGGGTTGTCGGTTTGGGGTGATTACTTGGCGTGCTCTTTCTCGAAATCCTTCATTGCCTCTACGAGCACCTCGACGCTCTCCTTGGGCAGCGCGTTGTAGAGCGATGCGCGGAAACCGCCCACCGAGCGGTGACCCTTGATGCCTACGATGCCGCGTGCCGAGCAGAAGCTTACGAATTCGCCTTCGAGGTCCTTGTATTCGGGCGTCATGACGAAGGTCACGTTCATTATCGAGCGCGATGCGGGGTCGGTCACGGTGCCTACGAACATCTTCGATTCGTCGATTGCGTTGTAGAGCAGACGGGCCTTCTCGATGTCGCGGCGCTCCATTTCGCGCACACCGCCGAGCTCCTTGTAGTAGCGCAGCGTCATCAGCACGCTGTAGACGGGCAGCACGGGGGGAGTGTTAAACATCGAACCCTTCTTGATGTGGGTGCGATAGTCGAGCATCGTGGGGATGGGACGGTCTACCTTGCCCAGGGCCGAATCCTTCACGATGACGAGCGTCACGCCGGCCGGGCCGAGGTTCTTCTGCGCGCCGGCATAGATGAGGTCATACTTGGCCACGTCGATAGGACGCGAGAAGATGTCAGACGACATGTCGGCCACCAACGGACAAGGCACGTCGGGGTCTTCGCGAAGCTCGGTGCCATAGATGGTGTTGTTGGTGGTGATGTGCAGGTAGTCCAAATCGTCGGGCACTACATAGCCCTTCGGATAGAACGTATAGTTGGCTTCCTTTGAAGAAGCAAGCACTTCTACGTCGCCGAAGAGGCGAGCCTCCTTGATGGCGTTGGCAGCCCATGTGCCCGTGTCGAGATAGCCGGCCTTCTTGCGAAGAAGGTTGAACGGCGCCATGCAGAATTGCAGCGACGCGCCGCCGCCGAGGAAGAGCACCGAATAGCCTTCGGGCACTTCGAGCAGCTCCTTCACAAGTGCCTGTGCCTCGTCCATTACGGCTACAAACTCTTTGCTGCGGTGTGACACTTCGAGGATCGAAAGACCCGTTTCTGCGAAATTTTCAACGGCCTCCGCTGTGTGGCGGATGGTATACTCGCTCAATATCGAGGGGCCGGCATAGAAATTATGCTTCTTCATATTGATTGTGAAATAATTCTACATGTATCGTTTTGTCTGTGCTCGGAGAGTTCAAACGCTCTCGGAGTTGGCCCGCCTCCGCCCTACGCATCGGCCTCAACCCTCTCCGGATTGTTTGAATTGCAAATTTACAACTTTTACCTGTAAAAACATCATCTTTTTGGAAAAATTCTTCCATCCATCGCCAAAATTTTCATCCCAGCCCTCCTCCCG
>JAIDCC010000021.1 GCA_029056055.1 Duncaniella sp.
ACGAAAGGCTCAAAGCATCCAAAAAGAACGAGTTTTACTGTTCAAGAATTTTTCATCACATATATCGTTTTATTTTTGGAACTTACTTAAGCACAACTAATTCATTATGACCGACAGACTCGAAAACATAGGAAAACTCTTCGGCGAGCGACGCAACGCGCTGGGGCTGACCCAAGCCGAGGTTGGCGACAGAATAGGTGTCGGCCGAGCCACCGTCTCGAAAATTGAAAGTGGCAAAGGGCTTACCTTCGACACCATCAACCGCATGGCAGAAGCTCTTGAGGCGGATGTCAAAATTGCCCTCACCCCCAAAACAAATCACCGCAAGGAGGTGGTGGCCTACATAGTCACCGCCATTGACGAATTTGCAAAACGCAACCATCTTTCCACTAAGGAAGCCAACGGTTATCTACAGCGTTTTCAGGGCGTCGATTTCCTCGAACAATGCTATGATGCCGAGCATACGCTTTCAGTCAACGACTGGGTGGACGACATTACGGCTATTTGCAGACAAAACGGAGGCAGAATAGGATGAAGCTCTATCATGGGTCAAATGTAATGATTGAACAGGTTGACTTCTCCCAAAGTCATCCGTTCAAGGATTTCGGTTGCGGATTCTACCTGACCGACAATCTCAAGCACGCCCGCAATATGGCGACGCGACGCATGCAGCGGGCGGGTGGTCAGGCCTGCGTGACAACCTTCGAATTTGATTTGGAGGCCGCTTTGAATGATTTGAAAGTAAAGATATTCGAACGGCCTTGCGAAGAATGGGCCGAATTCGTGATGCTCAACCGCAACGAAGAAATTCCTCACCCTGCGCACGACTACGACATCGTCATAGGCCCGATAGCCGACGATTCGGTGGCCATATCGTTTCTCCTTTTCAAAGATGGTTTCATCACCATATCCGAATTAATCAGACGGCTGGAATACCGGGAGTTGAGCATTCAATACTTCTTCCATAATGATGCCGCCGTAAGTTACCTCAAACGCAAATGACATTATGACCAAGGAACAGATTTTCGAATACCTTCTGCGGGCCATCTCGACCGACATCGTAATGTGGCTCATGCGCGACAACGGTCTTTCGCTACAGGAGGCTCTCTCGACGTGGTATAATTCGACCACCTTTGAAAAAGTCTCCGACCCGCTCACAGGCATGTACATCGAAAGTTCGGGCTACAACTACGACTGGCTGAAACGCGAGTTGGTCACCGGACGTTTCCAACCCTGACCTATGGCACAGCACAACGATACAGGCAAATGGGGCGAGGAGGTGGCCGCCGGGCTGCTCGTAGGCATGGGCTACGCCATCGTGGCCCGCGACGTCAAGGTGGGGCGCGTAGAAATCGACATTATCGCCTCATATGCAGGGCGCATCTGCTTCGTGGAAGTCAAGACACGAAGCTCTGATTTCGTCGACCCTCTCGAAGCTGTCGACACACGCAAACGTGCCCGCATGGTGCGCGCCGCCGACACGTGGATGCAGGGCGCGCGCGTCGAGCTCGAATACCAGTTTGACATCATTCTCATCACCGGCACACCCGACAATTACACCGTCGAGCACATCCCCGACGCCTTCTTTCCCGCCCTTTCGGCGAGATGACACCGCATGGCTGTAAAAAAATCAGCTGCGAATTACCGTTTTATCTGATTTTTGCGTAACTTTGTGGTCTGAAAATCAAACGTAGATTCCGATATGGACTTATTTGACAAAATTTCGGCCGACATCAAGGCCGCAATGCTCGCCCGCGACAAGGTGCGCCTCGAAACCCTCCGCGGCATCAAGAAAGAATTCATCGAGGCTAAGACCGCCAAAGGTGGCGACGGCACCCTCTCCGACGACCAGGCTCTGAAAATTCTCGCCAAAATGGCCAAACAGCGCAAAGAGACTGCGCAGATTTACGACGAGCAAAACCGCATCGACCTGCGCGACAACGAGCTGGCCGAAGCTGCCGTAATCGAAGAATACCTGCCCAAACAACTCTCCGACGAAGAACTCACCGCCGAAATCCGTGCCATCATCGCTCAGGTAGGCGCCACTTCGCCCAAAGAAATGGGCAAGGTCATGGGCGTAGCCTCGAAGGCTCTCGCTGGCCGCGCCGACGGCAAAGTGGTTTCGGCCAAGGTGCGCGAAATCCTCAACTCGCTCTGATTTCTCTCTCTCCGCTACACCGTTTTTAAGTAAGTGAGAAAAATAAATGAACAGATAAAAGGAAGTTATTTTTGAGATGATTTGTGCGCGGGACGAAGGCGTGTAGCCGCGCTACACATAATCGCGTAGCGCTTTCGAGCTTGTCGAGAAAGACCGAGTGACAAACACAAAGCATCCAAAAAGAACGAGTTTTATTGTTCAAGAATTTTTCTTTACATATATCGTTTTATTTTTAGAACTTACTTACCTCCATAGCTCACATGCTCACACTCCAGCAAATCAAAGAAAACCCCGACTATATCGTGGCGCGTCTCGCCGTCAAGGGTTTCGACGGCAAAGAGGCCATCGAAAAAGTCATCGCCCTCGACGACTCGCGCAAAGCTCTCCAGTTTAAGAACGACAACCTCGCCGCCGACCTCAAGAAGAAGGCCGATTCCATCGGTGCCCTCATGAAAGGCGGAAAGCGCGAAGAGGCCGAAGAGGCCAAGAAAGAAGTGGCCGCCATCAAGGCCGAGCAGAAAGAAATCGCCGCTCAGCTCGACGAGGCCGAACGCTCTATCCGCGACATCCTGCTCACCATCCCAAACACCCCCTGCGAGGCCGTGCCCGAAGGCAAGACCGCCGAAGACAACGTCGTAGAAAAGACCGGCGGCCCGATGCCCGACCTGCCCGAGGATGCCCTCCCCCACTGGGAACTCGCCAAGAAGTATGACCTCATCAACTTCGACCTCGGCGTGAAAATCACCGGTCCCGGCTTCCCCGTCTACATCGGCAAGGGTGCCAAGCTTCAGCGCGCCCTCATCCAGTTCTTCCTCGACAGCGCCTCCGAAGCCGGCTACCTCGAAATCCAGCCCCCCTACGTTGTCAACGAGGCCTCCGGCTACGGCACAGGTCAGCTCCCCGACAAGGAAGGACAGATGTATTTCGTCGGCGAAGACAAGCTCTACCTCATCCCCACCGCCGAGGTGCCCGTCACAAACCTCTATCGCGACGTCATCATCCCTGCCGACAAGCTCCCCATCAAGAATTGCGCCTACTCGGCTTGCTTCCGCCGCGAAGCCGGTTCTTACGGCAAGGACGTGCGCGGCCTCAACCGTCTCCACCAGTTCGACAAGGTGGAAATCGTGCGCATCGAGAAGCCCGAAGACTCCTACGCAGCCCTCGAAGAAATGAAAGACCACGTGCAGAGCCTCCTCGACCGTCTCGGTCTCCCCTGGCACATCCTCCGTCTCTGCGGCGGCGACATGAGCTTCACCTCGGCCATCACCTTCGACTTCGAAGTATGGAGCGCCGCTCAGAAGCGCTGGCTCGAAGTGTCGTCGGTGTCAAACTTCGAGACCTATCAGGCAAACCGTCTTAAGTGCCGCTACCGTGGCGACGACAAGAAGACTCGTCTGGCCCACACCCTCAACGGCTCGGCACTCGCACTCCCCCGCATCATGGCCGCCCTGCTCGAAAACAATCAGACACCCGAAGGCATCGTAGTCCCCGAAGTGCTCCGCAAGTACACCGGCTTCGACATCATCGACTAATCTGCCCTCTCCCCCGAAAAAGTAAAAAAGTTGGCGAAAAGGTTGTAACGCTACAACCTTTTCGCCGACTTTTTTCATCGCCCTCCCTCCAACACCTCTGCCCGCGCCGCCCCGTCGAGTCAGCTTTTTTAAGGTGGGGCTGGGCGTCCGCTCAGCCCGTTGTCGCCCTCCGCCACCAAAGAGTTTGTCTTTGGGTGGCAGCGTCTCCCATCCACCGTTGACCGCAGAAATAAAGATTGCCTCTCACTCCCCGCCAACTTTTCCGGCAAAGCCGCGTCGCGAATCAATTATTTTTCGTAACTTTGTAGGTCATAAAACGCCGACGACCGCCGTCATCGGCTTTCACACGTTCTCGATTTTAAAGAAGTAGTTACACTTATGTCAGCACCTCGACAGTCAGCATCAGCCGTGAAGCCCAAAAAGGCTTTGGGGCAGCATTTCCTTAAAGACGAATCTGTGGCTCGACGCATCGCCTCTACTCTCGACTCCCAAAAGGGGCTGCCGGTGCTCGAAGTCGGCCCCGGCATGGGCGTGCTCACGAAATATCTCCTCGCCGACGGCCACGACGTGAAAGTGGTCGAAATCGACGGCGAGAGCATCGACTATCTCCGCTACCACTTCCCCGAACTGGCCGGACGCATCCTCGAAGCCGACTTCCTCAAGCTCGACCTCGCCGCCCTCTACCCCGACGGGCAGAAATTCTGTGTCATAGGCAACTACCCCTACAACATCTCATCGCAGATTTTCTTCCATATCCTCAACTACAAAGACAGCTGCGTGGTCTGTTCGGGCATGCTTCAGCGCGAAGTGGCCGAGCGTCTGGCCGCCCCCGAGGGCACCAAAGCCCGCGGCATTCTGAGCGTCTTGCTTCAGGCCTGGTATGACGTAGACTACCTCTTTACCGTCGACGAAAACGTCTTCAATCCCCCGCCAAAGGTCAAGAGCGGCGTCATCATCATGCGCCGCAACTCGGTCACCTCGCTCGGCTGCGACGAACGCCTCTTCAAGACCGTCGTCAAAACCTCGTTCGGACAGCGTCGCAAGACCTTGCGCAATTCGGTCAAAAGCCTTCTCCCCCCGGGTGCTCCGATGCCCGACTCCCCGCTCCTGGCCATGCGCCCCGAGCAACTGTCGGTAGCCCAGTTTGTCGAGCTCACCAATCTCATCGGCGCTGCCCGCTCCTGCTGACCCCCGCCTCACTCCTCAGCTTTTCGCCCCCCTAATTCCAACCCCACTCCACTTCCCATCTCTGCGGCATGAAGGATTTCACCCCGGAATATCTCGACCATCTCCGTTCCGTCATCGAAAACCATAACGACGACGAAGCGCGAAAGGCTCTCGCCGACCTCCACCCCGCCGACATCGCCGAACTCTGCGACGACCTCGGCATCGACGAGTCGGAATACCTCTTTACGCTCCTTTCTGAAGAAGCCCAGGCCGACGTGCTTATGGAGCTCGACGAAGACGACCGTCAGCAGCTCCTCAAAAACATGGATGCCGAAGACATCGCCAAGCAAATCGAACACCTCGACACCGACGATGCCGTCGACATCATTCAGGAGATGGACGCCGACGAGCGCGAACGCGTCCTCTCTCACATCGACGACGTCGAACAGGCCGGCGACATCATCGACCTCCTCAAATACGACGAAGACACCGCCGGCGGCCTCATGGGCACCGAAATGATTGTCGTCAACGAAAACTGGTCGATGCCCGAGACCATCAAGCAGATGCGTATGCAGGCCGAAGACATGGACGAGGTCTACTACGTCTACGTCGTCGACAACGACGAGCGCCTCCGGGGTACGCTCCCCCTCAAGAAGCTAATCACCCATCCCAACGTCTCCAAAATCAAACACGTCATGGAGACCGACCCCGCCTCGGTCAAAGTCGACACTCCCATCGAAGACGTTGCCCTCGACTTCGAGAAATACGACCTCGTCGCAATGCCCGTGGTCGACCAAATCGGACGCCTCCTCGGCCGAATTACCGTCGACGACGTCATGGACAAGGTGCGCGACCTCTCCGAACGCGATTATCAGCTCGCCTCAGGTCTCTCCGGCGACGTCGAGAGCGACGACAAACTCTTCGCCCAGACCAAGGCGCGCCTCCCCTGGCTCCTCATCGGTATGGTAGGCGGTCTCTGCAACTCCGTCATCCTCGGCCGCTTCGAGACAGGCTTCGTGGTCGACCCCGCCCTCGCGCTCTTCATCCCCCTCATCGGCGGCACCGGCGGAAACGTCGGCACTCAGTCGAGCGCTATCGTCGTCCAGGGCCTCGCCAACGGCTCGCTCGACATCAAGAAGTCGGGCCGTCAGCTGCTCAAGGAGCTTGGCGTCGGCCTCATCAACGGCTGCATCATCGCCCTCCTCGTGTTCATCTACAACTGGATTACCATCGGCGACGGCCATCAGGTCACCACTTTCGCCGTCTCGATTTCGCTCTTCTGCGTAGTCATGTTTGCCTCGGTGTTCGGCACATTCGTCCCCCTCACGCTCGAAAAACTCAAAATCGACCCCGCCCTCGCCACAGGCCCCTTCATATCCATCACAAACGACATCATCGGCATGCTCATCTACATGACCATCTCGTCATGGCTCATCATCGCCTTCCACTGACGCTGCCCCCGTTTGCTCTTCTCAACTAAATTTCATATCTTTGCACTTCTAAAAGACTCGCTCGGTCTTTCTCTTCACTTACTTACAAAAACTCCTCCCCGTCCCGGGGTCATACTCTAATGGAAAAGAAATTCAAACGCACCCTCATCACCACCGCTCTCCCCTACGCCAACGGCCCCGTCCACATCGGCCACCTCGCCGGTGTCTACGTGCCCGCCGACATCTACGCCCGCTTCCTCCGCCTCCGTGGCGAAGAAGTCATAATGGTGGGCGGTAGCGACGAACACGGTGTGCCCATCACCCTGCGCGCTCGCAAAGAGGGCATCACTCCCCAGCAGGTGGTCGACCGCTATCACACCATAATCAAAGACTCCCTCGCCGACCTCGGCGTAAGCTTCGACATCTATTCGCGCACCACCTCACAAATCCATTCCGAGACTGCCTCCGAATTCTTCCGCCACCTCTACGACAAGGGCGAATTCACCGTCAAGACCTCTCTCCAGCCCTACGACGAAACCGCCGGCCAATTCCTCGCCGACCGTTACGTGACAGGCACCTGCCCCAAATGTGGCAACGAACACGCCTATGGCGACCAGTGCGAAAGCTGCGGCTCATCGCTCAACGCCACCGACCTCATCAACCCCAAATCGGCCCTCTCCGGCGCGCCCGTCACCATGCGCGAAACCACCCACTGGTATCTCCCCCTCGACAAATGGGAGCCCGAGCTCAACCGCTGGATTCTCGAAGGCCACAAGGAATGGAAGACCAACGTCTACGGCCAGTGCAAATCCTGGATTGACGGCGGACTCCAGCCCCGCGCCGTCAGCCGCGACCTCGACTGGGGTGTCCCCGTCCCCGTCGAAGGCGCCGAAGGCAAGGTGCTCTACGTATGGTTTGACGCCCCCATCGGCTACATCTCCAACACCAAGGAACTTCTCCCCGACTCGTGGGAAAAATGGTGGAAAGACCCCGAAAGCCGCATCATCAACTTCATCGGTAAAGACAACATCGTCTTCCACTGCATCGTCTTCCCCGCCATGCTCATGGCCTACGGCGACAATTTCCAGCTCCCCGACAACGTTCCCGCCAACGAATTCCTCAACCTCGAAGGCGACAAAATTTCCACTTCGCGCAACTGGGCCGTCTGGCTTCACGAATACCTTCAGGAACTCCCCGGCCGTCAGGACACCCTCCGCTACGTCCTCACAGCCAACGCCCCCGAAACCCGCGACAACGACTTCACTTGGGCCGACTTCCAGGCACGCAACAACAACGAGCTCGTTGCCATCCTCGGCAACTTCGTCAACCGTGCGATGGTCCTCACCCACAAATACTTTGATGGCGTTGTCCCCGCCCCCGGCGAACTCACCGACACCGACCGCGCCATGATAGACGAAGTCAAGACGGCCGTAGCCGCCCTCACCGAAGCCCTCGAGACATTCCACTTCCGCGAGGGCGTGAAGCAGGCCATGGAAATAGCCCGCATCGGCAACCGCTACCTTCAGGAAACCCAGCCCTGGGCAGTAGCCAAAACCGACATGGCCCGCACCGCCACCATCCTCAACCTCGCCATCAACCTCTGCGCCAACCTCGCCATAGCTTTCGCCCCCTTCCTCCCCTTCATGTCAGAGAAGCTCGTCGCAATGCTCGGCCTCAAGGATTTCACATGGCAGCAGCTCGGCGCCTTCGACCTCGTAGCCCCCGGCACTCAGCTCGCCAAGCCCGAACTCCTCTTCGAAAAAATCGAAGACTCCGTGGTCGAAGCGCAGATTCAAAAACTCAACGACGCCAAGAAAACCAACGAGCTTGCCGCCTGGCAGCCCGAACCCCAGGCCAAAGACGTCGACTTCGAAACCTTCGAACTCTGCGACTTCCGCGTCGGCACCGTCAAGGAATGCATCAAAGTGCCCAAAGCCGACAAACTTCTCAAATTCACCATCGACGACGGAACCCCCGAAGGACGCACCATCGTCTCGGGCATAGCCAAATTCTACAAACCCGAAGAACTCGTCGGCCGTCAGGTATGCTTCATCGCCAACCTCCCGCCCCGCAAACTCAAAGGCATCGTCTCAGAAGGCATGATTCTCTCGGCCGTCAACGCCGACGGGTCTCTCACCCTCATCACCCCCATGGCCCTCGCCACACCGGGAGCCAAAATCGGGTAATCCCCTCCTTGACACACATCCCAGCCCATGTCTGATATCGCCAAACCCCGCATTCTCATCATCTACACCGGTGGCACCATCGGGATGATTGAAAACCCCGAAACACGCTCCCTCGAGCCCTTCGACTTCACTCATCTCATCGACAACGTCCCCAAAATCAAGATGCTTGAGTATGACATAGACAACATCCAGTTCACCCCCATCGACTCATCCGACATGGGTCCCGAAGGGTGGGCTGAGATTGCCACGGCCATCGCCGACCACTACGACGAATACGACGGTTTCGTCGTCCTCCACGGCACCGACACCATGGCCTACACAGCCTCAGCCCTCTCCTTCATGCTTCAAGACCTCAGCAAACCGGTCATCATCACCGGCTCCCAGCTCCCGATTGGCGAAGTCCGCACCGACGGCGAAGAAAACCTCATCACCGCACTCCAGATAGCCGCCGCCACAACCCCCGCCGGCGCACCCATGGTGCAGGAAGTAGCCATACTCTTCGAAAACTACCTCTGGCGCGGAAACCGCTCCACCAAAATGAGCGCCGACAACTTCAACGCCTTCAAGAGCAACAACTACCCCGGCCTCGCACGCATCGGCCTCGGCATCCACTTCGACGAAGCAGCCCTCCGCCGCGTCACCACCGACCCCAAACGCCTGCGTCTCCACACCCGCATGGACCGCGACGTAATGTTTCTCGACCTCAACCCCGGCTTCACACAAAGCACCATGCAGCACCTCCTCGCCACACCAGGCATCAAAGGCATCGTCATGCGCACGTACGGAGCCGGAAACGCACCCACCGACACCTGGTTTCTCGAAGCCATCCGCCGCACCGTCGACCGCGGCGTCGTCATCGTCAACGTCTCCCAATGCGTCAACGGAGGCGTCCACGCACGCCGCTACGCCGCCGGCGACCTCCTCACACGCTGCGGCGTCATCTCCGGCCGCGACATGACCTCCGAAGCCGCAATCACCAAACTAATGTACCTCTTCGGCCTCGGACTCACCCCCCACCAAGTCCGCTCCCTCATCGGCACCGACCTCTGCGGCGAAATCACCATCTAACCCTCCCCTCGCCTCATCATCACCCCTCAGCACTACATCCCACCACGCCCCCTCAACGCGCGTCAGCATTTTTGGAGTGGCGCGGAGCTTTAGCGACGCCCCGTCTCTCCCTCCGCGACGGCAGCGTTTGTCTTTGGGTGGTTGGCTCGCTGACGCAGCCCCCCACCACCGCGTCAGCCTTATTGGTGGTGCGCGGAGCTTTAACGCCGCCTCTGGCCGTCAGCCACAGCCTCCCTCACAACGCGTCAGCCTTTTTGGAGGTGCGCGGTGCTTTAGCGCCGCACTCCTCCGCCACCCCCAGCCTCCCTCACACCGCGTTAGCCTTTTTGGTGGTGCGCGGTGCTTTAGCGCCGTAGTTGTCTCTCTCCGTGTCTGTGGCATTTGTCTTTGGGTGGGTGCCTCCCCGCGCCACGTTAGCTCTTTCCGCCATTGCGCGGTGCGTTAGTGCCGCTTCCCTCTCCTGCCCTCGGTTGGCTTTGATTCCTCTGAAAACGTCCTCCCCTAAGTTCTCCCGTCTCCTCCTCCCACCACAAGCGTCCCCTCTTCCTCTCCGCGTCGTCACCGGCCTCCGTGCACCGGCCCTGCGTCTGCCTTTCTACCGTGGCGCGGTCGTTTAGCGCCGTCCCCTCTCCCTCGCCTCCTCGCGCCGCGTCAGCCCTTTTTTGGAGTGGTGCGGTGCTTAAGCGCCGCATTCCACCGCATCTCCTTGCGCAGCCCAGTGCAATCTGCGTCTGTGGGGTTTGGCTTTGGGCGCGTGCCTCTCCCCACCTCAAAAGTCCGCGTCGACCCTTCTCTGCTTGCGCGGTGCGTTAGTGCCGCTTCCCTCTCCTTCCCTCGGTTGGCTTTGATTCCTCTGAAAACGTCCTCCCCTAAGTTCTCCCGTCTCCTCCGCCCACTACAAGCGTCCCCTCTTCCTCTCCGCGTCGTCACCGGCCCTGCGTCTGCCTTTCTACCGTGGCGCGGTCGTTTAGCGCCGTCCCCTCTCCCTCGCCTCCTCCCGCCGCGTCAGCCTTTTTGGAGTGGTGCGGTGCTTAAGCGCCGCCTTTCCTCCCTCGTACGCCTCGGCAGAGCAGCCCCCGTCTCCCTCCGCGTCAGTATGGTTTGTCTCCGGGTGGGTGCCTCTCAGCCGCCCTGCCGCCGCGTGCACCCCTCTCATCGCCGCTCCCCACTCCGCGCCCTCTCATCTGGGCGTTAGCCTTTTTGGAGGTGGGGCCGGGTTTCTGCTCCGCCCGCGGTAGCCCTTCCGCGTGTTTTTTGGTTTGTCTTCGGGGGGCCTCTCCGCGCCGTCCCCGGCCTCTGCCTCCCAGTCCCGCGTCCTCTCCTCCGTCTCTCAGCCTTTTTGACGTGGGGCGAGGCTTTAGCGCCGCCCACTGTCGCCCTTCCGCGTGTCTTTTGGTTTGTCTTCGGGTGGGTGCGTCCCCGCCGCCACTCAAAGCCTCTGCGCGCCCTCCCTCGCCGCATCCTCTCCACGCAGCGTCAGCTCTTTCAGCCGTTGCGCGGTGCTTTAGCGCCGCCTTCAGTCGTCCTTGATTCCTCTGATGCCTCGGATAACAACCACCTCACGCTCCGTTTTATTCCGCCATTGCGCTGTGCCTCACCCCCGCCCTTCGGCACCCGCCCATGCGTCACACCCTTATCAGAATTATCAGAGTTATCAGAATTAGAG
>JAIDCC010000022.1 GCA_029056055.1 Duncaniella sp.
CCCCCCCCCGCCCGCCGCCTCCCGGGGGCCCGGGCCCGCCCCCCCTCCCGGGCCCCCCGGCGTTGTCGGGGCTGAACGGACTCCATGCGTCGGGCATCGCGGGGTTGTAGACCGGCCCGGTGAAAGGGTTGTAACCGGGGTCGATATCTACGTCGTGGGTGGCTTTCTCGTCGGGGTTGAACACCGGGATTTCGGGGGCGTCGAGCTGGTCGAAGTCTATGGCGGGTCCGGCGTTGAAGCGCCCCAGCGAGTCGCGCACGGCGGCCACGAGTATCTGCCTTATCCCTGCTTCGTTCTCAAATTTTATCTCGTTCTTGGTGGGATGGATGTTGACGTCGATGGTGTCGGGGTCGACGGTGAGCGAGATGAAGTAGTTGGGCTGCTCGTCGGCGGGTATCAGCCGCTCGTAACACTGCATGATGGCTTTGTGAAACACGGGGTGACGCATGTTGCGGCCGTTGACCATCAGGTATTGCAGGGGGTTGCGCTTGCGGGCGTTGGCGGGCAGCCCGATGAAGCCGCTGAGCTTCACTATCGTGGTGTCGGTCTCGACGGGGATGAGGGTTTTGTCGAGGTTTTTGCCGAAGAGGTCGGTGATGCGGCGTTTCATGGGGCCGCGGCGCAGCGAGTGGAGGGTGACGTCGTTCGAGATGAGCGTGAAGTCTACGCCGGTGTTCACCAGGGCCAGTCGCTCGAATTCGCGCATGATGGCGGCCATCTCTACGGCATCTTTCTTGAGAAATTTGCGCCGCGCGGGCACGTTGAAAAACAGGTTTTTCACCATCATGTTCGACCCCTCGACGGTGGCCTCGGGTTCCTGACTCTCCACTTTCGAGCCGTTGATGACGAGGCGCGTGCCCATCTGGGCGCCGTGGAGCATGGTGCGGAGTTCTATCTGCGCTATGGCGGCTATCGACGCCAGGGCCTCGCCGCGGAAGCCCATGGTGTGGAGCGCGAAGAGGTCGTCGGCCTGACGGATTTTCGACGTGGCGTGGCGCTCGAAGGCCAGACGGGCGTCGGTGTCGCTCATGCCCGACCCGTTGTCGATGACTTGTATCAGCGTGCGCCCGGCGTCGCGCAATACTATGGTGACAGATGTGCCGCCGGCGTCGATGGAGTTTTCCACCAACTCTTTTATCACCGAGGCGGGGCGCTGTATCACCTCGCCCGCGGCTATCTGATTGGCCACCGAATCGGGCAGCAGACGGATTATATCTGACAAGTGCTTTTCCTGTTTTTTAAGGGTTTGTGGTTTCTTCTTCGCCGGCCGGCTCCTCAGAGTCAGCCGAGTCCTCTGAGCCTTCAGAGTCCTCTGATAGCTCTGATAGCTCTGATAACTCTGATTCCTCTGAGTCCTCCGAGCCTCCCGTGCCTTCAGAGTCCTCTGATAACTCTGATTCCTCTGATAACTCTGATTTCTCTGATTCCTCTGATAGCTCTGATTCCTCTGTTTTAGCGGCTTCGGGCGGGGCGTTGGGGTTGGTGCGCGCGGGGCGGCCGGTGGCCGTGGCTCTCACGGTCAGCGCGTCGGCGCGCATCTTGCCCAGCGGGTTGGAGGCGCGGAAGTCGGCCATCTCGGGAGGATAGTAGAAGATGTCTTCGGCGTCGACGGGACGCAGCTGCTCATACCAGCGGAATTTGGGCAGAAACATGTTGCTGCGTCGCGCCAGGTAGAGGGGCGTCACGCGCCCGCTCGTCTCGGGCCAGAGATGTATGCGCTCCACTTCGTTGCCGTTGAAGTAGGCATCCATGTAGGAGCTTTCGGTGTAGTTATATTTATTATAGGTGGAGTCGTTCTCCATCGGAAACATGATGAGCTGCACGCTTCCCTCCACGTAGAGGCGACGCAGGGTCGTGTCGGCCATCCATGCCGTCATGTCGGCGCCCGAAATCTGGTTGTAGCAGTCGCCACCGATGTGTTCGGCTATGAAACCGTTTTCGGGCAATCGCGCCCAGTCGGCGGTCGAGTCGTTGAGATGCACGTAGATTACGTTGCCGGCCACTTGCCGCTCGCCGGTCCAGATGAGCGGCTGATAATACATATACATCACCGAGTCGCGCTCTACGAGGCTGAGCGAGTCGCAGAGTCCCTGAATGTCCGAGCGATAGAAGCGCACGCGGTGATACACGTCGGTGACGTGGGTCGAGTCGGCCAGCGTCCGCGCGGTGATGGTGTCGCCGTGGAGGTAGAGGGTGTCGCCGCGCGAGTATTCCATGGCCACGGCGCGTCCGGTGACGAAGGCGCTGTCGCGCAGTTCGTCGTAGTAGCCGTAGTTGCCCCCCACTGCGCTCTGGCGCGCGGAATCGGTCAGCACCATGTTGCCGAAGGCTTCGCCGTAGCCTTTCGTGCGGTCGTAGTAGAGGGTGTCGCCTGTCAGGGTGTTGCCGCGCACTGTCGTCACCACCGACCGTTTGTAGAGGTCGGCCACTCCCGTCTCAGTGTTGTAGATGCCCGACGTCGAACGTATGTCGCCGTCTTTGCTCTTGATGAGGGTCTCACACATGATTTCGGCGTCCTTGGTCACGGTGTTGTAGGCCAGCGAGTCGGTCCACATCCGCAGGGTGTCGTTGGCGCGGGGTCCCACGAGTCGCACGTTGAAGTAGAAGAAGGCGTCTTTCGTGTCGGGATAGTAAAATCCTTGCTCCGAGCGCAGGGTGTTGGTGCGGTCGGTCAGCAATCCGCCGGTCTCGTAGAAGCCCACTTCCTCGCTGAGGTCGTAGAAAAACACGTCGGTGGTCAGCGACACGTCGCGGTTGATGAGCCTCACCGTCCCCCCGGGGCGGGCACGAAGCTCGCACAACTCGGTCTCGCCATCATAATAGAGTTCGTCGCTGTAGATAAACAATGTGTCGCCCTGCTCCATGCGCACGTTGTCAAAGGCCTCAAACGACGAGGTGCGCTCATTGAGTCGCGCCGAGTCGCAATACATAAACATGTCGCCTTTGCGAAATCTCACGTTACCCGTCAGGATGCGCACAAACGAGTCTCTCAGCTGGTCGAAATGCAGTTGGTCGGCATGCTCCAGAAACACCTTGTCGCTCTGATGACGGTCGGCAGTGGGTATGACGGGACGCGCGGCGGCTCCCCGACGCGGGGTCTGCGCCACAAGCATCGGCAGCGCCACAAGGCTCAGGGCTATTATCAACAGCCAGTTTCGCATCTCTTTCTATTAGTTGTGTGTTCTAAATTATACCGTTAAAAATTGCCCCCGCCCTCATGACGCCCCACAACGCCGGGCCGTCAGGTCAATGCCGGGTCTTCATGTTGACGCCGGAAGGTAGGGACGCGCCATGGCGCGTCCGCAGCGAATTGGCACGTCACCCGAGGCAATTCCCCATTCCACATTCCCCATTCGAAATTATAAATTCGCCCCGCGTATGGCAATTCCCCATTCCAAATTCCACATTCCCAATTACTCAGCGTCCCGTCTTTATCCACCCCTTGTGGGTAAAGTCGCAATTACGCCATTCGTCGTCGATGCGCACGTAGGTCTCGTTGATTTTCTTGTCAAGCCATTCCTCAAGGATTTCCTGACGGCGCGAGTTCTCATAGAGATTTTTCACCAACTGATAGTCGTCCGACAGATTAGCCTTGTGGCCGTCGATGCGGCGCGTGAGCTTCACTATCGCCACCACGTCCTGATTCGTCTTCGGGTCTTTCATGATGAACGCCTTCGACACCTCGCCCGGCTCCATCGTGCTCACCGTGCGGGCTATCTCGGGCGGAAGCTGCGACATCTCGAAGCGAGAGTCGCCCGTCTGCTCGTTCACCATCACGCCTCGGTTGTTGCGCGTGTCTTTGTCTTGCGAAATCACGGCCACCGCTTCCTCAAACCCCACTTTGGCCGCCTTGATGTCGGTGCTCAGCGAGTCGAGGCGCGTCACGGCATCCATCAGGTCGGCCTCGGCCACGTTGGGGCGCAGCAGAATGTGGCGCACGTTCACGCGGTCGCCGCGCTTTTCGATGAGCTGGATGATGTGGTAGCCGAACTCGGTCTCTACGATTTTCGAAACTTTCTTCGGGTCGGAGAGGTTGAACGCCACCGATGCAAATTCAGGCACCAACTGGCCGCGGCCCATGAAACCCAACTCACCGCCGCGCGCTCCCGAGCCGGGGTCTTGCGAGTAGAGGATGGCGAGGGTCGAAAAGTCGCTCTCCCCTCTGGTGACGCGGTCGGCGTAGTCGCGCAGTCGCGCCTTCACGTTGTCTATCTCTTCGCGCGGAATTGCGGGCATAGCTTTCAATATCTGAACCTCTACCTTCAGCGGCACGTATGGCACCGAGTCGGTCGGCAGTTTCGAGAAGTAGCGGCGCACGTCCTGCGGCGTGGTGCTGATTTTCTTGGTCAGCGCGGCCTGCACCTGCTGCACTTTCGAGCGGTTGGCCACCATGTCGTGCAGACTCTCGCGAAGCTGAGGCATAGATTTGTTGAATATCTGCTCCACCTTCTCGCGCGAACCAAGCGACATCACATAGTAGTTCAACTGGGCGTCCACCTGCTGCATCACCATGTTTTCCGAAGCCTCGATGGTGTCAAGCTCCGCCTGGTGCAGGTAGAGCTTCTCTATAGCCATCTGCTCCGGTATCACGCAGTAAGGGTCGCCGTTGATGGGCACCTTCTCATAGAGCATCTGCTGATACATCTCTTCGATGTCTGATTTCCAGATGGGCGTGTCGCCCACCACCCAGGCCACTTCTTCGGCCACGTTGTCTACGCCGGCCACGGCAACTGCCGCGCCCGTAAGCGCCAGCACGAAAGCGAGTATGATATTTTTGACGTTCACTGATTTTTCTGTCTTAGGTGGGTAATAAACATATTTCGCCCCAAAGTTACGAATTTTTTTTCAATCTAACATCACATTACGACAATCCCCACCC
>JAIDCC010000023.1 GCA_029056055.1 Duncaniella sp.
CGATGCCGGCCTGATTGCGGTCTGTGTCGGTGGCATAGCTGATGGCGTCGGCGTGGATGGGGCCGTCTTCAAGCTCGATGCCGTCGGCAATGCGCTGCATGTCGTCTTCGGCGATGTCTTTGTCGGTCCAGACGTGATAGATTTTTTTCTTGACAAATTTCGGGTGGGTGAGCTTCGAGGCGAGGTCGCCGTCGTTGGTCAGCAGCAGCACGCCGGTGGTGTTGCGGTCGAGACGTCCCACGGGGTAGATGCGCTCGTTGCAGGCGCCCTTCACGAGGTCCATCACGGTCAGGCGACCGTTGGGGTCGTCTGAGGTGGTCACGCAGTCTTTCGGCTTGTTGAGCAGGATGTAGGTCTTGCGCTCGAGCGTCACTACCTTTTCGTCATACTCCACTACGTCTGAGTGGGTTATCTTCGTTCCGAGTTCGGTGACCACTTCGCCGTTCACCTTCACCAGACCCTGCTGGATGAATTCGTCGGCTTCGCGGCGCGAGCAGAGGCCGGCGTTGGCCATGTATTTGTTCAGGCGGATTTCCTCGTTGGGATCGATGATGGGCTGTTCGTATTCCACCGGCTTCGGACGCGGCGTAAACGAGCGTCCGCCCTGCGGCATGCCATACTGGTTCTGACGGGGTCCGTTGTTCTTCTTGTAGCCGCCCTGACGGTTTTGGTTGTTATATCCGCCCTGACGGTTTTGGTTGTTGTAGCCGCCCTGGCGGTTCTGGTTGTTGTAGCCGCCCTGACGGTTTTGGTTGTTGTAGCCGCCCTGACGGTTCTGGTTGTTGTAACCGCCCTGACGGTTCTGATTGTTGTAGCCGCCTTGACGGTTGTTGTTATATCCGCCCTGACGGTTCTGATTGTTGTAACCGTTGTGCTGGCGGTTCTGATTGTAGCCCTGCTGACGGTTGTTGTTGTAGCGGGGCTGGTAGGGACGATATTGGGTCTGTCCTTCGGCCGTCTGTTCGGTGCCGTCGGTCTGAGGTGCTCCCTCCTGACCCATAGGCTCGTTGCGGCGTGCGTAGGGACGGTAGCCTCCCTGCATGTCGGCGCCGTTCTGATTGTAGCGGGGCTGATAGCTGCCCTGCTGACGGTTGTTGTTCTGATAAGGACGCGGCTGGTAGGGACGGGGCTGATAGTTCTGACGCGGACGCGGAGCGAAGTTGGGGTTATACGACCGGCGGTCGGTGCTCTGGTCCTGGCTCTCGTCGGCAAGCGCGGGGCGCTGGCCATACGACGATGGGGTAGGGGTGTTGAGGTCGTCGCGACGCATCTCTGAGTCTGACGATACGGGGCGTGCGCCTATGCGCGGACGCTTCGGTTTCTTGTCGTTGGTTTCCATAACAATTGTTGAGCTCTTTTTCTACGTGCTGTGTGGAGAGTGTGAGTGTGTAAGGTGGTTGGTTGGGCGGGCCGGCTCTCCCGACCCTCCGCGCTGCTTGGAGTGTAGCTTGGTTTGTTTTTAGGTTTCCGTGGCCGCCACTGCATCGCTGCGGTCTTCTATGGCGGCTACTTCTGATAAATTTATGTGTATGAGAATTGTTGTGAGAATTGATTGCAGGCCGGAGCCTCGCGGCATCCCCCTGCTTTCACGCGGCAAAGATAATGATTTTTTTTCTTTTTCTTAGAAAAAAAGTGTTAACTTTGCGCAAAATTCTTCATCATCACACGTTTCAGTGGCTCTTTACGGCTTCTTCCCGCATCGCTTTCCGCCTCGCGTGTGTGAATTTCCCATTTTTTCATACCATCGGCATCGGGTTCGCTGAATAGACCCGTGCACAATTCCTTACATCCTTGGCAAATTCCAACACACAATTCACCACACGCCTCGGCGTGATTGCCACCACCGTCGGCTCAGCAGTCGGCCTCGGCAACATCTGGCGCTTTCCCTACGAAGCCGGCATGCATGGCGGAGGCGCTTTCCTGCTCGTCGACCTCTTCTTCATTTTTATTATAGGTGTCCCCGTGCTGTGCGCCGAATTTGTAATCGGCCGTCACACCGGCGCCAACATCCGCGGCGCATTTCGCGCCCTCGCCCCCGGACAGCGGTGGGGATGGATGGGCTACCTTTCGCTCATCTCTGCCATAGGTATCCTCAGCTTCTATTCGGTCGTGGCCGGATGGACTCTCGAATACCTCTTTGCCTCGCTCTTCTCCTACTCTTCTTCGTTTGCCGACGCTTCCGAATCGGCCCTCCATTCTCGCTTCGCATCGTTTGCCACATCCGACGTCCGCCCCGTCCTCTGGACCATCCTCTTCCTCATAGCCAACTACTTCGTCCTCGTGCGTGGCGTCACCAAAGGCATCGAGAAGGTAAGCAACTGGCTCATGCCTCTCCTCTTCATCCTCTTGCTCGCTTTCTGCATCAACTCGCTCTTCATGCCCGGCGCCGCCGAAGGGCTCCGCTTCCTCTTCTATCCCGACTTCTCGCAAATCACCCCCTCGGTCATCCTCGGCGCAATGGGCCAGGCATTCTTCTCGCTCAGCCTCGGCCTCGGGTGCATGGTCACCTACGCCGCCTACTTCAATAGCCGCGTTCCCCTCATTAAAACCGCAGTCACAACAGCCATTCTTGACACCCTCGTGGCCATCCTCGCCGGAATGATTATCTTCCCCGCAGTCTTCACATTCGCACGCCAACCCGCCGCAGGTCCCCAACTCATCTTCGAAGTCCTTCCCTCCATCTTCGCCTCACTCCCCGCCGGCCGCCTCTGGTCGTCACTCCTCTTCCTTCTCCTCTTCATCGCCTCACTCACCTCCACCATATCAATGGCAGAAATCTCCATCGCATTCTTTCAGCAGGAATGCTCCATGCCACGCCGTCGCGCCACACTCCTCACAATCGCCGCAGCGATGTTCTTCGGCATCCTCTGCGCCCTCTCATTCGGCTCACTCTCATCACTCAAAATCTTCGGTCTCACCATCTTCAACCTCTTCGACTACGTCACCTCAAACATCATCCTCCCCATCGGCGCCCTCGTCATCTCCATCTTCGTCGGCTGGAAACTCCCCCTCCCCCTCCTCACCTCTTCCATTTCATAAGAGAGGGTTTCATAAATACCTGTAGCTTATACACA
>JAIDCC010000024.1 GCA_029056055.1 Duncaniella sp.
CTTGGGGGGCCGGGTCTGTGGTGTAACTGCTACCGGGGGGGGTTGTGGGTAAATGAAAACGGCTCTCCGTCGGGGGACGGGGAGCCGTTTGTGGGGGTATTACCTTTTCAGGTCAGGGGATTAGACGCCCTGGAGCTTGAAGGTGATGGGGAGGGTGTACCAAACGTTAACCGAGTGGCCGTTCATCTTGCCGGGGACGAAGTTGGGCAGGGTCTTGACCACGCGAACAGCTTCTTTGTCGAGGTCGGGGTCCTTGGAGCGAACCACCTTGACTTCGCCAATCGAGCCGGTCTTGGTAACGACGAACTGAACTACAACGCGACCCTGAATGCCGTTTTCCTGAGCCATAGCGGGATAGCGGAGGTGTTCGGCGATGTATTTCAGGAGGGCAGCTTCGCCGCCGGGGAACTGAGGTTTCTGCTCGACGATGTCGAAGACTTTGTTGTCGTCGACGGGTTCGGGCTTCTTCTCTTCAACGATGACTTCTTCCTTGTGTTCGCGCACAACGTTGAGGTCGTCGGTACCCTTGTCGAAGTCGGTAGTACCTACAGCGGTGTCGGTCTCCTTGAGTTCGTCCTGGCTCTTGATTTCCTCGACAACTTCTTCGTCTTTGGTAATCTGGAGCTCGGTGGCCTTAACGGTGTTGAGGATTTCCTCGGGGAGAGCTTCGGGCTGCTGCTCTTCGACGCGCTGCTGTTCTTCTTCCTGTTCTTCTTCTTCCTCTTCTTCAGCATCGGCGTAGTCTACCATAGCCTGTTCGATTTGGTCTTCAGGACGGGCTTCTGCTTTCTGAAGCACGGTGTTGGCGAGGAGGCCGATGACACCGATGAGGAAGAGCACAATGACTATTACCACCATGGCCTTGTTGTGACGCTTGGCCGACTGGCGACGGAGCTCGTAGGCGCCGAAGTCTTTGTTTTTGCCTTCGAATACTATATCAATCCATTCATTTGATGAAAGATCTACATCTTTTGCCATAATTCGTAGAGATTTTGGGGTTAAACAATATATCTTACATCAAAAGAATCATTTGCGGTTCTTGGCCAGGTAGTCAAGAATGAGCACCGAGTCGTTGCGGTTGATGTTGTCAATCTGATAGCGAGAAATCTGATTGATTTGCATCTCATCGAGTGCGGAGATGAGGCTTTCCCAAGAAGCTTCGGGAGTGGCCTTGATAATGACTACGGGACGAGTCAGGGTAGAGTCGTTGCGGATTTCGCGAGCTCGAGCCTGATAGATTGAGTCATTAGCGGCGGAGTTGCCGGGGGCAAACTCTTTGTTACGCCAGCGTTCTTTCTCCTTTTCGATTTTTTCGAGAACGGCTTTGTTACGGTCGTGGAGGATTTTGCGGATACCCTGCTGGATTTTGCCGTCGTTGCCTACGAATTTTTCAGCTTTGAGCTTGTTGTTGTCGAGGACACCGTCGCCGTTGGCGTCGGTGAAGTCGGGCATACCTTCGTAGTAGTAAACGGTGTTGATGGGTTTGCCGCTTTCATCCTTCTTGACGTCGCCGTTTGCGTTGCGGTCGGTGGTGAGGATGAGAGTGATTGCTTCGGACTCTTTGGCTTTGTTCATCTGATTCTGCTCGACCTTCTCGTTGGAGGGCAGCGAGATGGTGAGAGTCTGCGACTTAATCATCGTGGTACAAAGCATGAAGAATGTAATCAGAAGCATGTTCATGTCAACCATGGGGGTGAAGTCCACATGAATCGACATTTTCTTTTGGGCGCCTTTTTTCTTTTTGCCGCCGTCTGATTGTTCGATTTGTGCCATAATGATTATTCTTGCTCAGTTTTTAAAGCGGTCATGATGCTGAAGCGGTTCATCTTGAGGGTCTGAAGATTGTCGAGGACGTCGTGGACGGTCGAGTAGGGAGTGTCCTTGTCGGCCTTTACGGCGATGCCTTCGCCTTTCTTCATAGCCTTCTGGAGATTCTCGTTGCCAGAGTTGTAGATGGCACGCATCCAGATCTGAAACTCGTTGAGACGCTCCATGTCTTTGTTGTCGTTGATAGGAATACCAACGTCAGCGCGAGACATGTCGGTGATGACCTTGTCTTGCTCGGTCTGCGACATGGAGAGGAACGTGGGGAGTGCCTGGAAGGGCACGCCGAACATGTTGATTTTCGAGAAAGCGTCGATCTGCGACTGATTCAGCGCGATGGGTTTCGAGGTGTGCTGCTTGTTGTAGAGCTTAACGGCTTCTTCAAGGATGGTCTTGCGGAGCGCTTCGGAGCCCCAGGTGTCCTTGGTCTCGGCGTCGGCATCGCCGGCGATAGAGATGAAGACTTTACCTTCAGGCGAGACGAGCACCGAGGCCAGGTTGGCCGTGGGCACCTTCTGCTCGGAGACCGAAGAGGGCGTCAGGACGGTCACGGGCTCCTTCTGAAGGAATGTAGATGTCAACATGAAGAAAGTAAGCAGAAGCACAGTCACGTCACTCATCGCGGTCATGTCGATGAGGGTGCTCTTTCTCTTCATTTTTACTTTTCCCATATTACGATATCTTGATTAAGGGTTTGAGGATAGTGAGGTTAAACCTTTGAGATAGGGTAACGGGGAATTAGTGGGTAGCGTTGAAGGTCTGAACGATTGAATAACCGATTTCGTCGATGGCGTAGGTGAGGTTGTCAATCTTGTTGGTGTAGAAGTTGTAAGAGATTACAGCGAATGCACCGGTTGCGATACCGAAGGCGGTATTGATAAGAGCCTCAGAGATACCGGTAGAGAGTTCGGTAGAGTCAGGAGCACCTGAAGCGGCGAGAGCCTGGAACGACTTGATCATACCCATCACAGTACCGAGAAGACCGACGAGAGTACCGAGGGTGGTGAGGGTAGCGACGATGGGGAGGTTCTGCTGGAGAGCGGGCATTTCGAGCGCGGTGGCTTCTTCGACAGTCTTCTGGAGGTTGGCAACCTTCTGCTCTTTGGTGAGAGTGGTGTTGGCGTCCATTTCAGCGTAGCTCTTGAGAGCGGCGGCAACGACAGCGGCAACCGAACCCTTCTGGGTAGAGCAGAGCTTCATGGCACCGTTGATGTCGTTCTTGACGAGGCAAGCCTTCACGCCGGAAACGAACTTCTCGATAGAGCCTTTGCCCTTTGCAGAAGAGATGGCGATCCAACGTTCAACAGAGAGAACGATAACGGTGAGGAAGAGGGTCTGGAGGATAGGCACGATGAAGCCGCCCTTGTAGATGGTGCCCCAGAGGTCGATGGGGTGGCCTTCTTCGAAGTGAGATTCGTGACCGAACCAGAAGATGAAGAGGCAGAGGGCTACGACGAAGCATGCGAGAATCACCAGGAAGGCATTCTTGATACCGGAGACGTTGCTACCGGATTTCTGAGCCGCTGCGGGCTTGTTGGGGGTGGAGGGCTTTTGAGCGTCCATAGTGTTACAGAAAGTGAGTTTGGATTATTTGATTAAGTTATTTAATTGTTTGTCGAGAGGGACGGGGTATGTTGAAAGAGGTGCCGACTCGTGAGGCGGGAGGGGCGTGATGAGATGTCGCGTCGTGTCGCCGTCGGGGTGTCGGAGCCTCTGAAGGTTCAGGTCGGGGTGTTTAGAGGAGTGTTGATGATTAAGGCGGGCATTGGCTATCGCTTCTGTCATTTTGAGGGTGAGAGAGGGGAGAATTTCATGGTGTCGGCACGCCGCCCACGGGGGAGGGTGCTGAAAGACTTTGCAAATTTAAAAGATAATTTTTGGTTGTGCAAACGTTTTGGCTCATTTTTTTCGTGAAGAGGGGAGTTTTTTTGATTTTTTGAGTGAAAGCTGATTGATAAGGGGGACAGAAAGAGAATTTTTTAGGCAAAAACGTCGTGACCGCACCTAAAAGTCAAAATTTATTATTAACTTTGTGGCTTAATTCGGCGACGCTCAGGGCGTGCGTGCGGAAGGGAGTTTCACGGCCGCCGCGAGCAAGAAAAGCCGCCGACATTCATCACCTGAAAATTCATCCTTTATAATAACAGATATCATCTGACAAATGAGAACGAAGTATCGTGTAAGCAAAGGGCTGAACCTGCGACTTTCAGGAGCAGCTCCACTCGACCCCTCGGATATCGCGACGGAGAGCAGATGCAGCTCGTGTGCCATCACTCCCGACGACTTCCCCGGCTTCGAGCCGAAGGCGGCCGTGAAAGAGGGCGACCTCGTAGGGGCCGGCGCACCGCTCCTTTTTCATAAGGCCGACCCTGAGGTGAAGCTGACGGCACCCTGCGGGGGACGGGTGAGCGCCGTGGTGCGCGGCGAGCGCCGCAAAATCGTGCGCGTGGTAGTAGAGCCGGCCGAGGGAACGGAGGCTGTGACCTTCGCGACGCCCGACAAAGATGCTTCGGCAGAAGAGATAGCGAGCCTGATGAAAACGTCGGGACTCTGGGCCATGATGCGCCGCCGCCCGTTTGACACCATCCCCCTCGCGGGCGACGAGCCCCGCGACATCTTCGTCAACGCGATGGACACCGCGCCGCTTGCCACCGACCCGACGGCGGCGGGAGGCTTCGACAAGCGTCAGCTCGAAACGGCCGTGGCCGCCCTGCGCAAGCTGACGAAGGGTAACGTTTATATATGTGTAGCCGAAGGGGCAAATTTCGTCGATGTGGCGGGTGCGCGGATGTGTGAATTCACGCGGTTGCATCCGGCAGGACTCGTCGGCACGCAGATTGACGCGATAGCACCCATCAACAAGGGCGAGACCGTCTGGACGCTCAATCTCGACACTCTGGTGCGTCTGGGCCGTCTGCTTGTCACGGGCAAACTCGACAACAAGGTGGTCTGCACGGTGTGCGGCCCTGCGCTGAAGACACCCCGCGTGGTCAGAGCCTTCATCGGCGAGGATGTCAGAGACCTGCTCGCCGCAGAGAAAGAGATACCGGCCAACGTGCGCATCATCTCGGGCAACGTGCTGACGGGAGTGCAGGTGGGCGAGGACGGTTACCTGCGGTATCCCTACACGCAGCTGACGGTGATAGCCGAGAGCAACGATGACGCCGAGTTCATGGGCTGGGCCTCGATGAGCCCGTCGAAGCTGAGCGTGAGCAGCGCCTTCCCGAGCAGCTACAACAAGCGGGAATTCCGTCCGGACGCCCGACTGAACGGCGGGCGCCGCGCAATGATAATGTCGGAGGTGTATGACAAGCTCATCCCCATAGACATCATGCCGGAATTTCTCATCAAGGCCATCCTGGCAAGAGATATCGACCGCATGGAGGCGCTCGGCATCTACGAAGTGGCTCCCGAAGACTTCGCGCTGGCCGAATTTGCCGACCCGTCGAAACTCGAACTCCAGCGCATAGTGCGCGAAGGTCTCGACTTCATGCGCAAGGAAACCCAGGGTTGACAGCAATCACAACTTCTCCGTAACAATCTCAAAAGTATGCAATCACTCCGCAACTATCTCGACCGCATCAAGCCCAACTTTCAGAAAGGAGGGCGCTTCGAGCACTTAGAGAGCGTGTTCGACGGGTTTGAGACGTTTCTCTACACCCCGCGCACGGCCGCCGCACGGATAGGCGCACAGATACACGACGCGCTCGACTCGAAGCGCATCATGATAATCGTGGTGCTCGCCCTGATGCCGTGTCTGCTCTTCGGCATGTATAACACCGGCTATCAGAACGCCCTCGCCGCGGGCGTGCAGCCGGACGCCATAGCTTTCTGGCCTACATTCCTGTATGGCCTCTTGGCCGTTTTGCCCCGCATCATCGTGGCCTACGCCGTAGGTCTCGGCATCGAGTTTGCCGTGGCGCAGATGCGCCATGAGGAAATCCAGGAAGGCTTTCTGGTGACAGGTATCCTGATACCCCTCATCTGCCCCATCGAGACTCCTCTGTGGATGCTCGCAGTGGCGACGGCCTTCTCGGTGATATTCGTGAAGGAAGTGTTTGGCGGCACGGGCTACAACGTGTTTAACGTGGCTCTCGTGACCCGCGCGTTCCTCTTCTTCGCCTACCCGGCGCAGATGAGCGGCGACAAAGTGTTCGTGGCCTCGCAGAAAATCTTCGGTCTGGGCTACGACCTGCCGAACGGATTTACCGGCGCCACTCCGTTGGGACAGATAGCCACCTTCGCGGGCGACAAACTCGAAGTGCTCAACCTTCAGGACCGCGCCATCTCGACGTGGGACGCCTTCTTAGGACTCATCCCCGGCTCGATGGGCGAGACGTCGACCCTGTGCGTGCTCATCGGCGCAGTGCTCCTCCTGGCGACAGGCATAGCCTCGTGGCGCATCATAGTGAGCGTAGTGGCCGGCGGCCTCGTGATGGGCGCGATAGCCCACGCGCTTCCCACGGCAACGTATCCCGCGTCGTTCCTGACCCCGCTTGACCAGCTGCTCTACGGCGGCTTCGCCTTTGCGGCCGTCTTCATGGCCACCGACCCCGTGACAGCCGCGCGCACCGGTACGGGCAAATATGTCTACGGCTTCATCGTAGGCGCCGTGGCCATCCTGATACGCGTCTACAACAACGGTTATCCCGAAGGCGCCATGCTCGCCGTGCTGTTGGGCAACGCGCTGGCCCCGCTCATCGACTGGTGTGTGGTGCAGGCCAACGTGTCGCGCCGCATGGCCCGCATGAAAAAACGTGTCAACCCCTAAGCCCCGCCAACCTATGAACAAGCAAAGCAATACCTATACGCTCGTCTATATCATCGTGCTCGTGGTGCTTGTGGGCACCGCGCTCGCCGCGACCTCGCTGGCCCTCAAGCCACGTCAGCAGGAGAACATCGCCGCCGACAAAATGAGCCAGATACTTGCGGCCGCCCTCATCACGCCGGCGAAGGGCGAAGTGGTGGCCGACTTCAACCGTTACATCACCCGGTCGTTCGTGGTAGACGAAAAGGGCGCGGAAGTGGAAGGCGTCGAAGCCTTCACGGTAGACGTGGCCACGCAGTCGAAACTGACCACCTCGCGGAGAGAACTCCCGGTGTATGTCTGCACGCTGGCAGACGGCACGGAGAAATACATCCTGCCGGTGTATGGCGCAGGCCTCTGGGGCCCCATCTGGGGCTACGTGGCCATCGACTCGGACGGGTCGACCATCTACGGCGCCTACTTCGCCCATCAGGGCGAGACCCCCGGCCTTGGCGCCGAGATAGAAAAGCCCGCATTCAGCAGCCAGTTCGAGGGGAAACACCTCTTTAAGAACGACGTGTTCCGCCCCATCGCCGTAGTGAAGAAGGGGATGCTCCCGCCGGGCGACGAAGACTACGTGGACGGCATCTCGGGCGGCACCATCACCTCGAAAGGCGTCGGCGCTATGCTCGACAACTGCCTGACACCTTATAAGAAATTCCTCCGCACGCTCGCCGACGGAGAAACAGACACTAACCAGTAATCACCTTACTCATTACAGAAATGGCAGACAAAGTAAAACCCCTCGACGCGCTGCTCAATCCCCTGTCGCGCAACAATCCCGTCGTGGTACAGATACTCGGCATCTGTTCGGTGCTGGCCGTGACGGCCAAACTCGAACCGGCCATAGTGATGGGCATCTCGGTGATAGCCGTTCTGGCACTGGCCAACGTGATAATCTCGCTCATCCGCAACACGATTCCGACGAACATCCGCATCATCGTGCAGCTCGTGGTGGTGGCCGGTCTGGTGGTCATCGTCGACCAGGTGCTCAAGGCGTATGCCTACGACGCATCGAAACAGCTGTCGGTGTTTATCGGCCTCATCATCACCAACTGTATTCTGATGGGTCGCCTTGAAGCCTTCGCGATGGCCAACAAACCGTGGCCCTCGTTTCTCGACGGTATCGGCAACGGCGCCGGGTATGCCATCATCCTCATCATCGTAGGCTTCTTCCGCGAATTGCTCGGCTCGGGCACACTGCTGGGCTATCAAGTGGTGCCCCAGTGGTGCTACGACCACGGCTATGTGAACAACGGCCTGATGATACTTCCGCCGATGGCCCTCATCGTGGTTGGGTGTATCATCTGGGTGCAGCGCAGCTACAACAAAGACCTTCAGGAGCCCTGAAGCCGCAATTGAAAACCAACATCCAAGACAGCATCAATGGAAAATCTCAACATATTCATACGGTCGATATTCGTCGACAACATGATTTTCGCCTACTTCTTAGGCATGTGTTCGTTCATAGCGGTGTCGAAGAATGTGAAGACGGCCTTCGGACTGGGCATAGCCGTGACGTTCATGCTCGTGGTGACGCTCCCCGTGAACTACCTTCTGGAGACCTACGTACTGCGGGCCGGCGCGCTGACCTGGCTGGGCGAAGAGTATGCCGACGTCGACCTGAGCTTCCTCTCGCTCATCATGTTTATCGCCGTGATAGCCTCGATGACGCAGCTCGTCGAGATGGCCGTGGAGAAATACAGCCCGACGCTCTACTCGCAGCTCGGCATCTTCCTGCCGCTGATAGCAGTGAACTGCGCCATCCTCGGCGGGTCGCTCTTCATGCAGCAGCGCGACTTCCCCTCGGTGTGGACGGCAGTGTGTGCCGGCGGCGGCTGGGGACTCGGGTGGCTCCTGGCCATCACCGCCATAGCCGCCATACGCGAGCGACTCCAGACCTACTCGAACATCCCCGCCCCCTTGCGCGGCGTGGGCATCACGTTCATACTGACCGCTCTGATGGGCATAGCCTTCATGAGCTTCCTCGGCATCAAAATCTAACCCACAAGCCTCACACAAATACACGCCATGCTTACAATCGTTACAAGCGTATTAATCTTTCTAATCATCACGGTATTGCTCGTGGTGCTCCTCCTTGTGGCAAAACACTTCCTGGTGCACTCCGGTCTGGTGAGCATCACCATCAACGGGGGCGACAAAACGGTAGAAGCCCAGAGCGGGAAATCGCTGCTCTCGACGCTCGCCGACGCCAACATCTTCCTGCCGTCGGCCTGCGGCGGCAAGGGCTCGTGCGGCCAATGCAAATGTCAGGTGTTTGAAGGGGGTGGCGACATACTGCCCACCGAAAAGGTGCACTTCTCACGCCGTCAGCAGCAAGACCACTGGCGACTGGGCTGTCAGGTGAAAATCAAGGAAAACGCCTCGGTGGGCATTCCGGCCTCGGCGCTCGACGTCAAGGAGTGGGAATGCACGGTGATATCAAACCGCAACGTGGCAACCTTTATCAAAGAATTCATCGTGGCGCTTCCCGAAGGCGCCCACATGGACTTCATCCCCGGCTCGTATGCGCAGATAAAAATACCTACCTACGAGATGGACTATGACCGCGACATCGACAAGGCGTCGATAGGCGACGAATATCTGCCGTCGTGGGAGAAATTCGGGCTGTTCACGCTGAAGTGTAAGAACACGGAAACGACGGTGCGCGCCTATTCGATGGCCAACTATCCCGAGGAGGGGGACCGAATCATGCTGACGGTGCGTATAGCCACCCCGCCGTTCCGCCCGAAGCCCGAAGTGGGCTTTCAGGACGTTATGCCGGGCATAGCGTCGAGCTACATTTTCACGCTCAAGCCGGGCGACAAGGTGATGATGTCGGGCCCCTACGGCGACTTCCACCCGATAGTCGACTCGAAGGCAGAAATGATGTGGATTGGCGGCGGTGCAGGTATGGCTCCGCTCCGCGCGCAAATCATGTGGTTGACGAAGACGCTCAACACCCGCGACCGAGTGATGAACTACTTCTATGGAGCGCGCGCGCTCAACGAGGTGTTCTATCTCGACGACTTCCTGGCGCTCGAGAAGGAATTTCCCAACTTCAAGTTTCATCTGGCGCTCGACCGCCCCGACCCCGCGGCAGATGCTGCGGGCGTGAAGTACACGGCGGGATTCGTTCATCAGGTGATTTACGAGACCTATCTCAAAGACCATCCCGACCCCGAGGATATCGAATACTACATGTGCGGTCCCGGCCCGATGAGTGCGGCCGTCAACCGTATGCTCGATGATTTGGGGGTTGACCCGACGTCGATACATTACGACAACTTCGGAGGATAAGACTTTCCCCGCTCTCATTTGGGAGCGGGGAAATTTTTTTGAGAGGGGGGCGAGGGGGAGGCAGGGGCGTATCAGAGGAATCAGAGCCATCAGAGGTATCCTGGGGCGCGGCAAGAGGCCGCGGGCTGCGCTAAAGCTTGCCCCACCTCCAAAAAGGCTGACGCCGGGAGGGCGGCAGAGGGAGGCAACCACCCGAAGACAAACGCAAGGGCGGCGGGAGGAAGCAAGGGCGGCGGCTGGCTCGTATAAACATCGGACGCGGCCGCCG
>JAIDCC010000025.1 GCA_029056055.1 Duncaniella sp.
TCCCTCTCTGTGGGGCGCTGGGGGGGGGGGCGGCCCCCGCCGCGCGCCCGACCGAGCTGAAGCTCGGCCCACCTCCAAAAAAGCTACGCACCCGATTCTTTAACACAAAGCCGCCCACACCCATAGACAAACTCTTAGCACGCGGTGGTGAGAACGGGAAATGGAGACACACCGAGACGCCTCCACCCATAGACAAACTCTTAACGCGCGGAGAGAGACAGGGGGCGATGGAGGCACACGGAGACGCCCCCACCTATAGACAAACTCTTAACACGCGGAGAGAGACCGGAGCGGTGGAGGCACACGAAGACGCCTCCACCCACAGACAAACTCTTAACACGCGGAGGTGAGAACGGGAAATGGAGACACACCGACACGTCCCCACCCATAGACAAACTCTTAACGCACGGAGAGAGACCGGGGCCGTGAAGACACACAGCGACACCCACGCCCATAGACAAACTCTTAACGCGCAGGGGGAGACAGAGGGATGCGGGGACTCAGGACGGAGGGAGACGAGGTAAAAAAGTAAGAACTGAGCCGCCCTACCCCACCTATAGACAAGTAGACATGCCAAGAGCGCGCGAAGAGAAGGAGGCGCTCTTAGAAAAAAGACAGCTGAGCAGGAGGAAGATGAAACCGCCTCTCCGCGGGGTGTTCCACAGAGAGGCGGTTTGATGATGATTAAAGAGGGGGGTTAGTCTTCAGACTGGTTCTTTGCGGCATAGTCGCGGAGGAGTGCTTCCTGCACGTCGCCGGGCACGAGTTCGTAGCCGGAGAATTTCATCGAGAACGATGAACGGCCGCCGGTGATTGACGAAAGGGCCGTCGAGTAGGAACTCATCTCCTTGAGAGGCACTCGGACGAGAATCTTCTCGAAACCGTTGTCGCTCTCCATGCCCATGATGATGGCACGACGTCCCTGAAGGTCGCTCATCACGTCGCCCATCACGTCGCCAGGCACGAGCACCTCGACATCGTAGATTGGTTCGAGCACCTTGGGCGCAGCGTTGCGGAATGCTTCAGAGAAAGCATTTCTGCCGGCCAGACGGAATGAGATTTCGTTTGAATCGACAGGGTGCATCTTTCCGTCGTAGATGCACACGCGCACGTCGCGGGCATACGAGCCGGTGAGGGGACCTTGTTCCATTCGGTCCATTAGACCCTTGATTATGGCAGGGATGAAGCGAGCGTCGATGGCACCGCCGACGATACAGTTGTGGACAACGAGCTCGCCGCCCCACGCGAGAGGTATCTCCTGAGTGTCGCGCACCGACATCTTGAATTCCTGATTGCCAAAGCGATAGGTGTCGGGGGCAGGCATACCCTCGGTGTAAGGTTCGATTATGAGATGCACCTCGCCAAACTGGCCTGCGCCACCGCTCTGCTTCTTGTGGCGATAGTCGGCGCGTGCAGCCTTGGTGATGGTTTCGCGATAGGGTATGCGCGGCTCTTCGAAGATGATGGGGAGCTTGTCGTTGTTTTCGACGCGCCACTTGAGGGTGCGCAGATGAAACTCGCCCTGTCCGGAGAGGATGGTCTGCTTGAGCTCCTTGCTCTGCTCTACCACCCACGTCGGGTCTTCCTCGTGCATACGAGTAAGAATTGTCATCAGTTTCTCTGCATCGCTCTCGGTGACGGGACGGATGGCGCGGCGATACTTCGGCTCGGGGAAGCGGATGAAGTCAAACACATAATCGCAGTCCTTGGCATCGAGCGTATTGCCCGTGCGCACATCCTTGAGCTTGACGGTAGCACCGATGTCGCCGGCACAAAGCTTGTCGACAGCAGTGCGGATGTTGCCACACACACAGAACATCTGCGCGAGGCGTTCCTTCGAGCCGCGGGTCATGTTTTCGAGGTCGACACCCGGCGTGAGCGTGCCGCTCATCACCTTAAAGTAAGACACCTCGCCGATATGGGGCTCAACCGACGTCTTGAAGAAGTAGAGCGACAGCGGGCCCGACGAATCAGGCTTCACCTCGACACCTTCGGTGGTGACGGGGGCAGGCATCTCCTCGACGAACGGCACGACGTTGCCGAGGAACTCCATCATGCGGCGCACGCCCATGTCTTTGGCCGCGCTGACGCAGAAGACGGGATAGATGGAGCGGTCTACCAGCCCCTTTCGTATGCCCTCGCGCATTTCGTCCTCGGTGAGGTGTCCCTCTTCGAAGAACTTCTCCATGAGAGTCTCGTCGTTTTCGGCCGCAGCCTCGACGAGCGTCTTGTGGAGCTCAAGCGCGCGCTCCATCTCCTCGGCAGGAATTTCCTCGATGACGGGAGCGCCACCCTCCGGGCCCCACGAATATTTTTTCATCAGCAATACGTCAATCATTGCGTTAAAACCGGGTCCCGTCTGTAGAGGATACTGGATAGCCACGATTTTGTTGCCGAAATGCTCGCGCATCTCCTCCATCACGTTTTCATAGTCGGCCTTCTCGCCATCGAGCTGATTGAGAGCGAAAATCACCGGCTTCTTGAGGCGCTGCGTTGTGCGGAAGATGTTCTGCGTGCCCACCTCTACGCCATACTGCGAGTTGATGAGAATCACGCCGGTATCGGTCACGTTGAGTGCCGTGATGGCATTACCCACGAAGTCGTCGGCTCCCGGGCAGTCAATCACGTTGAGCTTCTTGCCGAGAAATTCGGCGTAGAGCACTGTGGAAAACACCGAGTAGCCATACTCCTTCTCCACGGGGAAAGAGTCGCTGACGGTGTTCTTTGCCTCCACCGTGCCGCGGCGTTTTATCACGCCACACTCGTAGAGCATAGCCTCGGCGAGTGTGGTTTTACCCGAGCCCTTGCTTCCGAGCAGGGCTATGTTTTTGATTTCATTGGTTTGGTAGACTTTCATTTCTTGACGGTATTGCTGAAAGATTTAACGGTAAGAATTGGCTCCGGCCGGGCCTCCTGAGAGGGCCTCGTCCGAATGCGGTTGCAAATTACTAAATATTTTCATCAAAACCAACATTCAAACATATGTTTTATAACATATCCGCGCATTATTCACGCATTTTTGCAAAAATCGGCACACTCTCTTGACAAAATAAGATAAAACACTTAACTTTGTAGGTTGAAAACAACCCTACACAACTGTCCCGCCATGCCGAACACCCCTCCGACCCCATCGCCACGCATCATTCAGCTGCCCCGCATCTACGACCCCCGCGGCTCGCTCAGCTTAGTAGAAGAATGTCGGCAAGTGCCATTCCCGATAGCGCGCGTCTACTGGATTTACGACGTCCCCGCAGGCGAAGAACGCGGCGCCCACTCCCACCGCGAGCTCCATCAGCTCCTCGTGGCCGTGGCCGGAAGTTTCGACATTGAGCTTTTCGACGGCTTCTCTACCGAACGCCACACCCTCAACCGCCCATTCACCGGCCTTCACCTCCAGCCCGGAGTGTGGAGCAAGATGACCAACTTCTCGTCGGGATGCGTAGTGATGTCTATCGTCTCGGCCCCCTACGACGAAGCCGAATACATCCGCGATTACGAAGAATTCCTACAGATAGCCGCAGCAAACGGCCCGATACTCAACCCCGCGAAGCCACAATGAAGCACCATCCCTTTCTCGACCTCGGCCAAGTCAACGCCCCCTACGCCGACGCCCTCGTGGCCGCCGCCGAGCGCGTAATCCGCTCCGGCCGATACGTCGGAGGCCCGGAAGTTGACTCGTTCGAGCAGCAACTCGCGCAGCTCACAGGCGTTCCCTATATAATAGGTGTAAGCAACGGCCTCGACGCACTGCGCCTCATCCTTCTGGCCTACCGCGAGCTGGGGCGTCTCGCCGAAGGCGACGAAGTCATCGTGCCCGCCAACACCTACGTAGCCACATTCCTCGCCATCTCACACGCAGGCCTCGTGCCCGTGGCCGCCGACATCGACCCCTCGACGCTCAACATCGACACGGCCGTAATCGAAAGCCTCATCACCCCACGCACACGCGCCATCCTCACCGTCCATCTCTACGGCCGGATAGCCTACGATGCGACGATGCGCGACATAGCACGGCGTCACAACCTCCTGCTCATCGAAGACAACGCCCAGTCGATAGGCGCCCGCTCAGTCGACGCCGGCCTCTTCGACACTCACACCGCAGGTTCGCTCGGCCACGCCGCAGCATTCTCATTCTATCCCACCAAAAACACAGGCGCATTGGGCGACGCCGGCGCCGTGGCCACCCACGACCCCGAGCTCGCACGCACCGTCCGCGCTCTCGCCAACTACGGCACAACACGCCGCTATCACAACGAATACATCGGCTACAACTGCCGCCTCGACCCCATTCAGGCAGCAATGCTTAAGGTCAAACTCCCCTACATCCAGCGCGAAAACGCCGACCGCTTTGCCCGCGCCCTCGTCTACCACCGCCACATCACCCACCCGTCGGTCATCCTCCCACCCATCCCCAAAGACGTCAACTCACACGTCTGGCACCAATTCGTCATACAAGTCACTGACGGTCTGCGCGACACCCTCCGAGCATACCTCGCCGACAACGGCGTTGACACCGACATCCACTACCCTGCCCCACCATTCCAACAGCCCTGCTACCGCACACTCCCCCATCCCCCGGTGCCCAACACCCTCC
>JAIDCC010000026.1 GCA_029056055.1 Duncaniella sp.
GGCGTTAATGGGGAAGGGGCGAGGCCGTTAATTCCACATTCCACATTCCACATTCCCCGTTCCCCATTAACGCCGGGGGTCATTGCTCGTTGCGCCAGGCGTCGATGGTGAGGCGGATGCCGTCGGCGAGCGAGACGCGCGGGGCGAAGCCGAAGTCGCGCTGCGCGGGGGTGATGTCGCAATTCCAGTTGCGCTGGGCAAGGATGTGATATTTGTCGCTGTTGAGGGTGGCGGGTTTCATCTGCGCGGCGCCCCATTTCTCAGACACGCTGCATGCCACGGAGAGTGCCCAGAGGGGCAGTCGCACGGGTATGACAAATTTTCGGCCGAGAGCCGAGGCCACGATGCGGCGGAACTCGCTCTGCGAATAGGCGCGCGGCTCGCTGACGATGTACTTGCGGCGTATCGGGGCGCGCTCGAGGGCGTCGCACGCGGCGGCGGCGAGGTCGGCCACATAGATAAAGGTGAGCATCTGGCGACGGAAACCCACGCCGAAGTCGAAATGAGCGTCGATGCACTTAATCATCATCAGATAGTCGCGGTCGTGAGGACCGTAGACGCCCGTCGGGCGGAGCACCACCCAGGGGAAGGAGGCCGGGAGGGAGTCGAGGAAAGTCTCGGCCTTGATTTTCGACAGACCGTAGCGCGTGTTGGGGCGCGGGATGGTGGAGTCGTTGAGCGGGGCGTAGGAGGTTTCGTCGCCGGGGCCGAGAGCCGAGAGCGACGAAATGTAGACCATCTTGTCGGGCACGAGCGAGGCCTCGATGAGAGTCTCGACAAACGTGCGGAGGTAGACGTAGTTGATGCGGTTGAAGTCGGTGAAGTTGACACACTTCGTGGCTCCGAGGTTGTAGATGATGTAGTCGAAGCGCCCCGCCTCTTCGAGCTGACGGCGAAGGGTGTCGGGGTCGTCGTAGTCGAGGGTGAGAAATTCGAGAGCCGGGTCGGCGAGGTAGCGACGGGAGGTGGAGGCACGCACGCCGCACACCGTCTGCCAGCCGCGCGAGAGACACTCGCGGGCCATGAAACCACCGATGAAACCGCCGGCACCTACGATGAGCACACGTTTCTTATCGTCGGTCATAGTCAGTGTCTTAAATGATTTCTTCGAAGAGTGAGATGTACTTGCGTGCGATGATGTCGGATGAAAAACGCTCGCGCACGCTGGCGTTGAGGCTCTCGCGCGAGATGCCGCACTTGAGAGCCCAAAGGATGCCGCGGGCAAAGTCGCGGACGTCGCCGCGGGCGGCCACGTAGCCGTTGACTTTGTGGGTGACAACGTCGCGGCGTCCGTCTTCGGCGAAGCACACGGGGATGGCGCCGGCGGCCTGACCTTCGACGAGCGTGCCGCCGAGGGTTTCGTAGAGCGACGTAGAGAGCACCACTTTGGCCGAGGCGAGGATGTCGCGCACCACCTGCTGGTCGTTGATGAGCCCGAGGCTGCGGTGGCTGACGCGCAGACGGTCGAGCACACGGGGGTCGCGCAGGTCGCCATAGAAGATGACGAGCATTTTCTCGGCAGCGCGCGGATTGGTGTCGAAAATGTAGTTGAGCGCGTCGATGGCCGTGTCGACGTCCTTGATGGGGTCGTCGATGCGCGCGGCCCCGAAGACGATGATGTCGGTCTTCTCGCCCGACAGGATGGGGGTCATGGGGTGTGACGGCTCGGTGGCGTAGCTGTCGATGGGGAAAGCATTGTGGATGGTGCGCACCGGCATTGAGCGGAGCAGCGACGACGAGCGCGCCAGTTCCTCGAGCCAGGTGCTGACCGTCACAAACTGTATGGGCACGCGCTCGTAGAGGGCGTGCTTGTCTTCCCAGATGCGGTGGGAGAGGTCGTTGGGCTGACCTCCGCCGTTGAGAAACTGACAGTTGCCGCAGGCCTTAAAGTAGTGGGTGCAGGTGTAGGCGTGATGGCAGATGCCGGTCATGGCCCACATGTCGTGGAGCGTCCAGACCAGACGCTTGCCCTGCTTGTGGAGACGCTCGATGCCCTTGAGGCCGAGCAGCCCCTGATTGAACCAGCCGAGACAGACGATGTCGGCCTCCTTGACCCAAGGATGCGCAGCGACACCGAGCGCGAAGCGGCCGGAAGAGATTTTGAAAAGAGTCTCGCGCGACAGGCCGTTGGCAAGGAAAAGGCCGATGCGTTCAAACATGAACGCCGCGCCTCTGCGCCAGCGGGTAGAGATGGCCGAGACGTTTTTTTCGTCGGAGAGTTTGGTGTAGACCACCATGCGCGCGTCGAGACCGGCCCGGCGCAGCGCTTGCATCAAACGAAACGTCACAATGGCCGCTCCGCCCAGAATGTCGCTACTGTTGACGAGCACAATCTTCTTGCCGCGAAGCTTTTCGGGCAGGTCGAGAGGCAGAGATTCAGTAGACATAACGGAAAGAAAAATATCTGAGAATGTGAGAAATATCTATGGTCAGACGGCGTGGGCGCGGAAGAGCACCTTGACCTCGTCGACCACGTTGATGATGTAGTCGCCCACCTTTTCGAGCGAGCCGATGATGTCCATGTAGTAGATGCCGGCCTGATACTGGTAGCGGTGGTCGTTGATGGCTTCGATGTTGGCCGTGCGCAGGGTGTTGCGCAGGTTGTTGATTTCGCGCTCGCGGTTGTAGGAGGTGATGATGTCGTTTTCCTGCGCCGACTCGAAGTTGCGGAGCAGCAGGATGGCGTTGGTCATGGCGGCCTCGACGGCAATGAACATGGAGTCGATGTTGTGATAGATTTCGTCGTTGAAGTCGGCGCCGCTCTCGCGCTTGCGGGTGAGCACTTTGCCCACGCCGTAGCAGCAGTCGGCTATGCTCTCGATTTCGCTGACGATGCGGAACATTCCGGCGATGCGGTGTTTCGACTCGTTGGAGAGGCGCCCCTCGGAGGTGCGGTTGAGGTAGGATGCTATCTCCAGCTCCATGCGGTCGGAGATTTCCTCATACTTCTCGAGGCGCGAGAACTGTTTGGTAAAGTCGTCGCCATCCTTGGCGCGCACAATCTCCTGTGCCATGCCAATCATGCGCTGCACCCGCTCGGCGAAGACCACGATTTCCTTCTCGGCCTGGGTGAGATTGAGCTCGGTGGAGCTCATCAGACCGCCTGAAATAAATTTGAGCTGGAACTCCTCGTCTTCCTTAGTGCGCGAGGGAATGATACGTTCGACGATTTTGACGTAGAGCTTCGTGAACCATATCATTATCATAAGGTTGGTGAGACAGAAAAGCGTGGGATAGATGGAGAGGCCTATCGAGACACTCTGCTGCATGGCGGCCACCTGCGCCAGAATGGGATGGCCGGCGGGGAGCGAACCGTCGAAGAGGTGGTTGTAGGTGTCGGGGTCGGTGGCCTCGATGCGGTTGACGAATGCCTGGAGCTGCGTGGGGTCGCCCTGTCCGACGGCCTCGGTTATCCACTGCACGAGGTCGACGAAGGGATAGAACACGCAGAGCATCCAGAGGGTGCCGAGCACGTTGAAGAGCAAGTGGCCCATGGCGGCGCGCTTGGCCGCGGCGTTGCCGCCGAGCGAGGCCATGAGGGGCGTGATGGTGGTGCCGATTTTCGAACCGAGGATGATGGCACACGAGAGGTCGAAGCCCACCCAGCCTTTTGAACACATGATAAGGGTGATGGCAAACGTGGCGGCCGAACTCTGGATGATGGCTGTCACCACGATGCCCACGGCCACGAACACGAGCACCGAGCCGAAGCCCATGGTGGTGTAGCGCGTGAGAAATTCAAACATTTCCGGGTTGCTCTGGAGGTCTGGCACATAGTGGGAGATGAAGTCGAGACCCTGGAAGAGGAACGCGAAACCTATCATGAACTCGCCTATGCTCTTGCGTTTCGACGACTTCGAGTAGAGCAGCGGGATGGAGAAGCCGATGAGAGGAAGCACGAAGGCGGTCATGTTGACCTTAAACCCGAAGAGAGAGATGAGCCACATCGTGAAGGTGGCGCCGAGGTTGGCGCCCATGATGACAGCCATTGACTGCGCCAGTGTCATGAGGCCGGCGTTGACGAAGCTGACCACCATCACCGTCGATGCCGACGAGCTCTGAATGAGTGCCGTGATAAGGAAACCGGTGAGGCAACCGGTGAAACGGTTGCGCGTCATTGCAGAAAGGATGGAGCGCAGGCGGTCGCCGGCGGCTTTCTGAAGCCCTTCGCTCATCACCTTCATTCCGTAGAGGAAGAGGGCTACCGAACCGAGCAGGCACAGAAGGTCCAAGAAACTGTAGCTCATATAGAAAAGTATGGAAATTTTTCGGGGGGTGGGAAAGGCGCGCAAAGGGCACGCTCTTTGCCGATGCAAAGTTAAGATTTTTTCTAAAAAGTTCAAAAAACCTTATTGAAAAAATTTATCGTCGACCACGTCACCGGGTAGGGACGCGATTTTTCGCGTCCGCGCAGCCCCACGACGCCACCCCTCCCCGGTCGCCATGCCAATTCGCCGCGGACGCGAAAAATCGCGTCCCTACCTAATGGTTATCTCGAATTGCGGAACAACAATCCCCGGATGGTATGAATTTTGCTTCAGTCGGAAAAATGCACGTAGCTGTGGCCGGGCGACAACAAATCGTAACGTAAAATATCACCCAACACGCTGTGCATGAGCAACGAGCCAAAGGCACGTCCGTACATGGGGGCGGGGGCGTGGGCGCAACGATTTGATTGTCAGGGGTGTTTTTCTTCCCACTTCCTCCGGAGGGGGCGGGCGGATGGATGATAGTAG
>JAIDCC010000027.1 GCA_029056055.1 Duncaniella sp.
TCGCCTCCGCACTGCGATAATCCCCGTTTCCCCGCCTCTTCCCCCCACAGGCGGCAAACGCCGCCCCCCGCGCGTCAGCGGTTTGTCTTCGGGTGGTTCTCGCCCCTCCGCGTCCCTGCTGCCTCCGCCCGCGCCCCTCTGAAACGCATCAGGCCCGCACCCCCTTGCGGAGATGCGGGCCATATTGCGGCGCGTCAGTGCGCGGTCGTTATTACATCATGCCGCCCATGCCGCCCATACCGGGAGCGGGCATTGCGGGAGCAGGATTTTCCTCCTTCTTGTCGGCGATGACACATTCGGTGGTGAGGAACATGCCGGCTATCGAAGCGGCGTTCTCAAGTGCCACGCGGGTCACCTTGGCAGGGTCAATCACACCTGCGGCAAGCAGGTTTTCGAAGTTGCCGGTGCGGGCGTTGTAGCCGTAGTCGCCGGTGCCTTCCTTCACCTTCTGCACAATCACGGCACCCTCCTGGCCGGCGTTGGCCACAATCTGGCGGAGAGGCTCTTCGATGGCGCGACGGATGATGTGGATACCGGTGGTTTCGTCTTCGTTGGCTCCCTTGAGCGAGTCGAGCGACGACACGCAGCGGATGTAAGCCACACCGCCGCCAGGCACGATGCCTTCGGCGATGGCTGCGCGGGTGGCCGACAGGGCGTCGTCCACGCGGTCTTTCTTCTCTTTCATCTCAACCTCAGAGGGTGCGCCGATGTGGAGCACGGCAACACCGCCGGCGAGCTTGGCGAGACGCTCCTGAAGCTTCTCGCGGTCGTAGTCCGACGAAGTGTTCTCAATCTGGGTCTTGATTTGTGCCACGCGTGCGGCGATGGCTTCCTTCGAGCCGGCGCCGTTGACGATGGTGGTGTTTTCCTTGTTGACCGAAATCTTTTCGGCGCGGCCGAGCATGTCGGGGGTTGCCGACGTGAGCTGCATGCCCTTCTCTTCCGAAATCACGGTGCCGCCGGTGAGGATGGCGATGTCTTCGAGCATCTCCTTGCGGCGGTCGCCGAAGCCGGGAGCCTTCACGGCACACACCTTGAGCGAACCGCGCAGACGGTTGACCACGAGGGTGGCGAGTGCTTCCTGGTCGACGTCCTCCGAGATGATGAGAAGGCCGCGGCCCGACTGGGCGGTGGCTTCAAGCACGGGCAGGATATCCTTGATGTTTGAAATCTTCTTGTCGTAGAGCAGGATGAAGGGGTTTTCCATCTCACACTCCATCTTCTCGGTGTTGGTCACGAAGTAGGGCGAGATGTAGCCGCGGTCAAACTGCATGCCTTCCACGATGTCAACGGTGGTTTCCGTGCCCTTGGCTTCGTCTACGGTGATGACGCCTTCTTTCTTCACCTTCTTCATGGCCTCGGCGATGAGGGCGCCGATGGCTTCGTCGTTGTTGGCCGAGATGCGGGCCACGTCTTCGATTTTCTTGAAATCGTCGCCCACTTCCTGGCTCTGGGCCTTGATGCCTTCCACCACTACGGCCACCGCACGGTCAATGCCGCGCTTGATGTCCATCGGGTTGGCGCCGGCTGCCACGTTCTTCAGGCCCACGTTGATGATGGCCTGTGCCAGCACGGTTGCGGTCGTGGTGCCGTCGCCGGCATCGTCGCCCGTCTTCGAGGCTACTTCTTTCACGAGCTGTGCGCCCATGTTCTGGAAGGGGTCTTCGAGTTCCACTTCGCGAGCCACCGAAACACCGTCTTTCGTGATGTGGGGCGCGCCGAATTTCTTCTCGATGATTACGTTGCGGCCTTTAGGGCCGAGGGTCACTTTGACTGCGTCGGCAAGTGCGTCGACGCCTTTCTTGAGCTCTTCGCGAGCCTTGATGTCAAATTTTATATCTTTTGCCATAATAAATGAGCTGTTTAGTCTGTGTTAAGTGTGTGTTGAGGAAAGAGTCGATGCGTCTGCGCGGCTTAGCCGACGACGGCCAGAACGTCGCTCTGACGCATGATGAGGTAGGTGGTGCCGTCGAGCTCCACCTCGGTGCCGGCATACTTGCCGTAGAGCACTACGTCGCCCTCCTTGAGCACCATGTCTTCATCTTTTGTGCCGCATCCTACGGCCTTGACAGTGCCCTTGAGGGGTTTTTCCTTAGCTGAATCGGGGATGATGATACCGGCGGCGGTGACTTCCTCGGCGGGGGTGGGGAGGATGACTACGCGGTCGGAAAGAGGTTTGATGGTCATAATTTCTATCGTGATTTAAAGTTTTTGTTTCCTACATTCTTGCGGGGGCGGTCTCCCCCTGATTGCTACGTTTCAATGCTGCAAACAGCGTGCCGCTTTGCAGCCGTGTCAGCCGCTGCTGACAAAATGTCGTGCAGGCGGCAGCGACGCTGTCACGCCGCTGCCATCCGCACGACATTAAAACGTTCGGTGGCCCTGATTGGTTCAGCGCGTCACGCGCACGGCCTTGTTTTCGCCCGAGTACTTCACGGCTTCCTGGCCGGGTGCCACGAAAAATTCGCAGCCGGTCACTGCCGCGTTCTTCACGTTGTCTATCACCAGACCGGGACCCTCCTCGGCGCGTATCGTCAGGTTTTCAAACAGGATGTTCTCGCTGTTGCAGAGCAGTCCGCCCTCGCGTGCCGTGAACACCGAGTTGCTCACCTTGATGTTGTCGATAGGCATTTCGGGGATGCCGTTAAACTTGAGTGCCTTGCCCGATGCAAACGAGGTCACGTTGCTGATGGTGATGTCGCAGAAGCGGGGGGTCGTCTCGTCGACAGGGGGGATTTCCTTCGGAGCGTTCTTCACCCAGTAGTAGAGGTCGAACGTGATGGCGTCGCCCGAGATGTTGAGCATGTTGATGTTGTCGATGAAGATGTTCTTCACCACGCCGCCGCGACCGCGGGTGCTCTTGAAGCGCAGACCCACGTCGGTGCCGATAAACTGGCAGTCGCGCACCGACACGTTGTTGACGCCGCCCGACATCTCCGAGCCTACCACGAAGCCGCCGTGGCCGTGGTAGACGCGGCAGTCGCGCACGATGACGTTTTCAGTCGGGATGCCGCGGCGACGGCCCGCTTCGTCCTTGCCGCTCTTCACGCAGATGGCGTCGTCGCCCACGTCGAGGGTCGAACGGTAGACGATGACGTTCTTGCACGACTCTACGTCGAGGCCGTCACCGTTCTGGGCATAGTCGGGGTTTTTGATAAACACGCCGTCGACGATGAGGTTTTCACACATCAGCGGATGCACGTTCCACGCCGGCGAGTTCTGGAAGGTCACTCCCTCGAGAAGCACGTTCTTACACTTCACGAGCTGTATCATCACGGGGCGCTGGTAGCGCTTGATGGCCGTGGCCTGCTCTTTGGTCAGGTTGGCGCGCTCTTCGTGGAGGGCCATGCCGTCGATGTAGCTCTGCGAGGGATACCAGGTCTTGTCGTCTTTCACGATGCCCCCCTTCTTGACGAGGTTGTTCCATTCGGCGTTGGTCATCTTCTCGCGCTTCACCGGACGCCACATGCCGCCGTTGCCGTCGATGACGCCTTCGCCCGTGATGGCCACGTTCTCGAGGTCGTTGCCCGAGATGGGCGACTGTGTGCGCCATGCCTCGAAGCCTTCGTAGACCACGTAGACCGTCTCATAGAGGTCTTCGTCGGCCGAGAAAGTGATTATCGCACCCCCGTCGAGGTGGAGATTGATGTTGCTTTTGAGCACGATGGGGCCTGTGAGCCACACGCCTGCGGGCACATTGAGCGTGCCGCCTCCCTTGGCGGTCAGCGCGTCGATGGCGCGTGAGAACGCCTCGGTGTTGAGCGTCACTCCGTCGGCCACGGCGTCGAAGTCGGTCAGCGACACCTCATTGGCGGGAAACACCGGACGGTCTATCACCGGCATCTCGAAAGGCAGTCCCTCGTAGAGCGCCTCATAGGTCGAAGCTCCCGCCGCCGGCATCGCGACAGCCGCGGCAAGTGCCATCGAAAAGAAAAAACGTGATAATTTCATGGTTTGCAATTAAAATATGATTTGTAGTTGGAAAATTTCTTTCATGGCCTCCCAGCCTTAGGAGTCCTCTGATAGCTCTGAGTCCTCTGATAGCTCTGATTGCCCCGAGCGTCCCTGCAAAGTTACAAAAATTTTGTCACCCCCGCAACCCGCCCGCGCGTCGCTTCCGATTTGGCGGTGAGAAAGAGATTTCGTAACTTTGTCAGTCCTTTCAAGAAAGCAGGACAGCTAATCCATGAAAAGAATTATCAATTTCGTAGCGGCGGCCATTCTGAGTCTGACAGCCGCGGCACAGACCCCCGACTACTCGGCGAGCATGATTCGCTCGCACGGCGAGGAGTGGTCGGCCGGCAAGTCATGGGACTATGTGAGCGGCCTCGTGGCCAAGACCATCCTGATGTATTGCCGCCAATACCCCGACGACGAGCTTGCCGCCGAGGCCTACGGCTGGTGTAAGACCTATGCCGACAATTCCATCGACCCGTCGGGAAATTTCTACAATTTCAAGAAGGGCAGCCTCGACAACATCGCTTCGGGCAAGGTGCTTTTCGACCTCTACGCCCGCGAGTCGGCCGTGGCGCCGGCCTCCGGCGACCGCTACCGTCAGGCCGCCGACTATCTCTACCGCTACCTGCGCAACGACTACACCCGCATCTCTCTCGACGAGGGCAAGGATTGTTTCATCCACAAGAACAGCTATCCCTATCAGATGTGGCTCGACGGCCTCTACATGGGTGCCGCTTTCTATGCCGAGTATCTCTCGGTGTTCGCTCCCGACGACGAGGAGGGGTGGGCCGACATTGCCTTGCAGTTCACGACAATCCACTCCCACACCTACGATGCCTCCAAATCTCTCTGCTATCACGGCTGGAGCGCCAAGCCCTCCGACTCAAATTCGTTCTGGGCCAACCGGAGCGAGCCCTTCAAGGGGTGCAGCCGTGAGTTCTGGGGGCGCGGCATGGGGTGGTATGCCGCCGCGCTGGTCGACGTGCTCGAGCTGATGCCCCGCTCTCACGCCGACTACGGGGAGCTCGCCGCGATTTTCGCCCAAGTGTCCGACGGCATCGCCCGGTGGCAGGACGACGCGAGCGGAGTGTGGTATCAGCTGCTGCAATACGACTCCTCGTTTGTGAGCGCCAAAGGCCGCCGCAACTATCTCGAAGCCTCGGCGTCGAGCATGTTCACCTACGCCCTCCTCAAAGGCATCCGGCTCGGGCTGCTCGACGATGCGGAGTGGGGTCCTCTTGCCATGAAGGCCTACGAAGGGCTGCTCGACACGTTCATCACCGAAGAGAGCGGCGGCCGCGTCGACATCCACAACATCTGCCGTTCGGCAGGACTCGGCCCCGCCTACAATCTTGAGCGCAACGGCTCCGCCGACTACTATCTCGACGGCAGCGACGTCAACATCGTCTCAAACGAGGGCAAGGGCATAGGCTCGTTCATCATGGCGAGTCTGGAGTATGAACGCTACCTTGCCGGCGAGTCGGCGCTGCGCCCCGTCCTGGCCGACGACCCGACAGCGGTGCGGTTCTACGACCTGAGTGGCCGTCGGCTCAGCGCAGCGCCCAAAGGTCTCTACATTGAGCAGCGTGGCGAGGTGGCCACGAAGAAGCTCGGACGCTGACGGTGTGTGTGAAAAAGTTTCGCCTCGTCCGTCTGCCCCGTGAACCTTTTCCCCCGCCCGCGCGTTACACTTTATTGAAAACAACTCTAATCACACGTTAAAAACATCCGCATATGTTATCAAAGAAAATCGAAGACGCTCTCAACGAGCAGGTCAATGCCGAGTTTTGGTCGGCCTATCTCTATCTCTCGATGTCGCTTCACTTCGAGCACGCCGGCCGTCCCGGTATAGCCAACTGGTTTCGCATCCAGTTTCAGGAAGAGCAGGCCCACGCCCTGGCTCTCGTAGACTATCTCAACGCCCGCGACGCCAAGGTGGTGCTCCAGCCCATCGCCGGCGTTCCCGCCGAATGGGCGTCGGTCAAGGACGCCTTCGTGGCAACCCTCGAGCATGAGCGCAAGGTCACCGCGATGATTAACAACCTCTACGCCATGGCCGAGGCCGAGCACGATTTCGCCACCCGCCAGAAGCTCAACACATTCGTGGCCGAGCAGGTGGAAGAGGAAGACACCGTGCGCCAAATCATCGACGACCTCACCCTCGTGGGCGAGGACGGCACCGGTCTCTACCAGATTGACCGCCAGATGGCCACCCGCACCTTCACCGCCCCCGTGCTCTAAGCCCCGAGCCCCCCGACATCACAATAGGAATCAACCCGAGGGCTGCCCCCACTCCCACCAGGGGCGGCAACGCGGCCCGC
>JAIDCC010000028.1 GCA_029056055.1 Duncaniella sp.
CTTGTGGCGCACGTGTCGAAAGTGCTCGGCAAGCATATCCCTGCGACGCATTTCCCTTACTGGCTCGGCATGATGGGTGGTTATTGCTTTGACCTGCTGGCCAAGCTGACGGGGAAGAAGCTGACTGTTTCGTCGGTGAGGGTGAAGAAGTTCTGCGCGACGACGGAGTTTGATGCGACGAAGGTGCATAGCTCAGGATTTAAGGCACCGTTTACGCTTGACGAAGGATTGGCGCGGACTCTGGAGTTTGAGTTTGTCCATCCGAGGACCGATGATATTCAATTTATAAGTGAATAAGACCATGAAAGGAATTGTATTGGCCGGGGGGTCCGGCACGCGGTTGTATCCGATAACGAAGGGGGTGTCGAAGCAGATGCTTCCGATTTATGATAAGCCGATGGTTTATTACCCGATTTCGACGCTGATGCTTGCGGGAATCAGGGATATTCTGATAATTTCGACGCCTCAGGATTTGCCGGGGTTCCACCGTCTGCTTGGCGACGGGAGCGACTATGGAGTGAGGTTTACGTATGCCGAGCAGCCGAGTCCCGACGGACTGGCGCAGGCGTTTATCATCGGGCGCGATTTTATCGGCGACGATGCGGCGTGTCTGGTGCTGGGCGACAACATTTTCCACGGGGCGGGTTTCTCGGAAGTGTTGCGCCGGTCGGTCGAGACGGCCGAGCGTGAGGGTAAGGCCACGGTGTTCGGCTATTGGGTGAACGACCCTGAACGTTACGGTGTGGCCGAGTTTGACGCCGAGGGCAATTGCCTGTCGATAGAGGAGAAGCCCGAGCATCCGAAGTCGAACTATGCCGTGGTGGGGCTCTATTTCTATCCCAACCGTGTGGTCGACGTGGCGGCGTCCATCAAGCCGTCGGCCCGCGGCGAGCTTGAGATTACTACCGTCAACCAGGAGTTTCTCGGGGCGGGCGAGCTTAAGGTGCAGACGCTTCCGCGCGGGTTTGCGTGGCTCGACACGGGCACTCATGATTCGCTTGCCGAGGCTTCGATTTATGTCGAGGTGCTCGAGAAGCGTCAGGGCCTGAAGATTGCGTGCCTCGAGGGCATCGCGTATGCCAACGGCTGGATTACGGCCGAGAAGTTGCGCGAGCTTGCACGGCCGATGCTCAAGAATCAGTACGGGCAGTATCTGATGAAGATTGCCGACGAGACTAACCTTCAGAAATTTGATTGAGAAGATGAACGTTATCAAGACCGATATCGAGGGAGTGGTGATAATAGAGCCGCGAGTTTTCAGCGATGCGCGCGGATATTTTTTCGAGAGCTACAATAAGGAGGTTTTCGACCGCGAGGTGGCGCGGGTGGACTTCGTGCAGGACAATGAGTCGTGCTCGACGCGCGGCGTGATGCGCGGGCTTCATTTCCAGCGTCCGCCCTATGCGCAGGCCAAGCTCGTGAGGTGTGTGAGGGGCGCGGTGGTCGACGTGGCCGTTGACCTCCGCAAAGGGTCGCCCACCTACGGGCGGCACGTGGCCGTGGAGCTTACGGAGGAAAACCACCGTCAGTTTTTCATACCGCGCGGCTTCGCCCACGGGTTTGCGGTGTTGAGCGACGTGGCCGTGTTCCAGTACAAGTGTGACAATTACTATCACCCGGAGGCCGACGGGGGCATATCGATTGTCGACCCGTCGCTTGGCATCGACTGGCGCATGGCTATCGGAGAGGCGATACTGTCGGACAAGGACAGGCGGCATCCGCGGCTGGAGGAGTTTGACTCGCCGTTTGAATTTTGACTTTCGACTTAACCGAAAAATCAGTAAGAATACCTATGAAAGTATTGGTAACGGGCGCCAACGGCTACATCGGACGTCACGTCGTGGCGGCGCTCCTCGACAAAGGATGTGAAGTGACGGCGTGCGACATCGTGACGAAAGATGTTGACGAGCGCGCCACGAGGATAGATTTCAATCTCTTCGCGCTGCCTGAAGGAAATGTGTTTGAATTGTTGGGCAGTCCGGATGTGTGCCTTCACATGGCGTGGAGGAATGGTTTCGTGCATAACGCGGAGACCCACATGGCCGACCTGTCGGCACATTTCGGTTTCATCACCCGCATGATTGACGGCGGCCTGAAGCAATTAGCCGTGATGGGCACGATGCATGAGATAGGCTATTGGGAGGGGGCGATAGACGAGACGACGCCGTGCAATCCGACGTCGATGTATGGCATCGCCAAGGATGCGCTCCGTCGGGCGACGCTTCTCTATGCCTCGCAGCACGACTGCATCGTGCAATGGCTGAGGTGTTATTACATCCTTGGCGACGACAAGAAAAGCAACTCAATCTTCGGCAAAATCATCCGCGCGGCCGAGGAAGGGAAGAAAACCTTTCCGTTTACCACCGGCAAGAACAAATATGACTTTATCGAAGTAGACGGACTGGCCGAGCTGATTGCGGCGGTGGTGATGCAGGACAAGGTCAACGGCATCATCAACTGCTGCGAAGGCACCCCCGTCAGTCTGGCCGAAAGAGTGGAGGCGTTCATCAAGGAGCACAATCTGGAGATAGAACTCGAATACGGAGCGTTTCCCGACCGCCCCTATGACTCGCCGTGCGTCTATGGCGACTCGACAAAAATCAAACAAATCTTAAGCAACCGAAATGAAGCGTAACATACTCATCACAGGCGGAGCCGGTTTCATCGGCAGCCATGTAGTCCGCCTGTTTGTCAACAAATATCCCGACTACCGCATCGTCTGCCTCGACAAGCTGACCTACGCGGGTAATCTGGCCAACCTCAAGGACGTGGAGGAGAAAGCCAACTACACCTTCGTGCGCGCCGACATAGCCGACCTCGACGAAATGCGCCGCATCGTCAGGGAATACGAAATCGACGGCATCATTCACCTGGCCGCCGAGAGCCACGTCGACCGCTCGATACGCGACCCCTTCACCTTTGCCCGCACCAACGTGATGGGCACACTCGCCCTGCTCCAGGCCGCCAAGGAATACTGGGAGGCCCTGCCCGAGAAATATGAAGGCAAGCTCTTCTATCACATCTCGACCGACGAGGTCTACGGGGCCCTCGAGCTGACCCATCCCGAAGGCGTTCCTGCCCCCTTCACCACCAAAGCCTCGTCGGAAGACGACATGGCCTACGGCACGGAATTTTTCGTGGAGACCACCAAATACAACCCCCACTCGCCCTACTCGGCCTCGAAAGCATCGTCTGACCACTTCGTGCGCGCCTACCACGACACCTACGGCATGCCCACGCTCGTCACCAACTGCTCCAACAACTACGGCCCCTACCAATTCCCTGAAAAGCTCATCCCCCTCTTCATCAACAACATCCGCCACGGGCGACCCCTTCCCGTCTACGGCAAAGGCGAGAACGTGCGCGACTGGCTCTACGTCGAAGACCACGCCCGCGCCATCGACCTCATCTTCCACCGCGGCCGCGTGGCCGAGACCTACAACATCGGCGGCTTCAACGAATGGAAGAACATCGACCTCATCAAGGTCATCATCCGCACCGTCGACCGTCTGCTCGGCAATCCCGAGGGGCAGTCGGAGAGCCTCATCACCTACGTCACCGACCGCCTCGGCCACGACATGCGCTACGCCATCGACTCGCGCAAACTCCAGAGCGAACTCGGTTGGGAACCCTCGCTCCAGTTTGAGGAAGGCATCGAGAAGACCGTGCGCTGGTATCTCGACAACCAGGAATGGATGGACTCCATCACCTCAGGCGACTACGAACGCTACTACGACGAAATGTACAAAAACCGCTAAGGTTGCCGCATAATCCGCCCGTCCCCGCCCCGGCCACCCTCGGCCGCGGCGGGGATGTTTTTGGGGTTTTTGCAGATTTAGGGAGAAATATTTGGCGGTGTGGAAAAAATGAGCTAACTTTGTGGTGCTGATTACGGCCCGGATGGCGGAATCGGTAGACGCGCCGGTCTCAAACACCGGTGGAGCAATCCATCTCGGTTCGAGCCCGAGTCCGGGTACATGCAATGGGGCGGAAATCTTCAGTTATTTGAGGGTTTCCGCCTTTTTTGGTTGTGAGGAGGCGGGGCTGCGCCTGCGGCTTGCCCCGGGCGACTCTCTTTAGGCGGGGAGGGATTATCTAAATTCTTATAATTCGGATAATTCTCATAAGGGAGGGAAGGGCCGCGCCTCGGCTAGCCCTGTCGGGAAGGGGCGCGCTGCGGCTTGCCCCGGAGCGAGGCGCTGCTCTTGCTGCGGGGCAGGGAGAGAAAGGGCTGCGCCTTGGCTTGCCCCGGCTGCGCCTTGGCTTGCCCCGGCTGCGCCTTGGCTTGCCCCGGCTGCGCCTTGGCTTGCCCCGGCTGCGCCTTGGC
>JAIDCC010000029.1 GCA_029056055.1 Duncaniella sp.
AGGGGACACCGCGGGCGGAGCTGACGCCATGCTACCGGCGGCGGAGGGAGGCACGAGAGCGCGAAGCGGCGGGGGAGGCTGCCACCCAAAGACAAACTCCGGGGCGGCGGAGAGCAGACCGCGGGGGGGAGCTGACGCGCCGCCCTACCTCCAAAAAAAGCTGACGCGCTGCTGCCGGAGGTCGGGGAGGCACGAGAGCGCCCGGCACGAAGCGGCGGATGAGGGAGGCACGAGAGCGCCCGGCACGAAGTGGCGGATGAGGGAGGCACGAGAGCACTCGGCGGGTTCTTTAAAATTAGGTGGGGGAGGTGAGGGGCGGGTGTGAATTTTTATAACAATTTACTTGCAAATGGCGTGGAAAAGTATTAATTTTGCACTTTGAAAATCATTGCTTAACTGCGTATACAAATTCTAAGAAAAGCGATATGAACACTCTTGCTTCTATTCTCGCCACCAAGCTCCTCAAAATCAGTGCCATCAAGCTTCAGCCCGACAATCCTTTCACGTGGGCTTCCGGCTGGAATTCGCCGATATACACCGACAACCGCAAGACACTGTCGTATCCCGACGTGCGCTCGTTTATCAAGGTGGAACTGTCGCGCATCATCCTCGAAAACTTCCCTGAGGCGCAGGCCGTGGCCGGCGTAGCAACGGGTGCCATCGCGCAGGGCGCGCTCGTGAGCGATACGCTCGGGTTGCCCTACGTCTACGTGCGTTCCACTCCTAAGGACCATGGTCTGGAAAACCTCATCGAGGGCGACCTTCGTCCCGGCACAAAGGTGGTGGTGATTGAAGACCTCATCTCGACCGGCGGCTCGTCGCTCAAGGCTGTCGAGGCCATCCGCAATGCCGGCTGCGAAGTGGTGGGCATGGTGGCCATCTTCACCTACGAATTTCCCGTGGCTCAGAAGGCGTTTGAGAAGGCGGGCGTGAAGCTCATCACCCTTTCGAACTACTCGGCTCTCATCGAGGCAGCCCTTCAGACCGGTTTCATCCGCGAGAACGACGTCGAGACACTCAAGGAGTGGCGCAAAGACCCGTCGATGTGGACTCCCACCGTCGAAGGTCCTCAGGACTAATCGCTCAAACTCATCCGCACGACAGCTATGGCTATCTATTCAGGCAAAAAGGTGAAAATCGGTCGCCCCGTGGCCGATGTCTACGACAAGATTTCCGACCTGACGCAGTATGCGTCGCTTGTAGAGAGTGTGCCCGAAGAGATGCGTTCCTATCTGAAAGACGTGAGCTTCGAGGGCGACACAATCAAAATCAATGTGCCCGCTATCGGGGCAATGACCTTCAGGGTGACCGAGCGCAAGGCTCCTTCCCACGTGGGGCTGAAAGCCGAGGGTGCGCCCGTGCCTCTGGCGCTTGCCATCGACTTGGCCGAGGAGGGCGATGCTACGCTGCTCACGCCGAGCCTCAACCTTGAAATCCCCGCGATGCTTCGCCCGATGGTGGGCGGCAAGGTGCAGGAGCTGGCCGACAAATTCGGCGACTTCTTCGGCGGCGTTTTCAACAAGTGATTCGAACACCCACACACTTAGAACTCATAACACAGGCGTTGGCTGTGTGCACCGCGATGTGCGCAGCCAACGCCTGCCTTAATCTTTCTCTTCTCAAAATGATACGAAAAATCTTTTTAGCTCTCTGCGGGGTGATTGGGTTGGTCGGCCTGAGCGGATGCAAGCAGGTTGACGACGAGCGCATACCCTATGCCGAGGTGCGACTGACGTTTCGCACCGTGGGCGAATGGAATCTTTACGGGCTGCCGGGCGATGCCGCTTCGGCGCGGCGCTACATCTTCGACCCCCGAACGCCATCGGTGAAGGAACCCGTGGATTTTCCCTACACGTCGCTCGACCGCACGGGCTACGGAGGGTTGCTGCTCGTGGCCGACGTGATAGGCGACCTTTATGCCTTCGACCTGGCGTGTCCGGTAGACATCCCGAAACTGTCGCGGCTCGTGATAGACAGCGAAGAGTTGTGCGTGAGGTGTCCCGACTGCGGGAGTACCTACGAGGTGTTCACCAACCCCGGCATGCCGCGTTCGGGTCCGGCGGCTGAGCATCGCTATTCTCTTCGCCGCTACCACGTCAGTTCGGGGGGCGCGATGGAATATCGCGTCATCACCCGGTGAGAGTCGTGGCCGACGCGAGGAACGGTGGAAAAATGTGGGCGTGACTGCAATAAAGGGGCGCTGTGATGCGTTATTAATACGTTCAGTTCATCACACATATTACCCTACGTTTGCCTATGACAAAAATTTCTACACCGTCATCAGCTTCAATGGCTGTCGCACCTGACAGCCGAAAAGAAAGTCCGTCGCGACTGACCATCGAGAAAATCCGCCAGTTTGCGCGCGCCTATATGTCGGCGCCTGTCGGCGGGATTATCCTCAACTGAATTAGAGAGAGGACGTTTCAGCGGCCACAGCCGGGGAAGCGTCCTCCTCTGAATTTTTTATCAGAGGAATCAGAGAACTCAGAGGAATCAGAGCTATCGGGAGACGCACCCACCCGAAGACAAACCGCACGGGCTGCCGAGGGGTGCTGCTGGCGGCGCTGACGCCCCGCCGCAGCGGCAAAAGGGCTGACGCCCCAGCGGCGCAAGGAGGGCGATGTGTGGGAGGGGGCGAGGGGGAAATCTTTATTGAATTATTAACACCAAGATTTAGACGATATTTTTATGCTGATAATACTTGCAGCCTGTCTGGGCGTGGCTTTGGCCGTGGCCGTGTGGCAATTTTCGCGTGCGCGCTCGCTTGAGCGACGATTGAGTGAGGCCGAGGCGGGTGCTGAAACATTGCGCCGCCAGGAGGCTGAGGCACGTGCGGCGGCGGCCGAAGCGGCTCCGCGCATCTCGCGTCTCGAAGCGGAAACCGAGGCCCTGCGGCAGCAACTCGCGTCGGAGCAGGCCATGGGGCGCGAACGCCTCGAGACACAGCGCGCAGAGAGCGTGCGTGCGCTGTCGCAGTTGCGCGAACACAATGAAGCGCTCGTAGCCGAATTGCGTCAGAATGCCGATATGCAGGCTGCGTCGCTGGCCGAACAGCTTGCCGACGTGACGTCGCGGCTGCACGCCCTCAATGAGGAGCACGCCAAGACCCTCAGCGAAAACTCGCGCCTCAAGACTTCGCTCGACCATCTCAACGCCGAAGCCACGGAGCGCGAGCAGCAGCTCAAGACACAGTTTCAGAACCTCGCCAACGACATACTGCGCGAGAACTCCGACCGCTTCAAGGCGCAGAATGCCGAGCGGCTTACAGAAATCCTCACCCCGCTCGTGACCAACATCGACGAATTCAAGCGTGCCGTGCGCGAGAGTCAGGAGGCCGACACGAAAGAGCGTTCGTCGCTTGCGGCGACGATAGCGCAGCTGCGGGCACTCAACGACTCGGTGATGCAGGAGACGCGCAATCTGACGGCGGCGCTGAGGGGCAACAATCAGGTGCAGGGCGACTGGGGCGAAATGGTGCTCGAATCGATACTGGCCGCAAGCGGTCTGACCGAGGGGCGCGAATACACACTTCAGGCCACTACGGGCACCGACGGACGCACGCTGCGCGACGACGAAGGGCGCGGGCTGCGCCCCGACGTGGTGGTGAACTATCCCGACGGCTCGCGCCTCGTCATCGACGCCAAGACCAATCTGTCGCACTACTTCGACTCGCTCGACACATCGCTTCCCGAAGAGCAGCGAGCCGAAGCGGCCCGCCTCCATGCCGTGGCCGTCAGGGCGCAGGTAGACGGGCTGGCGCGCCGCGACTACTCGGCCTACGTGGGAGAGTCGCGCATCGACATGGTGATGATGTTCATCCCCAACGAGCCGGCCTACATGACCGCCATGCACGCCGACCCCAAGCTGTGGGACTACGCCTATTCGCGAAAGGTGCTCATCGTGTCGCCCACCCACCTCGTGGCTGCGCTGCGACTCATCAAAAATCTGTGGGTGAGAAATCAGGTGACCACCAACGCGCTCGAAATAGCCCGCGTGGCCGGCACGATGTATGACAAATTCGCGGCTTTCACGTCAGACCTCGAAAACATCCGTGCGTCGCTGACCAAGTCGAACGCCTCGCTTGACGCGGCTTTCTCGAAGCTCGCCACCGGGCGCGGCAATCTGCTCGGCGCGGCTGAACGACTGCGCAAACTCGGCGCGAAGACGCAGAAAACCTTCTCGGCGACGGTGCAGCAGATGGCGCATCTCGACGCCGAAGCCCTGACGGATGGGGAGGAAGGGTGATAATTTGGAATGGGGAATGGGGAATTTGGAATGGGGAATTTGGAATGGGGAATTTGGAATGGGGAATGG
>JAIDCC010000003.1 GCA_029056055.1 Duncaniella sp.
AGAAGCTCCCGCCTCAGGCACAGCGGTTCTGCCCCCGCCCCCCTTCATGCTCCGCCCCATGACGTGGGCCTGCATCGTGATGATAGTCAGCGCCGCGTGTGCCCTCCCCGCCCTGCGCAAGCGCCGCCTCACGAGGGCGCTCCGCATCGCCTCGGGCATCTATTTCGCAGTGGCCGGCATCGAAGGCCTCGTGCTGACGTTTCTGATATTCATATCCGTCCACGAAGCCACGTCGCCCAACTGGCTCTACCTCTGGCTCAACCCCCTCTGCCTCATTCCGGCCATAGCAGTTTGGATAAAAAAAGCAAAACGTTTGGTGGTTTACTATCAAATTGTTAACTTTGCACTCTTAATAGGTCTCCTCGCAGTCTCGCTCTGCGGCGTGCAGCGGCTCAACCCCGCATTCCTGCCCCTGATAGCAGCCGACCTGCTCCTCTCGGGCGCGCTGGCAAGCGTGCTGACCGCAAGGAAGAACCCCGACAACGACAAATAAATCAATCGAAACCAACCGCCCTTAACAAAGGCAAGACACAATAGATGAACACTCGACAAATCGGCACCTCACTCGCTTGCGTCCTCGTGGCCTCGATGGTCACGATGGGTATCGCCATGCTCGCCCCGGCCACAGCGTCGGCGGCGCAGCCGCGCGTGCCCCACGCCCCCGAGCCGCGGCCGAAACTCGTGGTGGGCATCTTCGTCGAAGGCCTGACCGCCGACTACGTAGACCTGCTCCGCTCAGGCATGGGAGCCGACGGCTTCAACCGCCTCATATCGCAGGGCGTAAGCATCGACAACGTAGACTACGGCCCCGGAGTTGACGCTACGGCCGCCACGGCCATCCTCGTCAGCGGCACCGCCCCCGGCGTCAACGGCATCCCCTCGGCCCGCGTGTGGGACACCACCTCGCGCCTCGACATCCCGGTGCTCCTCGACCCCTCGAAAGCAGGACGCTACACCGACGCCGACCTGACCGCCACCCCCATCAAAGTGTCTACGCTGGCCGACGAAGTGCGCATAGCCGACGGCGGTCTCGGGGCAGTCCACTCGATAGCCCTCGACCCCCAGACAGCCATAATCCTCGCCGGACATGCAGGCAACTCAGCCGCGTGGATAAGCGACACCGACGGGAAATGGACCCGCTCGTCGTCGCACCCCGACATGCCTTCGGCCCTGTCGCGCCGCAACGTAGGGCTGACGCTCGCCTCGCGCCTCGACACCCTCTCGTGGCAGCCGCTCAAAGCGCTCGACACCTATCCCGACCTGCCCGCCTACAAGAAAACATATCCCTTCAGATATACATTCCCGGCACGCCTGGCCGACCGCTTCACGCAGTTCAAAGCCTCGGCAGCCGGCAACCACGAGATAGTAGCCGCCGCCGCCGACTACATCTCGACCCTCCGCCTCGGCTCGCGCGACTTCACCGACATGATTTCGCTCGGGCTTGACGTGAGTCCCTATCCCTACTCGACCGATGCCGACAACCGCCTGGAGCGGATGGACGCCATACTGCGGCTCGACGCCGACATCGCGCAGATTGTCAAAGCCATCGAGGCAGGGCCCGGCATGGCCAACACGCTCCTCTTCGTGGCCGGCACCCCCGCGCCCCCGAGCGTGCGCCGCGACGACGACCGCTGGGGAGTGCCCTCCGGCCAATTCTCGCCACGCAAAGCCACGTCACTGCTCAACATGTATCTCATGGCCCTGCACGGCAACGGCGAATGGGTCAGCGGCTATCACAACGGATTTTTCTTCCTCAACCGTCGGCTCATCAAAGAGCGCGACCTCGGCGAAGCCGCCATACGCGCCGAAGCCGCCGAATTTCTGGCCCGCATGAGCGGAGTGGCCGACGTCTATACCATAGACGACATCCTGGCGCGCCGCGCCGGCGACACCCCCATGGCCATACAGCGCAACATCTCGCCAGAACATGCCGGCGACCTGATGGTGCGCGTGTCGCCCGGATGGGTCATCTCCGACTCGGAGACCTCCGACGAGCTCGCGCAACAGCCCGTGGTGCGCTGGGCCGCCACGACGTCGCCCGTCTACATCCTTGCGCCCACCCTCTCGGCCACCGAGATAGTAGAGACCATCGACGCGCGTGCCATAGCGCCGACGGTGGCCCGGCTGCTGCGCATACGGTCGCCCAACGGAGCGGCACTCCCTCCGCTCATGTTCTGAGCCGTGGAGGCCCCCGCACACCCACTTGAAATAATCATCAACACAACGTAACACAACACACATCTACATAAATGTCATTCACATCATTTATCACCAAGATTTTTGGTAATAAATCTACCCGCGACCTGAAGGAAATCGAGCCCATCGTCAAGGCAATAGAAGCCCTCGGCCCCGAGGTGGAACAACTCACTATCGACCAGCTGCGCGGACGCATCCAAAGCGTACGCGACGACATAAAAGCGGCCACCGCACCTTTCGAAACCGAAAATGCCGAACTTCGCGTGAAGGTGGAAGAGCTCCCCTTCGACGAACGCCGCCCCATCTGGGACAAAATCGACGCTAACGAGAAGAAAATCCTCGACACCATCGAAGACAAGCTCAACGAACACCTCCCCGTGGTGTTTGCCGTGCTGCGCGAAACCGCCTCGCGATTTGCCAAGAACGAGACACTCGTGGTGGAAGCCACCGACCTCGACCGCGAGCTCGCCGCCCAAGGGCGCGACTTCGTCAGCATCGAAGGCGACAAAGCCATCTGGAAAAACCACTGGCTCGCCGGCGGCAACGAAGTGACGTGGGACATGGTGCACTACCGCGTGCAGCTCATCGGCGGTATCGTGCTCCATCAGGGCAAGATTGCCGAGATGGCCACCGGCGAAGGTAAGACCCTCGTCGGCACGCTCCCCGTGTTCCTGCGCTCGCTCTCAGGCCGCGGCGTCCACGTCGTGACCGTCAACGACTACCTCTCGAAGCGTGACTCCGAGTGGATGGGCCCGCTCTACATGTTCCACGGTTCGACCGTAGACTGCATCGACAAGCACCAGCCCAATACCCCCCAGCGCCGCGCCGCCTACAACTGCGACATCACATTCGGCACCAACAACGAATTCGGTTTCGACTACCTGCGCGACAACATGGCCCTGTCGCCCGCCGACCTCGTGCAGCGCAAGCACTACTATGCCATCGTCGACGAGGTTGACTCAGTGCTCATCGACGACGCCCGTACGCCGCTCATCATCTCCGGCCCCGTGCCCAAGGGCGACGACCAACTCTTCGACCAATACCGCTTCAACGTAGAGAAAGTGGTGGAAGCCCAGCGCCGACTCGTCACCAAAATCCTTGCCGAAGCCAAGACCAAACTCGCGTCAGACGACAAGGAGGTCAAGAAGGAAGGCGCGCTGTTGCTCTTCCGCGCCTTCAAGGGCCTGCCCAAGAACGGCGCGCTCATCAAATTTCTCTCGCAGGAGGGCATGAAAAACATCATGCTCGAGACCGAAGCCTACTATCTCCAGGACAACCAGCGCGAGATGCCCACCGTCACCGACCCCCTCTACTTCGTCATCGACGAAAAGAACCGTTCGGTGGAACTCACCGACAAGGGTATCGACGAACTCACCGGCAAGACCGACGACCCCAACTTCTTCGTGCTGCCCGACATAGCCTCGCAGCTCTCTGAAGCCGAGACCATCGCCGACCCCGTGGAGCGTCAGGAGAAGAAAGACGCCCTGATGCAGGAATACGCCGTGAAGGCCGAGCGCGTGCACACCGTGACGCAGCTGCTCAAGGCCTACACACTCTTCGAGAAGGATGTGGAATATGTCATCGACGAAGGCAAAATCAAAATCGTCGACGAGCAGACCGGCCGCATCATGGAAGGCCGCCGCTATTCCGACGGACTCCACCAGGCCATCGAAGCTAAGGAGCACGTGAAGGTGGAAGCCGCCACGCAGACCTTCGCCACCATCACGCTCCAGAACTACTTCCGCATGTATCACAAGCTCGCCGGCATGACCGGTACGGCCGAGACAGAGGCAGGCGAGCTCTGGGACATCTACAAGCTCGACGTGGTGACCATCCCCACCAACCGTCCTGTGGCGCGCATCGACATGAACGACCGCGTCTACAAGACCAAGAAAGAGAAATATGCCGCCGTAATCGAGGAAATCCAGGAACTCGTCAAGGCGGGCCGCCCCGTGCTCGTGGGCACCACCTCGGTGGAAATCTCCGAGCTGCTCTCGAAGATGCTCACCATGCGCCACATCCCCCACAGCGTGCTCAACGCCAAGCTCCACCAGAAGGAAGCCGAAATCGTGGCTAACGCCGGACGCAAGGGCATGGTGACCATCGCCACCAACATGGCAGGTCGAGGCACCGACATCAAGCTCTCGCCCGAAGTGAAGGAAGCGGGAGGTCTCGCCATCATCGGCACCGAGCGCCATGAGTCGCGCCGTGTCGACCGCCAGCTGCGCGGTCGTGCCGGCCGTCAGGGCGACCCCGGTTCGTCGGTGTTCTACGTATCGTTCGAAGACCAGCTGATGCGTCTCTTCGCCACCGACCGCGTGATGAAGATGCTCGACACCCTCGGCCTTGAGGAAGGGGAGCGCATCGAGAGCAAGATGGTGACCAACGCCATCGGCAACGCCCAGAAGCGCGTCGAGGAAAACAACTTCGGCATCCGCAAGCGCCTGCTCGAGTATGACGACGTGATGAACAAGCAGCGCACCTACATCTACAACCGCCGTCACCACGCCCTGCTCGGCGAACGCATCGGCATCGACATCGCCAACATGCTCTGGGATGTAGTGGAAAACATGGTCAACGTCAACTATCCCGGCGGATATGACGACCTGTCGGTTGACCTGCTGAAAGTGCTCACCATCGAGACCCCCTTCACCGCCGACGAATTCCGCAACATGGAGAAGGAAGAGGCCATAGAGCGCGTCCATACAGCCGCTCAGGAAGCCTTCGACCGCAAGGGCCAGCGCATCATCGAGGTGGCGCAGCCGGTCATTGTAGATTGCGTGGAGCAGCGCGGCATGAGCGGACGCATCGCCGTGCCTATCACCGACGGCAAACGCTTCTTCAACCTGGTGGTTGACCTCGACGAAGCCTACCGCACCCAGTGCAAGTCGATAGTCAAGGAATGGCACAAGGCCGTGATGCTCGTCACCATCGACGAACTCTGGAAAGAACACCTCCGCGAGCTCGACCAGCTGCGTCAGAGCGTGCAGAACGCCTCCTACGAGCAGAAAGACCCGCTGGTAATCTACAAAGTTGAGTCGTTCCACCTCTTCGAGAACATGCTCAATTCGCTCAACGTCAAGGCCATGTCGGTGCTGATGCGCGGCCAGATTTATGTGCGTCCCGCCGCCCCGGCGCCCGCTCCCGCCCCTGCACCCGCAGCGCAGGAAGCCCCGGCCGACGAACAGGCCGACGAGCAGGAGGAGGAAAAGCCGCAGGCAGCCCTCGCCAAGCCTCAGCCCGAAATAGAGCGTGCGATGCCCGAGAAGGCCACTGACTACAGCCGCTACAAGACATCGCGCGAGAACCTCCCCGGCGAGGCCGACAACCGCGCGGCAGCCCAGGGCGCTTCGCAGCGACAGGCTCCCACCCCCGTAAAGGCGGGTCCGCGCATCAACCGCAACGACCCCTGTCCCTGCGGGTCGGGCAAGAAGTATAAGAATTGCCACGGTCGCGGTCTCTGACCCGTTGCCTGTCAAACTAAGTAAGTTCAAAAAATAAAACGATATATGTAAAGAAAAATTCTTGAACAGATAAAAGGAAGTTATTTTTCGCACTTACTTAATTGATTAGAGGGTGCGGCTCAGCCAAGTGCGAGTCGACACCCTCTCTCTTATCAACCAATCACCCTACAAACACTCTCACTCACACACATGAAGCAAATAGTTTTTGCCCTTTTAGGCGCGCTTCTCGCGCTCGCGGCGTGCAATAAGGATTCGGTCAAGACCGATTACGAATGCAGGCTCACAGTAGAATCTGCGGCTCCTACGGCCGATGCCGAGGCGCGTGCCATCTCGGAGGCGTTTGAGAAAGCGCTCGGAGGAAAGACTTTCACCCGCGAAGGTGACGCAGCAATTTCCGACCTGCGCGTCATAGGTATCTGCCAGAGCGTAGAAAGCTCATTCGAGGGGCGCAAATGGGACGGCTCCTACACGTTTGAAGTGCTTAATCGCACGGAGGGCACCATTGTCTACCACCACACCTTCGCGACGCCGCTCGACCTCAACCCCGACGGCGATGACGACGAGAAAGAGATAGTCTGACGGGCCTTTCCGGCGTCTGACGTAACAAACAAACCGCGCATCCACTTCGCCCCACGGGCGGAATGGATGCGCGGTTTGCGTAAGAGGTGTTGGGCGTTCAGAAACGCCAGCCGAGTTCGGCGAGAAGATTGACGGGGCGGATTGTGGGGTTGACAAGGCCCGTCGAATAGGAGGCGTTGGTAAGGCCTATTTCGGTGCGCAGGCCTATCGAGAAGTGGGAGTTGAAGCGTAGGCGCGTGGCCAGATGAAAACCGAAATTGGCGCGTTTCACCGAGCTGAGAAAACCGTCGGAATCGGCGTAGAAATCATGCTCAACCACGGTGCTCGACGAGATGAGTTGGCCGAGGGCATTGGTCTTAGCATCGTAGATGGTGGATTTCTGCGTGCCTCCGAGGCCCAGGCCGATGAAGAAGCCGGGGTCGATTTCCCATGCCACCTTGTCGGCCACGGGGAGCGTGAACCCTACGAACACCGGGATGATGAATTGAGTGTAGCTGTTGGTCTGGAAGACGTTTGAGACGGAGACGTTTGTCTCGCTCGCCACGGCGAGGTCCATTTTGCCATGGCCGACGAGCAGATTGAGCTCGGTGCCGACGGCCACGAGGTCGGTGATGTTGAGTCGGACGCCCGCACCTGCACCGATGCCGACACCCATCATGGTGTTGATGTGCGAGATTTCGGGGAATGCCGAGTTGAAGTTGTTGATGAGGTAGGTGCCACCCCAGAGCGTATGCACCGAGACGTCGACGAAGCGTTGTCTGTCACGGTCGGCGGCTGCGGCGGGAGCTGCGGCGGCAAGGAGGAGGGCACAGGTCAGCATGAGTCGGAGCAGGCCGGCTGCACGGCGGAAAGCGGGATTGCACATGGCGTTTCGGAGAATGGTGATAGGTGTCGGTGTTTGGGTCGGAAGTGTCTCGAAAGGAGAAGCGCGGCGCCCTCGGCGGGAAAACCGCCGGGGCGGGGCGCTTCGTTGAGAGATGAGGGCGGAAGGGGCGGGAGCCTACTTCTCGCGCATGAATATCTGAATGGGTGTGCCGTTGTAGTCCCAATGCTCGCGAATCTGGTTTTCGAGATAGCGGCGGTAGGGTTCCTTGACCCACTGGGGCAGGTTGCAGAAGAAGATGAACGTGGGCACGTCGGCACCCTTGAGCATGGTGACATACTTAATCTTCACGAATTTGCCCTTGTTTGCGGGTGGGGGATATGCGCCGATGGCTTCGAGCATGACGGTGTTGAGCTGCGAGGTGGGCACGACGCGTTTGCGGTTTTCGCAGACGTGGAGAGCGGTCTCGAGCACCTTGTAGATGCGCTGTTTGGTGAGGGCCGAGGCGAAGATGATGGGGAAGTCGACGAAGGGAGCGAAGCGCGCGCGGATGGCTTCTTCGTAGTGGCGGATGGCTTCTTTCGATTTGTCTTCTACGAGGTCCCATTTGTTGACCACGACGACGAGACCTTTCTTGTTGCGCTGGATGAGCGAGAAAATCGAGACGTCCTGGCTTTCGATGCCGCGGGTGGCATCAATCATCAGTATGCAGACGTCGGAGGCCTCGATGGCGCGTATCGAGCGGATTACGGAGTAGTATTCGATGTCGTCGGTCACCTTGTTTTTCTTACGGATGCCGGCGGTGTCAACCAGATAGAAGTCGAAGCCGAATTTGTTGTAGCGCGTGTAGATGGAGTCGCGGGTGGTGCCGGCGATGTCGGTGACGATGTGACGCTCTTCGTCCATGAAGGCGTTGACAATCGACGATTTTCCGGCGTTAGGACGGCCTACGATACAAATCTTGGGGATGTCGTCGAGCTGCTCCTCCTCTTCTTCCTTGGGCTCGGGCATTTTTTCAACCACCTGGTCGAGGAGGTCGCCTGTGCCGTAGCCGCTGACAGCCGAGACGCCTACGGGGTCGCCGAGGCCGAGAGCGTAGAAGTCGGCGATGTTGTAGATGGAGTCGCCTGCGTCAACTTTGTTAGCCACGAGAATTACCGGTTTTTTCGAACGGCGGAGGATTTCGGCCACCTGGTCGTCGAGGTCGGTGACACCGTTCATGGCGTCGACCACGAAGAGGATTTCGTCGGCCTGCTCGACGGCGAGCTGCACCTGCTTGTTGATTTCGTTTTCAAAAACGTCTTCGCTGCCTATGACCCAGCCGCCGGTGTCGACAATTGAAAATTCCTTGCCGTTCCAGTCTACTTTGCCATACTGGCGGTCGCGCGTCGTGCCGGCCTCATCGTTGGTGATGGCCGTGCGGGTCTGTGTGAGACGATTGAAAAGTGTTGACTTGCCGACGTTGGGTCGGCCTACGATAGCTATTAGTTGACTCATGATGATTATATTTCTTAATTTCAGGCGAGGGTGTGCAGATGTCGCTGGCACATCCTTAATCTATAACGTCGCGGCGGCGGGAAAAGTTGCGCGGAGGGGGGCAAATGGTTTCAGGGAAGCCTTGATGGGCAAACATCGGTGTGTCGCGCCGGGAGAGGCGCAAGGCTGCCGGATAGTTGCGCAGAGGAGGCAAATAGACGAGAGCGCAGCCCCGTGCGGAGCCGCGCTCTATGCTTGTGTCAATTGTGTGGTGACTTAGGCTCAGGCGTTTTTCACCTTGTCGACAACTGCCTTGAATGCGGCGGGGTTGTTGAGAGCCAGGTCGGCGAGCACCTTGCGGTTGATTTCGATGCCTGCCTTGTGGATGAGACCCATGAGCTTCGAGTAAGAGAGGTCCTCGAGACGGGCGGCAGCGTTGATACGCTGAATCCAGAGAGCGCGGAAGTTGCGCTTCTTGTCCTTGCGGTCGCGGTAGGCGTAGGTCAGACCTTTTTCCCAAGTGTTCTTGGCAACGGTCCAGACGTTGCGGCGGCAGCCGAAGTAACCGCGGGTGAGTTTGAGGATTTTCTTACGACGGGCGCGTGAGGCCACGTGATTGACTGATCTTGGCATTGTGGTGTTGTGTTGTGAATGTCAGCGGCACGCGTTTATGCTCTTTTTAATTGTTTGGTGGCTGAACACTCGGTTAACAATTTTTGAATTGATAATCACAAATTCTTTCCAAAACTGTGATCGGTTGTGGGGTGGGGCGCGGTCGAGTGCCCCGGGTGTGGCTTGAAAGCTTCGCGGCTTTCCTCGTTTTTCTCCTTATGCTTGACGGCGGCAGAGAAAAGAGACTTCTCTCTTACTTGAGGGCGAGGAGCGACTTCACGTTGCCGGCGTCAACGCTGCTGACGAGGCCGAAGTGGGTGAGGTTGCGCTTCTGCTTTTTGGTCTTTTTGGTGAGGATGTGGCTCTTGAAAGCGTGCTTTCTCTTGATCTTTCCTGATCCGGTAAGGGCGAACCTCTTTTTGGCACCGGAATTAGTCTTAATCTTGGGCATTTTTGTTTGAGAATAAATAAGTGATATTAATTCGCTGCACACCCCGGACGGAAGCCCGGGGCGCGAGACGTAGCGAGGGGATGAGAGCCGATGCGGCGGCGCTTACTTCTTTTTGGGCGAGAGCATGATAATCATGCGCTTGCCTTCGAGCACGGGCATCTGGTCGACTTTGCCATACTCTTCGAGGTCGTTGGCAAAGCGGAGCAGAAGCACCTCGCCTTGCTCCTTGAAGAGGATGGAGCGGCCTTTGAAGAAGACGTAGGCCTTCACCTTGGCGCCTTCCTGAAGGAAGCCGATGGCGTGCTTGAGCTTGAAGTTGTAGTCGTGGTCGTCGGTCTGGGGTCCGAAACGGATTTCCTTCACCACTACCTTGGTGGCCTTGGCTTTCTGCTCCTTCTGGCGTTTCTTCTGCTGATAGAGGAACTTCTGGTAGTCAAGGATTTTGCACACCGGGGGCTCGGCTGTGGGAGAGATTTCGATGAGGTCGAGCTCAAGCTCTTCAGCTTTCTTGAGCGCGTCCTGGATGGAATAGATGCCGGGCTCGACGTTATCGCCGACAAGACGCACCTCGCGGGCGCGGATGCGCTCGTTGGTGGCATACGGATCCTTGTCTTTATTGACAGGCATCGGACGGCGGCCACGGGGGCCGGAGGGTGCGCCCGCAGGGCGCGGTGGGCGTGGATGGAAGGGTTTTTTCTCCATTCAGAGAGTGCCGGTGGCAGTGGGGGTTAGAGAGTGAGTGTTTCGGTTGTCGAGCAGACGCGACGGCTGTCGGGCCGTCGTCGTCGGCTACTGATTTATCATTTCGTTGACTTCGCGAGTCAATTCTTCTGCAAAGTTAGCAATTTTCATCGAACCTTGGTCGCCTTCGCCCTGTTTTCTTACAGAAATTTCACCATTCTGGGCTTCTTTTTCGCCCACGATGAGCATGTAGGGGATGCGCTTGAGTTCGTTGTCGCGGATTTTCTTGCCGATTTTCTCGTTGCGGTCGTCGACCACGGCGCGAACGTCAGACTTGGCCAGTTCGGCAGCGACGTGGTAGGCATACTCGTTGAACTTCTCGGAGATGGGGAGCACGACGGCCTGCTCGGGAGCGAGCCAGAGGGGGAAACGGCCTGCGGTGTGTTCGAGCAGCACGGCTACGAAACGTTCCATCGAGCCGAAGGGAGCGCGGTGTATCATCACCGGGCGGTGCTTCTGGTTGTCGGAGCCGGTGTATTCGAGCTGGAAACGTTCGGGCAGGTTGTAGTCTACCTGAATCGTGCCGAGCTGCCAGCGGCGGCCGAGGGCGTCCTTCACCATGAAGTCGAGCTTCGGACCGTAGAATGCGGCTTCGCCGAGTTCGGTGCGGGCGTTGAGGCCTTTTTCCTTGCAGGCGTCGATGATGGCCTGTTCGGCGAGGGCCCAGTTTTCGTCAGAGCCGATGTATTTTTCCTTGTGCTCGGGGTCGCGGAGCGAAATCTGAGCTTCGAAGTTGTCGAATTTGAGCGCCTTGAAGATGTAGAAGATGATGTCCATCACCTTGAGGAATTCACCCTTGATTTGGTCGGGGGCGCAATAGATGTGGGCGTCGTCCTGCGTGAAGCCGCGCACACGAGTCAGACCGTGGAGCTCGCCACTCTGTTCGTAGCGGTAGACGGTGCCGAATTCAGCCAGGCGCAGAGGCAGGTCGCGATAAGAGCGGGGCAGAGCGCGGAAGATTTCGCAGTGGTGGGGGCAGTTCATCGGCTTGAGCAGGTATTCCTCGCCTTCCTCGGGGGTGTGGATGGGCTGGAACGAGTCTTTGCCGTATTTCGCATAGTGGCCCGAGGTCACGTAGAGATTCTTGTTGCCGATGTGGGGGGTGATGACCTGCTGGTAGCCATACTGCTTCTGAATCTTGCGCAGGAATTGCTCAAGACGGTCGCGCAGGGCGGTGCCTTTCGGGAGCCAGAGGGGGAGACCGGCGCCGACGTTCTGCGAGAAGGCGAAGAGTTCCATCTCCTTGCCGAGCTTGCGGTGGTCGCGCTTCTTGGCCTCTTCGAGCAGGGCGAGATACTCGTCGAGCATCTTCTGTTTGGGGAAGGTGATGCCGTAGACGCGCACGAGCTGGTTGCGCTTTTCGTCGCCGCGCCAGTAAGCACCTGCGAGCGACATCACCTTGGCGGCCTTGATGGGCGCGGTGCTGGCGATGTGCGGGCCGCGGCAGAGGTCGGTAAACGAGCCTTGGGTGTAGGTGGTGATGTGGCCGTCCTCGAGTTCGGAAATCAGCTCACATTTGTATTCTTCGCCGCGGTCGCCGAAGAGCTTGAGAGCGTCGGCCTTCGAGATGTCGGCGCGCACGATGGGCTGCTTCTCGCGGGCGAGTTCAATCATTTTCTTTTCAATCTTGGCGAAGTCGGCGGCCGTCAGGGTGTGTTCGCCCGGGTCGATGTCGTAATAGAACCCGTTTTCGATGGCGGGGCCGATGCCGAATTTCACTCCGGGATAGAGCTCCTGGAGAGCTTCGGCGAGCAGGTGGGCCGACGAGTGCCAGAAAGCGTGCTTGCCTTCGGGGTCTTCCCACTTGAAGAATTTCACCGTTGCGTCCTCGATGATGGGGCGGGTGACATCCCACTCTTTATCGTTGACCGAGGCAGCGAGGATGTCGCGAGCCAATTGCGACGACAGGCTTTCGGCAATCTGGAGAGGCGTCACGCCGCTCTCAAACTGCTTCACGCTACCGTCGGGAAAAGTGATGTTGATATTAGCCATTCTTGTGTCTGAAATGTTTTACGTTCGAGCCATACGGACGGCCCGACTCAATTCGGACGGCAAAGGTAATAAAAAAATCGGTGAAATACAAACATTTTCAAAATTTTATATGTTATATTACTGAAAATGACGCTGAGGCGCGGGCCGGTCGACCCCGCGGGGGCGAAGAGCCTGCCCGCCGTCGCGCTCCCCTCCGTCTCGACATTCTTCCTCACAGAAACACAACACATAATCAACGTTAAAACTTTAAACACCTCACAATTATGAAAGCGTTCGTAACAAAACTCATGGGCGAGAGCCGTTATTGGTGGGTCGTCCTTCTCGTAGGTATTCTTATGGTAGTCAGTGGATTTGCCTATTGGTTCTGGCCCGTGCAGGGATATGCCGTAGCCTCGCAAATTTTCGGCTGGCTCCTCATTCTCGCCGGCATTGTGCAACTACTCGCCTCGTCGGGGCGTAACCGCGGCAAAGGCTGGGGCTGGTGGCTCGCCGGAGGCGTAATCGACCTCTTCATCGGATTTCTGATGGTTCGCTCGGTGGTGATGAGCGAAGCGATTTTCCCCTACTTCATGGCGCTCATCTTTATGTTCTGGGGCGTGAATGCCCTCTGCTCGGCCGTGCAGAATAACACCTACCGTTACTGGTGGCTTCAGCTCATCAACGGCATCCTGCTGACCCTCGTAGGATTCTTCTTCATCGAAACCGGTTGGGTGCAGGACATGGCCATGACAAGCTTCCTCGTCTCGCTTGCATTCATCTACTGGGGTTTCACCCTCGCTTCGGCAAGCTATCTGATGCGTCCCTCGCTCCGCAGCTGATAGGAAACGCCTGAGTTAGAAAAAAACTAACAGCGGCCGCCCCTTTCCGGGGTGGCCGCTGCCGTGTTAATGTGTCGCTATCAGAATTGCGTTACTTCGCAATCTGCTTGCTTACGGTGCCGTCGGTAGAACGTACGAAGTAGACACCGGTGGCGGGAGCTGCTTTGAGACGACGGCCTGAGAGGTCGTAGTAGGCAGCTGCGCCGGCTTCGGGAGCGATGATGCCGTCGATGCCCGAGAAGGCTTCACCCTTGACAGGGATTTTCACTTCGACGCCGGGGCCCGAGACGGTGATTTCGCCGTCGACAACGACCATCGAGTCGTCGCGGCTTACGGAGAGAACACACTCGTTGTAGCGGCCTGCCACGGTGGCTGTCACGCCTGCGGGGGCAGACACGGTGAGCTTCGAGCCGTCATAGTAGCTGCCGAGGGCCACATTGGCTTCGGGGGCTTCCTTGGTAAGCTCGATGCCCTCGCAGTCGGTGGTCAGCCAGGGGAATTCGGCTACGAGACCGAATGCGAATGCAGCATAGGGGTCGACGTAGTCGCCGTCGGCTTTGTAGACGAGGGGTTTGAAGCGGGGACCTTGAGCTTCGAGGCCATGCGATGAGAGGTCGGTGTCGGTCATCATGTAGCCCCAGGCAAAGATGTCGGGGTCCATGTTCTGGAGGGGAGCGAAGTAGCTGACCTTGTCGGAGCGGAAGCCTTCGAGCAGCACGAAGTAGGCGGGATGCTCACTGGTTGCCATCAGCACGGCGGGTTCGTCAAAGCTGAAGGGGAGGCAGAGATAGCCCTTCGAATCTACATACTGACGGAGGATATCCTTGCCGCTGAGCGTGGACTGAGCCATGAGGGTGAAGGTCGAGGGGTCGTTCTCCATCTCGGCGTTCAGGCCGTAGATGGTCATGGTGAGTTCGGCATCCTGGTCAATCTCGCCATAGGCGTTGACATAGACACCGTTGATTACGATGGGAGCGTAGGACGAAGGCATGAAGAGGTTGGCGATACCGTCGAGGTGGCAGTAGTCGGTCTCCGAGGCCTCTGCCTGACCGTTGAGGGCGTAGTCGAGCCAGTATTCGTCGACGCCGGGGCCGTAGCCGAAGATGGGCATCGACATTATACCCTTGTCATAGTCGGTGAGCGATACGTAGCCCAGACCGAGGCGTTCGTAGTCGAAGGGCAGGAGCGAGCCGTCGAACGTGTCGCCGTTCTTAAACACAATTTCAGCCTTGCCGCCTGCCTGGAAGTAGGTGTAGCCGGGGTTGGCCTGAGCGGGGATGGCAAACTGGGCGGTAGCGTTGAGCACGGGCGCGTCGATGAGATTGTTGCGCATGGTCTCTGCCGAAGTATAATCGGGCTCGTAGCTCAGCGTGAGCATGTCGGGGTCTTCGTCAGAGGTGACGGTTTCGCCGGTAGCGGGGTCGACATAGGTCCATGAATAGGTCACGTCGGGATTCCAGTCGGAATAGTTCTGCCACGTCAGGGGAGCGTAGACAGGGAACTGAGGAATGGCTGAGACGTAGCCCATGTCCCAACCCTTGTCGAAGCCCCAGTAGAGGGTGTCGAACGGACCAATCACCGACACACCGTCGAGAGAGGGATAGCCGATGCCGATGGCGTCGATGAACATCGTGTTGCCGTCGGTGCCGACGTAGCGGAAACCTACCTGAATCTTCTTGCCCCAGTAGGCCTGGATGTTTTCGCTGATTTTCTGAAGCGCGGTGGGAGTGGCATACATCATATCGATGGCTGAAGCATCTTTCCAGTCGTCGACGAGGTCGTGAATCATTACCCATTCGCCCCCTTCTTCCTTCACCCAGGTCTGGAGGGTTGCGGCGGTCTGACGCTCGCCGTCCCAGTCGAAGGTGTCATAGTTGAAATTGTCCATCGCGAAGAGGTAGAAAGGCTCGTAGTAGGCCCAGAAAGAGAGCTGCATACCTTCAGCCACTTCGACTACGGGCGAAATCATCCATTCGTCCTGCTGGCCGGAGCTGTAGGTGATGCCCATGTAGACTTTGCCGTCGGAGGGTGCGGGGAGGTAGGGGTCGGCCATCGAGGGCGACCAGCTTTCGAGGATTTCAACGTTGCCGCTGCGCTGGATGGTCCAGCCTTCGGGAGTCCAGTTGACATCCTGCCCGTCCCAGCCTTCGAAGCTTTCGAAAAGCACGTAGCCCTCGGGGGCTGTGGCTTTCTGCGGAGCTTTCACGATGGGGGAGATGTTCTTGCGGGCGCGGTCGCCTGACAGGCGCAGTTTCTTCATGCCGTTGGCGACGGTGAGGTCAACGCCGGGAGCAAGGTGGCGTGTCTCGCTCTTGAGGGCGGCACGCTTGGCTCTGTTGGTCGCCTTGACCTGACCTGTGGTCATGGTGTGGCGTTCGAAAGACATCTGTCCTGCCGGTGCGGCAGCGAGGCCTGTGGTGGCTGCTGCCAGAAGGGTAGTGAGTAAGAGATGTTTCATTATGTTTTTTGATTAGGAATAAAGTCGGTTTGAAATTGAAAAGACCTGACAGGAGGATGGGGTGAAACCCGGGGCCTCCGCTCGTCAGTTGGCGAAGTCTACGGCCACACCCATCAGGAAGCGGTGGGGATTGAGAGGGTAGTGGGGCAGCGAGAAATAGCGGTTGCCTCCGAACAGACCCTGATTGGCGTGGGCATACTCCACGTAGAAACGCGCCTTCGAGAGATGAAAATTGGCATAGGCGTTCATGTAGGGGTAATTTCCCACCTTGACGTCGCCGCCGGTGCAGAAGGTCATTGTCGAGGGTTGATAGGTCGGGGCATTGTAGGCGGTGTAGTAGTCCATGTCGACGCCGAGTTGCACCGTCAGCACCCGCGCCACCTTGAATTGCAGGTAGAGATTTGAGTAGACGGCAAACTTTGGCAGCGGCAGCACGCTTTCGTCGGTCGAGGTCTGCACGGTCAGTGAGTTTCGCCAGTTGAGGGCGCGCCACTTGAAATCCTGACGCGCTGTCAGACTGAACACCTGAATGACCGAGCCGGCCTGGCGCGGGAGTCCGTCGCTGCCGAAGTAGATGAGGTTTTGCACGTTTTCAATGCCGGCATCCACCGAAGTGCCGGTGAGCGAATAGCTCAGCTTGCCCCCCAGACGCAGACGGCGGGTCTTGTTGAAGTCGTTCTCCCACGCGAAATGGTTGGAGATGAAACGCTGCATCAGAAGCGGCGCCGTAGTGTTTGAGAAAGCCCCGTAGGCGGTGACGGCCACCGAGTCGCGGCGCAGACGGAAGCGGGTGGTCAGCGAGCCGCGGGCATCAATCTCGCCCGCCGCGGCACCCACTATGCCTAGTCTCACCGTGGCGTCATAGCGCAGCAGCGAGCCCTGTTGCTTCGACAGCTGGGCGCCGGCATAGAGCAGATGTTCCGACTCGAGGTTTTGCAGACGTGAGGCGAAAGGATAGGGGGTAAGCCCGGCGGGGCGCAGGTCGGTGGTCAGCGGCAGGGTGTCGGTGGCCTGATGGAAGCGGCGGTACTCGTAGGTGAGAAACGCAGCCAGCCCGGCCTTGGCATACTTGTTGAAGCCTTCGAGCAGCTGCACGCCCAGGGTGTTTGATACAGAGGAGTAGGAGGTCAGGTCGTCCGTGCCGTCGGTCGAAAAGTAATGGTTTTCCCAAAACGACTTTTCCTCCGAGGCATTGGTGTTTGAAAAGCGGTGGCGCGCATCGCGGTAGTCGAAGGTCCAGACAAAACTGCTCACGGGCACGAATGTCTTGACCGTAGCAACGGAGTCGGCTGCCACGGAGTCGGTCTCCTCGCGCCAGAAACCGAGCTTGTAGCGATTGTTGAGATAGAACTGCACCCCGCCCGTGCGCGAGTGCGACGCGGTCAGGTTGGTGGGGATGCTCTTGGTGTTGATTGTAGAGTAGCCGCCCTGTATCTCGGCCGGGTCTATGATGTAGAGGTCATCGGTGATACCGCCGTTCTCCTTGTTGGTGAAATTGTAGGTGACGAAGTAGACCTGCATGTCATACTTGTCGCCGAGATATGAAGCGTTAGCCCCCCATGTGAAGCCCTTCGAAGCCTGATAGTTGTAGCTGCCCTTCGAATAAGGATAGTCGATGAAAGTGCCGATTTGGGCGCGGGGGTTGACGTTGCCCGAGAACAGCAGTTTGAAATGGTCTTGCGTGGTTTCGCGCGAGCCGCCGGTGTTGTAGCTCACGAGGCTCATGGGAATGTGCGAATTGTAGAATCTGAACTTCTCTATCGAAGGGGTCCAGAAACGCTTCGCATCGTTGAGGAAGAACGCGCTCATCGGGTCGCGTTTCCAATAAATCATTTCCTCACCCGCCGATTCCTGCGCGCCGGTGGTGGCAAACGCCGGAGAGACAGCCGAGGGGATGGCCGTGCGATAGAGTTGATACATGAGGGTGTCGGGCTCGGCGGCCTGACGTGTGCCGAGGGGACCGACAATCTGCCATGCAGAAATCTTCTGCACGGGTTTGGGGTCGGCGGCGCCGGCCTGCGACATCAGCATGGCTACGAGGAGCGCGATTATGGTGACGAGCGTTCGCAAGGTTGACTGGTTGGTGGGTGTGGCGTGGAGAGAGTGAAGAGAGTGAATGGTAAATCTGTGTGTGGCTGAATGTCGCGTCGCAGTGCGTGCGGGCTGATTCAGACCGCAAAGTTACACAAAAATCTCCTGACCTGCAAATCGAAAGTCAGGAGATTGGCCATTTAAGTAAGTGATAAAAATAAATGAACAAATAAGAAGAAGTTATTTTTGCGATGATTTGGGGCTTGAATGAAGAAGCATAGCTGGCTATGCGCCTGAACGAAAGGCTCAAAGCATCCAAAAAGAACGAGTTTTATTGTTCAAGAATTTTCTTTACATATGTCGTTTTATTTTTTTAGAACTTACTTAAGTCAAAATACGTCGTCAGCCGAGCAGCCAGGAGGCTATGTGGAAAGTGGCGAATGCGCCCAGCCATGCCACGACCGTGTTGTAGACCACCGTGAACAACCCGTAGCGCGGGTTGCCCGTTTCCTTGACGATGGCGGTGACTGTGGCGATGCAAGGACAGTAGAGCAGCACGAACACCAGAAATCCGAGAGCCACGGCGGGAGTGAAGTCGGGGTGTCCCGTCACTGGGTTGGGTGCCGTGAGGCGTTGCGAAAGGGTGGCTTCGGGTGCATCCTCCTCGCCGGTGTAGAGCACGCCGAGCGTCGACACCACGATTTCCTTGGCTGGCACGCCGGCGAGGGCCGCCACAGTTGCGCGCCACGAGAAACCGAGCGGCTCCATGACAGGATTGATGGCTTTGCCCATCATTCGCAGGTAGGAATCCTGGTCAGGGTTGATTTCCGAATCGGAGAGCGCGAGCACCGGAGTGCCGTCGGCGTCGATAGCCGTCGAATCCTCGTCGTGGAGAGGGAAATATTCGAGCGCCCAGACGATGATTGAGGCCACGAGAATGATGCCGCCCATCTTGCGCAGATATTGCTCGGCTTTGCCCCATGTGTGGCGCAGCGTGGCCTTGAGGGTGGGGATGCGGTAGGGCGGAAGTTCCATCACGAAGGGAGTGACATCCTCGCCGAAGTGGAAACGCCGCAGCAGACGCGCCGTGATGCCGGCCACGAGTATGCCGAGCAGGTAGATTGAGAAAAACACCAGTGTGGCGTGGGCGGGGAAGAATGTGCCGATGAGCAGCACGTAGATTGGCAGACGTGCCGAGCAGGAGATGAACGGATTGATGAGGATGGTAATCATGCGGCTCGACCTGCTTTCGATGGAGCGCGAGGCCATGATAGCGGGCACCGTGCAGCCGAAGCCCATCACCAGCGGGATGAACGACTTGCCGTGGAGGCCCAGACGGTGCATCACCTTGTCCATGATGAACGCCGCGCGCGCCATGTAGCCCGAATCCTCCATGAAACTTATACATATATATAATATGAGAATGTTCGGGAGGAACACAATCACACCGCCGACACCTCCGATGATGCCGTCGGCCACGAGGTCTTTCAGCCAGCCGTCGGGCATCCATGTGCGCACGATTTCGCCGAGCCACGAGACACCCTCTTCCATCCATTCCATAGGTATCGAGCCGAGCGAGAACGTGGCCCAGAAGATGAAGGCCATTATGGCAAGGAAAATCGGGAAACCCACGAGGCGGTTGGTGACGATGGTGTCGATGATGCGCGTGGCCGAAGTGCGTTCTTCCTCGCTGCGTGTCATGGTCTCGGCCAGAGCGCCCGCAATGAATCCGTACTTCTCGTCGGCTATCATGGCCGTGAGGTCGCGGTCGTGATGGCTTTCAAACTCTTCGACTACGCGGTCGCGCAGGTCGATGATTTCGTCGGCGTTCTTCAGCCGGCGGGTGGCCTCTTCTATTTCGGCATCTTTTTCGAGGAGTTTGATGGCGAGGTAGCGGGGCGAGAAGTGGCGCTCGATGTCGGGTTGCTCTTTCAGGGCGGCCTTCACCTCGTTGAGCGCTTTTTCGATGTCGGCGCCGAGCGAGACGTGGATGTGGCGCACGCTTTTCTCCGTGCCTTCGTAGACGCGGATGATGGTGTCGAAAAGCCGGTCGATGCCGCGGCCCGAGTTGGCGGCCGTCGGCACGATGGGCACACCTATCATGGCGCCGAGCTGCTCGTAGTCGAGCGTCACGCCGTTGCGTTCCAGCTCGTCATACATGTTGAGGGCTATCACCATGGCGCGGTCCATGTCGATGAGTTCGGTGGTCAGATAGAGGTTGCGCTCAAGGTTTGAGCCGTCTACCACGTTGACAATCACGTCGGGCACCTCGTTTTTCAGATACGAGCGCACATATTTCTCTTCGGGCGAATAGCTTTCGAGCGAATAGGTGCCGGGAAGGTCGACGATGTTGAAGCGGTAGCCGCCGTGGCTGAAGGTGCCTCTCTTGGCGTCGACGGTGACTCCCGAATAGTTGCCCACATGTTCGGAGGCTCCCGAAGCGATGTTGAAGAGCGACGTCTTGCCGCAGTTGGGATTGCCTATCAGAGCCACGTTGATGGTGCGTTGCTTTCGCGACTGCTCAGTGTGCAGGTGGTCGTGCGCAACGCAGTCTGGGTCGTCGATGGTGTTGGTGTGGCGTTCCTGCGAGGGGCGCGGGTCGGTGTCGATGGTGACCACTTCCACGAGGTCGGCCTCGGTGCGTCGCAGCGACACTTCGTAGCCCATGATTTCATATTTCACGGGGTCTTTGAGCGGAGCGGCCATCAGCACCGTCACCTCTCGGCCTCGGGTGAAGCCCATCTCTATCATGCGTTTGCGGAAGGCACCGTGGCCAAGCACTTTGACGATGACACACTTCTGTCCGGTATGGAGTTCTGAAAGACGCATAGAGTTCTGTTGTTTTCACGGCATGTCTGCTCTGACTCTCTGACCGACGCAGGCAAACGGGCGCGTGTGGTGGGTGGTGTGAAATTTTTTGCAAAATTGCGAAAAAATCCTCGCCCGCGCAATACCTAAAATTGGGTATTCGGTCCCCTTGCGCCGCGTGCGAAAAATTCTGCCCCGCAAATGCAATAAATCACCCCCCGGGAGAGTTATTACCTTAGCATAGTCTGCATCGGCGCCGGCATCTGCCCGGCTGCGAAGGCATCTATCCCCCCACTCTCACTCTTATACCCCGACCATGACCCGTAAACTATTCAGCATATTCGTTTTTGTGGCCGCAGCGGCCTTGTCGGCACTGAGCGCGCGCGCTCAAGACAAGGACGACTTCAACCCCATCCAGACCGGTGTGGCCTCGCTCGGCATCGTGCCCGACGCCCGCGGCGCTTCGATGGGCGACCTCGGCGCCGCCACCGACCCCGACGCCAACTCGCAATTCTGGAACCCCTCGAAGTATGCGTTCGCCTACTCGCGCGCGGCCGTCTCGCTGAGCTACACCCCCTGGCTCCGCAAACTCGTCAACGACATCTTCCTGGCCAATCTTTCGGGCTATTGGAAATTCGGCTCGGAAGACAATCAGGCCGTGTCGGCCTCGCTGCGCTACTTCTCGCTCGGCGAAGTGGCGCTCAACGGCGCGGGCGGCACAGGCGCCTCCACCATCAACCCCTACGAAATGTCGTTAGACATCGGCTACTCGCGCAAACTGTCCGAGAAATTCTCGATGGGCGTGGTGTTCCGCTACATCTATTCCGACCTCAGCTTCTCCGAGAGCTACGCCTCCGACCAGAGCGCCGGCGCTTCGGCTTTCTCGGCCGACATCTCGGGCTACTACGTCACCTATCCCATCGTGGGTCGCAACGAATGCCAGTGGGCGTGGGGCTTCGACATCTCAAACATCGGTTCGAAGGTCAACTACAACCACGGCGACAACCCCGCCTTCCTCCCCACCAACCTGCGCATAGGTACATCGTTCACATTCCCCCTGGCCGACTATCACAATCTGGCCCTCAACCTCGACCTCAACAAATTGCTCGTGCCCGTCATGCCGCGCCGTCAGGACTTCGCCGACGACACCCAGGGCGAGGTTGACTATGTCAAGGCCTATCAGGACTGGCAGAACATGTCGTCAATCACCGGCATCTTCAAATCGTTTGGCGACGCCCCCGGCGGAATGTCGGAAGAGTTCAAGGAAATCTCTTTCTCGCTCGGCGCCGAATACTCCTACAACGACCAGTTCTTCCTGCGCGGAGGCTACTACTACCAGCACCCCGCCAAGGGCAATCTGCAATACTTCGCGCTCGGCGCCGGCTTCGCCTTCAGTGTGCTGCGTCTCGATGCCTCCTACATGATGGCCACGGCGCAGACCTCGCCGCTCGACCAGACTCTCCGTTTCACCCTGACCTTCGATATGGATGGTCTTAAAGATATCTTCGGACGCAAATGACACGTATCCGCACCGGCCTCGGCTATGACGTACATCGCCTCGTCGAAGGACGCCGCCTCATACTTTGCGGCGTGGAAATCGACCACACGCTCGGACTCCTCGGCCACAGCGACGCCGACGTGGCGCTCCACGCGCTGAGCGACGCGCTGCTCGGCGCTGTCAGCCGGCGAGACATCGGCTATCACTTCCCCGACACCGATGAACGCTATCGCGGTGCCGACTCGCGAGTGCTGCTGCGAAGGGTGGCCGAAATCGTGGCCGAGACCGGCTATGAGATTTCTAACGTCGACATCACCATCGTGGCCCAGCGCCCCAAGGTGAAACCCTACATCGAGGCCATGATAGCCAACGTGGCCGCCGACCTCGGCCTTCAGCCCGAGGATGTGTCGGTCAAGGCCACTACCACCGAGCGTCTCGGCTTCGAAGGGCGCGAAGAGGGCATCTCGGCCATGGCTGTCGCTACTGTTTTTCGTGAGTAATCCTCTAAACGTCAATAGTGTGTTATGAAACTGCGTCTGCTCCGCATCATCGTGTCGGTCATCGCCTTCGGGGTGTTGACCGGCTCGCTGGCATCTATAGGAGGCATGATGTGGGGGCGGTTTGCCGCCTGGCTCGCCGGGGTGCAGTTCATGCAGGCCGCTCTGACGTTTGCGCTCTCGACGGTGCTCGTGTGGCTCATCGTGACGCTGATTTTCGGGCGCGTCTATTGCTCGTCGCTCTGCCCGCTCGGCACCCTCCAGGACATCGTGGCCCGCTTGCCGCGCCTCGGTAGCGCCGCCGCCCGCCGCCCCTATTCCTACAGCCCGCCGCTCACCCGCTGGCGCGTTTCGATGCTCCTCGTCACCGTCGCCGCCATTATGCTTTCCATCGCCTCGGTGGTGAGTCTGCTCGACCCCTACGGACTCTATGCCTCGGTGGCCGGCTGGGTCTTCACTCCCGTCAAAATCGCCGCCGCCTCGGCCGTCGGGCTTTTCGCCGGCATTGTGGTGATGTCGACGGTGCTCGTGCTCGCTTTCCGCGGGGGGCGCACCTATTGCAACTCCATCTGTCCCGTGGGCACCACGCTCGGCTTCGTCTCGAAGTATTCCCTTTTCCACATCGACATCAACACCGACCTCTGCACCGGTTGCCGCCGCTGCGAGGAGGTGTGCAAGGCTTCCTGCATCAATCTCTACGACCATATCGTCGACGGGTCGCGCTGCGTGTGCTGCTTCGACTGCACCGCCGTCTGTCCCGACGACGCCATTTCATATACGTTCCGCCGTCATCAGCTCGCCGACCCTCTCATGCGCCGTGTCAGAAACACCGCGGCAGGTCAGGCCTCGCTCTCGGCTCCCCGCTCTCAGGGCGCGCGCGCCGTCGAGACGCGGCTCAACTCCAAATCACCCTCCGTCAAAAGTGAAACAGTATCTCGAACTTCTGAATAAAATCAAGACCGAAGGTGTCGACCGCTCCGACCGCACCGGCACCGGCACGCGCAGCATCTTCGGCCACCAGATGCGCTTCGATTTGAGCGAAGGTTTCCCCCTGCTCACCACCAAGAAGCTCCATCTGCGCTCCATTATCCACGAGCTCCTGTGGTTTATCAAAGGCGACACCAACATCGGCTACCTGCGCGACAACGGCGTCACAATCTGGGACGAGTGGGCCGACCCCGACGGAAATCTCGGCCACATCTACGGCTATCAGTGGCGTTCGTGGCCCGACTACAACGGCGGCCACATCGACCAGCTGCGCGACGTCATCGAACAGATTAAGCGCAACCCCGATTCACGCCGACTCATCGTCTCGGCCTGGAACGTGGCCGACATCCCCGGCATGGCCCTCCCCCCGTGCCACGTGATGTTTCAGTTCTACGTGGCCGACGGACGCCTCTCGCTCATGCTCTACCAGCGCAGCGCCGACACCTTCCTCGGCGTGCCTTTCAACATCGCCTCCTACGCCCTGCTGCTCATGATGGTGGCGCAGGTCACCGGGCTCAAGCCGGGCGAGTTTATCCACACCCTCGGCGACACCCACATCTACCACAACCATTTCGAGCAGGTCGACACCCAGTTGGCCCGCACCCCCGGCAAATTGCCCACCATGACACTCAACCCCGAGGTGAAAGACATCTTCGACTTCAAATACGAAGACTTCACTCTCACCGACTATAACCCCCAGCCTCACATCAAAGCTCCCGTTGCCGTATGACCCCGACAGCCTCTCCTACACCTGCTATCGCCCTCATCCTCTGCGCCACGCTCGACCATGCCATCGGCAATGCCGGCGACCTGCTCTTCCACATCTCGGCCGACATGAAGCGCTTCAAGGCGCTCACCACCGGCCACCCCGTCATTATGGGGCGAAAGACTTTCGAATCGCTCCCGAAAGGCGCGCTCCCCGACCGCCGCAACATCGTGCTGACCCGCCGCTCCGACTGGAGCGCGCCCGGAGCCGAACGCGCCGACAGCCTCGAGGATGCCCTCGCAATGTGCGAGTCTGACGACGAGGTGTTTGTCATCGGCGGTGCCGAAATCTATCGTCTCGCCCTCCCGAAAGCCGACCGCCTCGACCTCACGCTCATCAACACCCTCGCTCCCGAGGCCGACACGCGTCTGCCCGAACTCGCCACGCTCGACATTCCCTCGCCTAACGTCTGGGATGTCGACGCCCGTTCAGGTGTGGAATACGCCTTCATCTCTGTTCCCCTCTCGTCGAAGGCCACCGTGTCGCTCGTCGACGATATCACCGAGACTTTCGAGGAAATGCTCGAGCAATACGGGTCGGTCGATATGGCCGAGAGCGAATTCAAGATGCGCATTCACGACGACCCCGCCCTGCGTCACCGCTACCGTCAGTGGTGCCGCGAAAACGATACCACCGAAAAGCGCGGCTTCCTCGACTACTGCGAGGAGCGCGCCGAATCTAACGACCAAATCTGGGACAATCTCCGCGATGAATATGACGACTGACCTCTCGCTTCCCTCACGCCGCCTGCCGGCCGAGTGGGAACACCACGATTGTGTGCTAATGGCCTGGCCGCACGCTCTCACCGATTGGAACTACATGCTCTCCGAAGCCCGCGAATGTGTGGCCGCCATCGTGCGTGCCATCTCCGAGCGTGAATGTGTGCTGCTCGTCGGGCCCGCCTCTCTTTGCCGTGAGTCGGTCGAGGCTTGCGGCTTCGACCCGCGCCGCGTGCGCTTCGCCGACATTCCCACCAACGACACCTGGGCGCGCGATTTCGGCCCCATTACTGTCGAAACCACTTCCGGTCTGCGTGCCGTCGACTTCAAATTCAACGGCTGGGGGCTCAAATTCGCCGCCAACCATGACAACCTCATCACCCGCCGTCTGGCCGACGCCGGCATCCTCACCGCCCGACTCGACAATCGCCTCAACTTCGTGCTCGAAGGAGGGTCGATTGAAAGCGACGGTCAGGGCACCATTCTGACCACTTCCGAGTGTCTGCTCTCGCCCAACCGCAACGGCCAGTGGGGGCGCAAGGAGATTACCGCCTACCTCGCCACGGTGCTCGGCGCGCAGCGCGTGCTCTGGCTTGACCACGGCGCGCTCGCCGGCGACGACACCGACAGCCACATCGACACCCTGGCGCGCCTTGCTCCCGGCAACACGATTATCTACACCGGCGCCGGCTCTCCCTCCGACCCCAACCATGAAGGGCTCGAACTGATGCGCCGGCAGCTCGCGGAGTTTGTCACTGCCGACGGTGCCCCCTACAATCTCATCGAACTCCCCCTCCCCGATGCGGTCTTCGATGAAGACGGCCTTCAGCTCCCCGCCACCTACGCCAACTATCTCGTCGGCCCCGATGCCATCTACCTCCCCGTCTACGGTCAGGAGCGCAACGACCGTCTGGCGGAAATGACCCTCAAGGTGGCCTACCCCGACCACGATATCGTCCCCATCGACTGCCGCGCCCTCGTGCGTCAGCACGGCTCGCTCCACTGCGTCACCATGCAGTTGCCCGCCGGAACGGTGGCCGGCATCGAAAACGGTTATTGGATAAGTGAGTGAAAAAAATGAACGAATAAGACGAAGATATTTTCTTAGAACTTACTCAGATTAAAGCCCCAAAGAAGACTTCCCTCATGAAAGTAGGAATAATTCAGCAACACAACGGTGCCGACGTGGCCGCCAACCGCGCCCGTCTCATCGAAAAAATTCGTCTCCTCGCCGCCGACGGCGCGCAATTGGTGGTGCTTCAGGAGCTCCACGATTCGCTCTACTTCTGCCAGACGGAAAACGTCGGCAATTTCGACCTCGCCGTGGCTATTCCCTCCGACGTCACCGACGCCTACGCCCTCGTGGCGCGCGAGTGTGGCATAGTGCTCGTCACGTCGCTCTTCGAGCGTCGCGCTCCGGGGCTCTACCACAACACCGCCGTGGTGTTCGAGCGCGACGGCTCCATCGCCGGACGCTATCGCAAGATGCACATCCCCGACGACCCCGCCTATTACGAGAAATTCTACTTCACCCCCGGCGACCTCGGTTTCGAACCGATTCAAACCTCCGTCGGCCGTCTCGGTGTGCTCGTGTGCTGGGACCAGTGGTATCCCGAAGCTGCGCGCCTCATGGCTCTGCGCGGCGCCGAGATGCTCATCTATCCTACCGCTATTGGTTGGGAAAGCTCCGACACCCCCGACGAGAAAGCCCGCCAGCGCGAGGCTTGGATTACCGTGCAGCGCGGCCATGCCGTGGCTAACGGCCTCCCTGTCGTGACGGTCAACCGCGTGGGCTACGAGCCTGACCCCTCCGAAGTCACCGGTGGCATCACGTTCTGGGGGTCGAGCTTCGTGGCCGGCCCGCAGGGTGAATTCCTCTTTCAGGCTTCCGACAGCGAGGAGGCCGTGGCTATCATCGACATCGATATGCGCCGCTGCGAAAACGTGCGCCGCTGGTGGCCTTTCCTCCGCGACCGCCGCATCGAAAACTATTCCGGCATCACGAAACGTTTTCTCGACTGATGGATGCCGCCCTTCCCGCGGAAACCGCTCCCTATCAGGTGCCCTCGGGCGACTACCTCGGCGCTGTGCTTCGTCTGCGCATGGCTCGCGTCTGGCCGCTCATAGCCATCCCCGTGGTCATCATGCTCGCCGTCGGCGCTTTCTACGATTCGCGCTGGCTCTTCGTGGCGCTCATCGCCCTCTTGATCGTGGCTCCGATGGTGCTCTCGCTCGTCTACACCCGCTATCTCCTCACCCCCGAGGCCGCGCGCGCCGTGATGCGCCAGAGTGCCCGCCTCGATGCCGACGGCAGCATCAGCATCACATACCTTCCACCCCTGCGGCGGGTCAAGGTCGACACTCCCGACGGCCCTGAAGTGAGATACGAGACCGTCGAACCCTCCTCGCCTCTCCCGCCTCCCGAGCGGTTTTCGCCCGACGATGTGGCCGACGTCACGGCCAACTCCTCCTACCGCATCTACCGCCTGCGCCGTCAGCCGCTCAGGCTCATTCTCATACCCCACACCGCTTTCACTCAGCAATGACACCACCTCCTCACATCCCGCAGCGCTATTTCGGCATCATCGGTCGCCCGCTCGGCCACTCTTTCTCGGCGCAGTTCTTCAACGACAAGTTCCGCTCCGAGCAGATTGATGCCCGCTATCTGAAATTTGAGCTTCCCGACATCGGCGACCTCATGGAGGTGCTTGCCGAATACCCCCGTCTGGCCGGATTTAACGTCACCATCCCCTACAAACAGGACGTCATGGTCTACCTCGACGAAACAGCTCCCGAGGCTGCGGCTATCGGCGCTGTCAACGTGGTCAAGGTGACGCAGACCCCCGACGGTCCGTTCCTTGCCGGCCACAACACCGACGTCGTAGGTTTTTGCCGCTCCATCTCGCCGCTGCTTGCCGGCCGCTCAAAGGCTCTCGTGCTCGGCACCGGCGGCGCGTCGAAGGCTGTGGTCTACGGCTTGCGGAGCCTCGGCGTTGAGCCTGTGCTCGTGTCGCGCACTCCCACCGAAGGGATGTTGGGCTATTCCGACCTCACTCCAGAAGTGATGGCCGCCCACACCGTCATTGTCAACGCCACCCCGGTGGGCACTTATCCCGACGTCGACGCCTGTCCCCCCATTCCCTACGACCTGCTCACCCCCGCCCATCTCTGCTACGACCTCGTCTACAATCCCGAAAAGACGCTTTTTCTCTCGAAGGCGGAAGCCCGGGGTGCCGTCATCAAGAACGGCCTCGAGATGCTCCACATCCAGGCCGTCGAGGCATGGCGCATCTGGAACGACTCTCACTAAACACCATCTTGCAAAATTCATACATATGCAACAGATTGCCAAACCCCTCTACATCATTCTGTGCGTGATGACCATCCTCCCGCTCGACCTCATCTGGCCGGGTGCGGCGGTCACCCCCGCCTACGCTCTCTTCCTCGGATTGTTCTACGCGATGTTTTTCCAATGCCCCTATCCGAAATTCAATAAGAAGACATCCAAGTATCTCCTTCAGGCTTCCGTCGTCGGTCTCGGTTTCGGCATGAACGTCACCGAAGCTCTCAAGAGTGGCAGCGAAGGCATGCTCTTCACCGTGGTCTCGGTTATCGGCGTGATGATTTTCGGCGTTATGCTCGGCTACTGGATGGCCATCAACCGCAAGACAGCCTACCTCATTTCGTCGGGTACCGCCATCTGCGGCGGCAGCGCCATCGCGGCCGTGGGTCCCGTGCTCAAGGCCAACGAAAACGAAATGGCCGTGTCGCTCGGTGTGATTTTCGTGCTCAATGCCATCGCCCTCTTCATCTTCCCCCCGCTGGGTCGCATGTTCGAGATGTCGCAGGCGCAGTTTGGCACATGGGCTGCCATCGCCATCCACGACACTTCCTCTGTGGTCGGCGCAGGCGAGGCCTACGGCACCGAGGCTCTTCAGCTCGCCACGCTCATCAAGCTGACCCGCGCGCTGTGGATTATTCCTCTCGCGCTCGTCACCATGGTGGTGTTCCGCGACAAATCGAGCAAAATCACCATCCCCTGGTTTATTTTCCTCTTCATCCTCGCCATGGTGGCCAACACCTACCTGCCTCTCCCCGCCGCGCTCACCTCGACGCTCGTCTATCTCTCAAAGAAAGGTCTCGTGCTGACGCTCTTCCTCATCGGCGCAAGTCTCTCGCTCAACACCGTCAAGGCTGTCGGACTCAAACCTTTCATCCTTGCCGTCTCGCTCTGGATTATCATCGGTGTCAGCTCGTTCTTCGTCGTTATGGCCACGATTGACTAATCCCTCTCACGCTCTATCTCCCGTCATCTCATGACGCGCCCCGTTCCGCCCCTGCTGCCCGCTGTCGTCGGCCTCTGCGCCGGCATAGTTGCCGCAGGCGGCGGTTTCTCTGTTTGGTGGGCGCTCCTGCCGGCCCTCCTCGGCGTGGGTCTCTACCTGCTCCGCCGCTACACTCTGGCGATCTCGCTCCTCTGGCTGACCGCCGGCCTCCTCACCGCCTCCCTCCACACCCGGGCCCCTAGTATGGACGAAGCAGCACTCGACTCATCAACCTGGGACTCTGCTGTTAGCGACTCTGCAGGTAGGGACGCGCCACAATGCTGTTTACTTAAGAGCCGTTATATAGCCTCCCTATAGTTATGCAGGGTGATATA